>CAVLAC010000038.1:0-17161 GCA_963661055.1 bacterium | reverse complement strand
CATACTGCCGCTTCATCCAAGCATCAATCTTCGGATTGCGCTGTTTCGCGGCAATAGCGCAGAGCCGAATCCCATACTTCGCCATTGACCACGCCGCCATATACCAGTTGCCTGAATGCGGAACCATTACCACCGCGCCGCGTCCGTTAGTAAGGAATGTCTCAAGTTTTTCCTTATAGAACCGCCCCGAGATGACATACTTATCCATCCACCCCTGATTCAAGTAGGGGGCACGAATCATTTCAATGGCGATTTGAAGAATATTAACGAGGCTCTTACGGGCAATAGCGCGGCACTCTTTCTCAGACTTCTCAGGGAAAACGCCGCGAATGCGTCCGAGGGTGCGGCTACGCTTGAAACGAAGGACATCAAAGGCGAAAATCCCAACTCCCTTAGCAAGCCCCATCGCCAAGCGGTAGGGGAGCGCATTCACGAGGGCGCAAGCCCCCCTCAAAAGCGCATATTCGAGATTAATCTGGACGAGATTCTTCTTCACGCCTGCTCCCAATCCCCTTCAAAGACACGCCGTACAGGTCCCGTCAAGGTCACATTCGTAAATGAACCGTCCGCCGTGCGGGTGCCATCCACAATAAGCTTTTCGCCGCGTGAAGTGCGCACTTCAACAGGGAAAGTGCCGCGTCCGTTCGCGACCCCAACGAGTGCCGTCGCCACTGCCCCTGTTCCGCACGCAAAGGACTCCGCCTCCACGCCGCGCTCATAGGTGCGCAAGTCAACCGTGTGCGAATCTTGCCAACAAACAAAGTCGACATTCGTTCCGTTCGGGGCAAACGCGGCAGAATTACGAATCCGCCGCCCTTCCGTATTCACATCCACAACCGCGAGGTCTGTCTCTTCCACAATTTGGTGGGGCACGCCCGCAATAATGAAGTTGCCCTTGAGTCCATGGGGCGGCGGCATGCCAATACGGACAAGCCGCGGAGACAGAACTTCCGCCGCGACCTCGCCCGCCACAGTCTCAAAACGCATTTTTGGCTCTTTTGCTGCGCCAATTTCGAGGGCAAACGCCGCGACACAGCGAGCACCATTCCCGCACATCTCAGCTTCTGACCCATCAGGATTATAAAACTTCATCCGAAAGTCGGCTTTCTCGGACTTCTCAACAAGGATAACCCCCTCGCATCCGATTCCCGACGGACGCCTCGCGAACGCGGCAATTTCTTCGCGTGTCGTTAGGGGGAAGTCCCCTTGGCGGTTATCGACGAGAATGAAATCATTCCCCGCCCCGTGCATCTTAACGAAATGAATCAGTTTCTTCATTAAAATGAGAAGATAGAGTCGAGGTAATTAGTGGACTTGCGCGGCATTTTCGCGCCTTTGGTCTGACGGATGAGGTCCGCGAGGATGTTATACGCCTCCTCAAGGACGACATCGTTGGTGCGCGCCCCCTTCTTCGCCTTGCGGCGACGATAAGAGGAGGTTTCTTCATCCTCATTTTCTTTCTCATCCTCTTCCTGCATAGCACGGTCCGCCGCCATTTGTGCCTTACGAGTCGCATAATCAAGCGAGACGAAAGTGCGGTCCATTGCCTCCTTCGTGCCCTTCACATGCTCCAAGTGCCGCGTATACTTCTCATTTTGGGCAAGCCGCGCGGCAGAATTGGTGGCGAGGATGGGCAGGTAATCGGGCATATTCCACGCAGCACGGTAGTCCATTGGCAAAATCTTCGTAAACGGCAAGGCATTCGGGAGCTTATCCTCGCCAATATCGAGCGAATCAAGGATGGAGGGCAGATGAATATCGGCTTCCACGCCCTTTACCTGTGTGGACTCACCATTTATGCGGTAAAACCGCGCGGTTGTCACCTTCAAAGAGCCATATTTCTCAGGGCCCATCCCCATCACCGTCTGAACCGTGCCCTTGCCGTGGGTACGAACATCCCCAAGTACAATGGCTCGCCCCGTATCCCGCAAATGTGCCGCGACAATTTCGCTCGCCGAAGCACTGGCGCGGTCAATCAAGACCACCATAGGTCCATCAAAAGCGACGGGACTCCCTGGCGGAATCGCCAAAGGCTGGACAAGGCGGTTATCGCGAATAAGCACAACGGGACCCGAGGAGACAAAAAGCGAGGAAAGGAGCACCGCTTCCTTTAGGCTGCCGCCACCATCGCCGCGCAAATCAAGTACGAGCCCCTCAATTCCCGAGGCATTGAACTCGCCGAGGTACTTTTCCACATCCTCCGCACAGCTACGGAAGCCTTTATCGCCTGGATTCTTATCCATCGTCCCATAGAACCCCGGCAAATAAACATAGCCGACCTTATTTGTGAAGCCATTGAGGGCGACGCGCTCTACATGCCCTGTAGCGGCGGCATCATCAAGTTTAATCTCATCACGAATCAGCTCAATGCGCTTCTTGGTCGCTCCCGAAGTATCCTTGCGCGGGATGACCTCAAGAACCACTTTCGTACCCTTTTTGCCGCGAATCTTACGGATTGTCTTATTCATCGGCTTCCAAAGGATATTTTCCATCTTGCCTGGCTCATTTTCGACGCCGACAATCTTATCGCCCTCCTTAATGCGTCCATCCACCGCCATAGGGCCTCCGGGCATAACTTCCATAATCTTGAGTGCGCCATTATCCATTGAAAGCACAGCCCCCACGCCGCAAAGCGTGAGATTCATATCCATATCGAAGTCTTCCTTCGAAAGCGGCGACATATAGTCCGAGTGCGGGTCGTACGCGTGGGTAATGGCGGAAAGATAATTCTGGAGCACCGTCTCTTCCTCGGGTTCCGTTAGCGCAATGTAATATTGGCGATAGCGGGTGGTCAGGTTTTGACGCGGATCGGTTACTTCCGTATCTTCCACATCCTCCTCGGACTCCTTCTTTTCTTCACCCTCAACTGCCGCGACTTCATTGGTGACGGTCGCCGCAGGCGCATTGGTCTTTTCTTCCGCGTCCAATTCCTTCGCGATTTGCTGAACGAGCATCTCATTCTTCATCTTAAGCCGCCACCGCTCTTGGGCTTCCTCAAGTGTCGCGGGCCAAGGGGACTTTTCACGCTTAATCTCATAGACCTCATTCGTATCGTCAAACTTAAACTCCGCCGTCGCGAGTAAGTTTGTCGCGAAATCAATGCGTTCCTTCAGCCGCTCACAGAATAGGCGATGAACTTCGTACCCAAAAGAGACATCGCCATTACGAATCTCGTCATCCAGCGTCTTTTCGTGGACGGAAAGCGCGTCCAAGTCGCTCTGCAAGAAAACGGAGTGGTCAAAATCGTAGAACGAAATGAGATTCGTCCACGCCTTCTGGGAAATCTCATCATTAAGGGGCTTCTGAAGCACATGATACTGCGGAATCATTGCCGCCATACGCTGGGCAATCTTGCCGTAGTATTTCTTCGGCTTAAGTGCCGTCGACGCGTCCTTTGTATCCGCGAAGACACAAAGTGCCGCGATAAGTAGTCCAAAAATAGCAAAAAGGTGAACTTTCTTCATTTTAGATTCTCCAAGAGCCCCGTCAGGCGTTCAAGTTCCGCTGGTTGCAAGACGACCTGCTGGGTTTTAAAGCAAGCATCCATCTCGGACGCATTCATAACAACGACACCCTCAACCTCGGCAACATGCGCGGCAAAAGTATCACTCGCGAATGCCAAGACAGGCGTAACCGAGCCGTCATAGCCGAGTTTCGCGAGCACCTTCTTTACGCACTGGGCTTCCCGCGAGGCCTGCGCGGTCGGGGAACGGTCGGGGAGCTCCCCGTCAAGAAGGATGTGATTTTCCTCCACAGTTACCTTACCCCGCCAACACTTCGTCTCAATCGCAAAAACGCCCGACGGACCTATTACCACATGGTCAACCCGCAAGCCTCCCGCCCTAAAGTCATTATAGACATGATAGGAGTCGGAAAGTTTCCGTAACAGCCCCGAGACATGCTCTTCGCCGCGTGCCCCAATGAAATAGCGCTCAATCCGTTGGAGTCCCTTGAGTAGGCTATACCCAAGCACGCCCAAGCCCAAAATAAAGAGAATAAATCCCACAACGAGGGACGCAAATACGGCAACGGAAATCGCGAAGCCGAGAACAGCGACGGACATAAACGCGGGCCAGAGTCCGAGGACTGTGCCCTTAACGCGTGCCCATTCGCCTGGAATACCATGTATTTTCGCCATTTTTGTTAACTTCCTTGCTGTAAAGCCTTAATTATAGACGCGGCATCTAATCCGTAGCGAGCCTCCAATTCGGCAGGTTTGCCCTGCGGAATGTACTCATCGGGCCAGCCAAAGCGCACATCCGCGCCAATCATCTCGCCCAAGCCGCCCTGAAGGCACCCATTTTCCAAACTGACGATTTTGAGTCCCTTCGCACGCTCCTCGGCAAGCAATTTCGCGTCAAAAGGCTTCATCTGCCGCGCAGGGACAACTTCGACATCACCAAGCGCGGCGGAAATTGCGTTTGCCTTCTCGAGCCAGTCCGCCGTCACCCAGAGGGCAAAACGCGGCACTTTGGTGGGGGCTAGGGGTGAAATGTGATGCGGAACCGTGCCGCGCGGATAGCGTATCACCGTCGGGGAATTGCGCTCGAGGGCTTCTTTAAGAAGGACTTTCAAGTCCTCGGCGTCCGTCGGCTCAACGATGGTAAGTCCTGGCAAAGCCCGAAGCATCGGGAAATCGTAGAGTCCTTGGTGTGTAACGCCGTCCGCCCCCACAATTCCTGCCCGATCGACGCAGAAAATGACGGGAAGTCCCGCAATTGCCACATCGTGCATAACTTGATCGACCGCCCGCTGTAAGAAGGTGGAATAAATCGCGACGACTGGACGCATCCCGCCCGCCGCGAGCCCTGCCGCGAAAGCAACCATATGCCCCTCGGCAATGCCCACATCAAAAAAGCGGTCAGGGAACTCCTTCGCGAAGTCCGTGAGACCCGTGCCCGTCATCATCCCTGCCGTAAGGGCGACTACGCGGCGATCTTTGCGGGCGGCTTCCGAAACTGCCGCGCCAAAGACATCACTCCAAGTATCGCGCTTAGCCTCAGGCAAAACCGCCTTCTCCAAATCGAATGCCCCTACCCCATGCCACGCGGTCGGATTCCTCTCGGCGGGTGCAAAGCCCTTGCCCTTTCTCGTGACAACATGGATGATTACACTGCGCTTATCTTCCTTCGCCACCGTCAAGGAGTCTTTAAGTGCCGCGAGGTCGTGTCCGTCAACAGGGCCAATATAACGTATACCGAAGTTCTCGAAGTAGGAATTCGCCAAAAAGAGGGACTTAACGCGGCTTTCGAGTAAATGATAGAGTCCGCGCAAGAAAGTAAGCTTTAGGGCGTGCCCCGCCTTTTCGGCGGCGGCTTTGACGCGGTTATACCTGACATTCGTAATGAGCCGTCCCAAGAAGCGAGCAAAGCTTCCAGCTGGCTTAGAAATACTCATTTCGTTGTCATTTAAGATGATTATAACCTTATTTGTCGCGGCGGCACAATTGTTGAGTGCCTCAAAGCTCGTCCCATTGACTATGGAAGAGTCGCCAATGACGGCGATGATGTTCTCGTCACTGCCGCGCCGATCACGCGCGGCGGCATATCCTTCCGCCACAGAAAGTGCTACCCCCGCGTGCCCCGCAATTGCCGCGTCATAGGGCGACTCGAGCGGATTCGGAAACCCCGAAAGCCCATCCAGTTGCCGCAGCGTCCCAAACTTCTCCGCGCGGTCCGTTAGAATCTTCCACGCGTAGGCTTGGTGGCCAACATCAAAGATGACCTTATCTTTCTTCGGATCAAACACCTCGGCAAGCGCCATGCAAATCTCAACCGCCCCCAAAGAGGACGCAAGATGTCCGCCCGTCTGGGAGACGGTGCGCAAAATCTGCTCACGAATCTCGGCGGCGGACTTCACTCAGCCTCCTTTCGCTTAAGAATGAGGAGTGTCGTGGCATTCTGTCCGAAATCCTGCATTTCTTTTGCTAAATCATACTTTTCACGCAGAATACGGCAGAATTCCGCCTGCTGTTCCCACGACCGCTCATCGCATTTAGGCGGCATAATGGCGAAGGAATAGCCCGAAAGTGCCGCGATTTTGCAGGGGGCGGACTTCAATAGCGCCCGCCACTCGTCGTCCGTCAGCATACTAAAAGGCCCCATCTCAAGTCCGCGCGGCACTTTGCGTCCGCATTCCACGGCGAGATACAGGTCTTGGGTCAGGATGTCTTTCCCGTTCGGGTCTAGCCGCTCAACTTCCGCCGCCGCCTCACGCAATTGGGCGAGCTCCGTCTTCGCCTTCTTAAGCGTCCAAAAACGGTCTTGTCCGTTAGTGGTCCATTGCTGGAGCAAAGGCGACCCGAAAGAACTTGCCCAAGTGAGCCCAAGGGCAAAAAGTACCCAGAGATTATCAAGGGACTCATTTTTCGGGAGCCGCCCGATATAACCTGCAATAAGCACAACTAAGAGCGGCATTATGGGCACTTGATAGTCCTCATAGGGAAATGGCGCGGCAATTTGCACGACAAAGACCCCGATTGCCCCCGCGAGACAGTAGCCGAGCATCGGGCATTTATTCTCAATCACGCCCTTCTTCCAATTAACGAGAAGTGCCGCGCCGCCAAGGACGAATACAGGCAAATACCACCTAACCAAGCGGCTCAGACTCCCCACCGTGAAAATCGGGTCAAAACCGCCGCGCGCGGCATGATACGCCTGGGCGGCGAAGAGTCCCTCTCGGGCGGCTGGGTCTAAAAGGAAAGGTCCGTAGACGAGGGCGAGCCCCAAGAAACCTCCGAGCCCAAACCAAACAAAGCCCCATCCGTTTTTACGAAACGAGATGAGTAACCCTAGCCCGACAATTGGGAGGAGCACCCCGAGGCTTATCCGCGTACCTGCCGCGAAAGCGAGCGCGAGTCCCGTCAAAAAGAGGAGTCCGCCCTTCTTAAAGCCTGCCTTCCCAAAGGAGAGGGCGAGAAACAGATAGCCCACCAAAATGAAGAGCCCCGCCAAGGCATAGGTCTTCGGAATCGCCGTGTAGTAGAGGTGATAGAGATTAGAACCGAGCAAAAACGCAACAATTAGGCTCGAAATGCCGCGTTTTTCGGCAGGGACCATCTCCCTCACAAGGCGAATCGCGCAAAGGATGCCGAGAAGTCCCAGCGCGGCAGTGAAAATACGAAATCCCAGGACCCCCCAGCAGTCATTATAAAAGACTGAGTATACCCATGAAATCAAGGGGGCCTGGGTAAAAAAGAAATCGCGATAAGGGACTTGCCCTTCTTTAACAAGTCGCGCGGCATAAAGATACCACCCCTCATCCTGGTTGAGCCCGCCCATCCAAATGGCGGCACTCACCAGGACGACATAAGCGAAAAGCGCTAAAAAGCAGTATTTCTTCATGCGTTTAGTAAACTTAGTTAATTAGCCGCGCGCGGCATTACGCTTCTCGAGTTCCGCCTTGTACGCGGCGAGATCCACCGCCTTGCGGGCGACACCCGACTTGACAGCCGCCTCGGCGACCGCATAAGAAACCGCGACAAAAAGACGACGATCGAAAGGCTTCGGAATGATGTAGTCCTTGCCAAAGACGAGATTCTCGTCGGGGTAAAGAGCTTTTACATCGTCCGTCACCGGCTTTTGCGCCAACTTAGCGAGGGCGAGCGCGGCGGCGACTTTCATTTCCTTATTGATGGTAGTCGCCTGCACATCGAGTGCACCCCTGAAGAGGTAAGGGAAGCCCAAGACATTGTTAATTTGGTTCGGATAGTCACTGCGACCCGTCACCATAACATACGGCTTCTCGCCAAATGCCTTCGCCACTTCCTCTGGACGAATCTCAGGGTCGGGATTCGCCATTGCGAAAATCGCGGGGAAGTCCGCCATCTTCTTCACATCCTCGCCTGTGAGCACATTCGCGGCGGAAACTCCGATGAAGATATCCGCGCCGACAATGGCTTCCTTAAGGGTTTTCGGACCTGGCGCTACGGCGTGAACCTTCTTGAAGGCATTCAAATCGGTGCGGTCAGTCGAGATAACGCCCTTCGAATCGCACATCGTCACATCTTTGACGCCCGCCGCCTTGCACATTTCGCAAATACGGATACCTGCCGCGCCAGCTCCGTTCATGACGACTTTCAGCTCCTCGAGCTTCTTGCCCTTAAGTTGCGCATAGTTCATCACACCCGCGAGAGAAATGACCGCCGTGCCCCACTGGTCATCGTGGAAGACAGGGATATCGAGTTCCGCGTCAAGGCGGCTCTCAATTTCGAAGCACGCGGGCGCGGCAATATCCTCGAGGTTAATGCCGCCATATTGGGGGGCAATAGCCTTCACGGCGGCAATGACGCGCTCAGGATCCGTCTTGCCTGTGTCTTCCCCGCCCTGACGGCAGTGGGCGACTGGCACGGGCCACGCGTCTACATCGCCAAAACTCTTAAAAAGGACGGCTTTCCCTTCCATTACTGGAATAGACGCGGCAGCCCCGAGGTCGCCCAAGCCCAAAATCGCCGTACCATCCGAAACGACGGCAACCAAGTTGGGCTTGGCGGTCACATTATAAATCGCCTCAGGTTTCGCGGCAATTTCCTTGACTGCCAACGCTACGCCTGGCGTATAGGCGAGGCAGAGATCTTCCTTCGTCTTTAACGGACGCGGCAGACGCACGCTTACCTTGCCGCCCTTATGATAGGCGAGTACCTCTTCTTTTGTAAAGTCGCTCATTTAGTAGTTCCTTTTAGCAATTCTTGTTCAGTAAAGTCAAACCGCATGACACGCACGCCAGTCGGCTCTAAAATCTCCTTAACTACCTTCTCCCATTCAGGGGTGATTTGGCAGGTAATGACGACGAGATCTGCCCGCACCTTCTGAATCACACGCGGCGCATCATTTATCGTACCATAGACCTTAATGGAGCCAATGCGTTTGCCGCGTAGGTAGATATTATCATCCAAAAAGCCGACAATCATGCGATTATTGCTCTCATAATGCCGCACGAGTTCGCGGCGGAATGCCCGATAGCGTAGCCCCGAGCCATAAACAAGCACGCGCTCGACCTTGCGCTGAGCTTTCATATGAGTATAATCAACCGCATAGAAAATATCGCGCGCCAAGCCTCGCGTGAACCGAACGAGCATTAAGCCACCAAAAACAAGTACAAAGAAGAAGAAATTGGCAACTAATTGATGTTTCTGAAGAACATTCAGATAGGCGAGCAGACTCGCCCCGAGGGCTGTACCCAGCAGGCTCGTCAAGAAAAGGATAACATAGTTAATGATAATCGCCCGCGCCCAGACCATCCGATAGATGCCAAATACCGCCATCGTCAAAAGAATGCAAAGAATACGCGTCGGCAGGCTATAGTAGAGGAGCGAGGTATTAAGCGGAATATGAAAAGCACAGCAACAAATGAAATAACTCAGCAAAATGACTGCCACATCGCCGAGAATGTAAAACGGCACAGCAAAACGCGTCCATCTATGCCGCCGCGAGGGACGAGGATTATGGACGACTTCATTAATGAGCCGTCCCGCGTCATAAAGCTCAATTTGGGACATCTCCTTAAAGATGAGGCTACCGACAATCGCGACGGCCACCACCCAAATGACCGCACGGTGCGCCGTATAGACGAGATTTAATAGCCCAATAATCACGAGAAAGAGCGCAATACTGTAAATTATCCAAGCCGCCTTGCGCTGATTCGAGTTAACGGCTCTCAGAATGCGGTGGTGCAGATGGTCGGCGTCCGCCGTCATCATCTTGCCATTGCCGATATTCGTCTCATCGCGGCGGTTGATGGTGCCACGGATAATTCGCCGCACAATCGCGAGCAACGTATCGAAAATGGGCACTCCCATCGCGAGCAAAGGCACCCCAACCGAGACGAGAAAGGAGTCCGCCGTCTGGGAGATAAGGGGCAAGGTTGAGAGCACAAACCCAACGAACATTGACCCGCAGTCCCCCAAAAACACGCTCGCGGGATTGTAATTATACCTCAAAAACCCGAGGAGCCCGCCCGCGAAGGCGAGATGGAAAAGGACGCATTGCGGATTATGGGTTAGGGCGGTCGCGGCGGCAATGCCCAGTGTCGCGATAAGCGCAATGCCCGAGGCGAGCCCATCCAAGCCGTCAATCAAATTAAAGGCGTTAATCGCCCCTGTAATCCAAAAGACCGTGAGCGCACAATCTATCCACGCGGGCAAGCACGGCCAAAGGCGACGGAACCCGAGGTCCGCCCAGCCCCACGCCAAAACAGCGACGAGAAGCTGTCCGAAAAGTTTGACCTTGGGATTGAGCGAGAACTTATCGTCCGCATAGCCGATAAGCGCGAGAAAAGTGCCGAGGGCGACAAGTTTCCAATAAACAGCGTCCGAAAGTGCCGCGTCCATCTGCAAGGCGGGGCGTCCAGAAAGGAAGGTAAAGAGCGAATACGAGACGAAGACACCCAAGACGAGGGCAAGACCTCCGCCGCGCGGAATCGGCACCTTGTTGATGCGCCGTGGGTCGGGCTTATCGACCATCCCAAGGCGGCGATTTAGCTCTCTCACAAGCGGAGTCAGAATGAGCGTCAGAACAAACGCCGCGAGGAAGGCGATTGCAAACGGAAGTCCCTTAAGAAGCAAACCTTCCATTACCGCGCCGCCCCTTTCATAAGTTTAGAGAGGAACTCTTGCCACCGCGCCTCATTTGTGCAGTCCGAGAAGACCGTAATCATCACCCAGCGGTCAATGCGATTTAAGATCGACCGATCCCAAATATCCCGCCAAATACGCGAGATATGTGACGCGGTTTGGTAGCCCGCCTGATTATAGAAGGTATAGGCAAACCGCCGCGCTATTTCCCCGTGAGTCGCGAGGTAGATTTCACGCCAGGCGCGTCCGTCTACCTCAATGTTATGGGGAGCCATCATCTGGAAGCCCTGCGCAGGCAAACAGAGTTCCGGACGGTGGATCGAGCTCTTACTTGAGCCACCAATTACCCACGAAACCGCGAATTGCTCCCCGAGTTCGGAAGTATAGAGCCGCTTCACGAATTGGGTATCCTTGGGTAGGACATCTATTTCTTGCTCGCTCACCGCAATTTCGGTGCTGGTGAAGCCGGGTAAAACAGGTGCCTCGACTGTGGGGGCGGACATCAATTTCGGGCGCGGCGTATACGCCTGCCAAAGAAGCATCGGGATGAAGATGAGTGCCGCGAGAATGAGGGTCGCCATATGGGTAGGGGGCGGAGTCCCTTCCGCCCCGCCGCCTGGTAGGGGGCGCAGTCCCTTGCGCCCCGCCCCGCCTGGTAGGGGGCGCAGTCCCTTGCGCCCCGCCCCGACGCGGGCAATCAATTGGCTACAGAGCGGAATCATCAACAAGGGCACCGCGTAAACAGGTAGCCACGAGAAGTCGTGGTAGTAGCCTGTCGCGAATTCGCCTGTCGTCAAATGCGCGACGAGGCAAATCGAGAATATCCGTACCACATTACCAAAGATGGCGAGCGGAATCGAGCAGAGGAAGAGAATGCCGCGCCGAAGCCATGTCTTTTGCACGAAGTAAGCGTAGCCCGCCGTCAATGCCATAATCGCGAAGAGCGAACGGAGCCCTCCGCAGGGGTCGGCGACATCAATCTGAAAGGAGCCGTCCCCCGCCGCAAGCATGGTGCCGCGACGGACGATGTCCACGCCAAAGCCGTGCATCAGGTTATAGGCGACGGATGTCGCGAAGAGCCTCAGGTGCACCGTGACAATGTCGAGGAAGGTCGCGAGCGGAATGCAGAAGCAGAGGAAGAGCGCAGGGAAGACAAACCGCTTCGCCGCGTGAGCTCCGTAAACGGACCACGGGATGGCGATGAGGAGTCCAATAAAAGCGAGAATTTCGAAGCGCACTTGCAAGCCGCGCGCGCCGAAGAAGCCGAGCGCGAGGCAAGGGATAGCGAGGAGAATGCCCCAGAGACTGGGCGCGCCCGCCTGACACGCGGCGAGGGTTTCGCCGCGCTCTTTCCAGAGCACGTAGAGCGAATAGAGTGGCACAAACCACGCGAAGGACATATCCTCTTCTTTGGCACGGAAAACATTCGGTGCGTGGTTGAGAAGCATATCTTGGAACCCCCAAAGTAGGGCAACGAAGAGTAGCAAGGCTACTCCCAACTGAATCCGTTTAAATCTATCAGCAATCATCGCCATACAGTATACCATATTTTGCTCCCAAACTCAAGCAAAGCCCTAATATGCGGCTAGATAATCTCCCGCCTGAGGAAAGGTCAAGCCTTGCCGCGAAGAAGGTCAGCCCTTGCCGCGAAGAAGGCCGCCCCAGCTGCGAGAGGGGAAAACCGTGCCCACACTTTAGGAAAACCGTGGGCACACTTTTACAAAACCGTGGGCACACTTTTGCCAAACCGTGGGCACGCTTTTTCTTCCTTCAGCAGGGACTAAACCTCTCTCCCACACTACCTTGACCTTTTTCCTTGATGGACTTGCCCTGTTCCCTTGGGGCTTTTTAACAAAGTCAGGCGGGGTCTTGTCGCTATTCAAGCCGCGATACGACAATAGCCCGCCATCGGCTTTGATCTTCGAGTATTCTCATTTACTGTTTATCTCGATGACTTTGCCGCCGGCGAGGCGGGACTTTTCTGCCGCGAAGCAGATAATATGGCTTTGCAGAGCCTCTACCGTCGTTTCACGAATCTCGTCCGCGTCATTGCGGCGCAGAATACGAATCATTTCCGCGACAATATTGAAGTCGCCACCTCCGTGCCGCGCCCTTGGGCATCATTTCGCGGCGGAAGAGCTTTATTGAGCCGAAAGAAGTCACTTTCTTGCACTTTCTGCCGCCTAGCCACCACACGAAGAGGTCGAGGTCGTGCGAACACTTGGCAAGAATAATCGGCGAACTGCGTTTTGAATTGCCCCAATTGCTGCGCACATAGGAATGCGCGACTTTCCAGAAGCCTGCGGACTCCTGATGCGAAATCGAGACAACTTCCCCTAATTCGCCCGAATCAATGAGTGCCTTAATGTGTGCGTTGTAGGCTGTATAGCGCAAGATGTGCCCCACGATTACGAGCCGCTTCATCCGCAGGGCACAATCAATAACCTAGCGGCATTCTTCTTCCGTCGGCGAAATTGGCTTTTCGAGTAGCAGGTGGTAGCCGCGACACCCACAATTTCGAGTTGGTCGGGGTGCGCTTGGGCATATTCGGCGTATGCACGCCCCCTACACCCTGCACCTAAAATGAGGGCTTTCATCATTTCTACCTCCTGGGAAAGCTATTTTACCGAGTCAGAATGCGCGAGGGCGGCAGTTTGAGTGCGTCGAGCGCGGCAAACCAAGTGTCGAGATTATAGGCTCTATCATTGAAGTTATTCGAGCCAAACGAGATGAGGCACCCCGACTCCTTCGCAAACTTCAAGTAGCGCGGATGCATCTGGAACGGAGACTCCGCTTGCACTTCCATCGCTATGCCCTTCTCTTTTGCCTTGGCGAAGAGTGCCTTGAGGCGAGAGTCCGTCCAAAGTTTATCCCACTGATCTTCCAATTGCTTGGGCAAGTAGGTTGGGTTCGCCAAAATCGTGATAGGCTCATCAAGTATCCGCATATTATGTGCGAAATACTGCTCCATCCACGCCTCGGGGTCGTCAATCTTGAAGTCCTCCCAGAGTTTCTGTCCGTCCATAATCAGGGCGTCGGCGAGGATGAAGTCGAGGCGAGCGCGTGTCGCCGCGTCAATTTGCAGATACCAATCGCGATCATTGACCTGAGCCCCAATGAGAACCGCACGCCCTTCCGCCTGTCCCGCAGACCGTGTTTCGTTTATGAATGCGTTCAGTTTCTCGTTGGTGTCAATCTCCCAGCCACGACCGTGATTGGCAATAAACGCGCAGGCAATGCCCGACGCCTTTTCGCGCTGGAACGCTTTGGCGACGGACATCCCTCCGCGCAGGTGAATATGGAAATCACGAAGAGGAATCCCCTGGCGCAGGAAGGACTGTGCACGAGTGACTGTTGAATATGGATAAACCCAAGGCGCGTCAATCTTCGTGGCGCACCCGCCTAGCATAACACCGAGGACGAGTGCAACGCCAAGTAAAACTCTTTTCATTTCCTTATTCTCCTTAAATTAGTTGTGACTTAGTAAAGGCCTTTGGTCTTCAGGAAGTTGTAGGACGGCAACACTGCCGAGAGGTCTTCGCCGTGGCGTTCGCACTCGACGACATACCAATCGACGCGGTCCTTCTCAGTTGTCGCAATCAGGCGATCCCAATCAACGGGCACCGCGCCAGGCACGCCCGGCTTGCCCAAAATCGCGTCAAACTGCTTAACATCCTTGCCCATACCATTTTCCTTAGCGTGGAGGGTGGGCGAGCGGTGCGGGTACTTAATGTACTGCTCGCACGGGTCAACGCCTGCGCAAGTCGTCCAGCCCACATCCTGCTCCATACAAACGGCGGGGTCGGTATTCGTAAAGAAGTAATCCCAGTAAGTCGTGCCATCCTTCATCTTCATCTGGAACTCGCTCATATGGTTATGAAGTCCAATACGGCACCCAAACCGCGCCGCATCTGCCGCGCCCTTATTGTAGAGGTCGACAAGACGCTTCAGGAAGTCATCGAGCGCGGCACCCTTCGGAGGGAAGTTCCCGCCGCCGGGGCAAATGAGCAAGTTGTTGCCGTAGGCAAGGCTGAACTCGCACAACTTCTTCATTGTGTCCGAATTATAAGTCCACTTTTCGGTATCAAAGCCATAGTCGCGCGTGCTGACATGCGCGCCACACGCCTTAAGCCCCACACTCGCGAGTGCCTTACGCAGTCCCTTCGGGTCATTCGAGTAGGATGTCTTTAGGCACCACCACGCAATTTCGATTCCCCTATAGCCAATTGCCGCGACATCCTCAAGCGCACGGTCGAGACCGACTTTGTTGATGTAGCTATTAATCGAATATAGCTGCAAGGCTACCTTCGAATACTTCTGCCCCGCGACAGGCGGTGGGCATACACAACCTGGGAAAGCCAGTGCCGCTGACCCTGTCCCAAGTAGTCCAAGCATTTGACGACGCGTTATGTTCACTTTAGTTTCTCCTATTGTGGTTATTGAAAACAACAATATTATACTTCTTTTGACCGCATTTTAGCAATGGATTATTATCCAAAAAAGTTGTATAATATTCAGTATGTTTACAGATAAGAAGAGACCTTTTTGGATTGAAGAAGCGACGCTCTCCCCAGCCGCGCAGATTCCCATACACTCTCATCGCGATACATGGGAGCTCAACTTCATCAAGCGCGGCAATGGCGTGCGCACAATTGGCAAGTCAACGGAACCCTTTAACTGCGGCGACATAGTCCTAACTCCGCCGCGCGTGAAGCACTTCTGGGACTTTCGTCCGTGGAAGAAGAACTTCTGCACCTACTGCATTTTCATACGTGAATGCTGGATAAAGAAACTTCAGCACGATATCCCGTCCCTCACGGACGACCTTGCGTCGCTTATGCAGATCCCCATTTCCCTTATCGCGCGCGGCACTCTCAAGGTAAAAGCGCGGCAAATTCTAGGAAAACTCAGCGCCCAGAAGGAGTCTGACCAAGCCCTCGCCATTATAAAACTTCTACTTCTCTTCGCCCAATCCACAGCTGACACCCAGCGCATTGAGCACGCGAAAACACTTCCGCCCCAAGAAAGAGAACGCGAGAAGTTGCGCCTTTACTTTGTTTGCAACTATATGCGCCCTATTCAGCTAGAGGATGCCGCGCGCGAATTTGGCAAAAGCCGCACCGCCTTTTGTGAATATGTTAAGCATATAACAGGCAAGACGCTCGTTGAGTGTCTAACCGAGACACGCCTCGAGAAAGCTTGCGAATACCTCGAGACAACCGCAAAGTCCGTCGCCGAAATTGCCACCTGCGTCGGCTTCAATGACCCCGCCTATTTCTCACGAATCTTCTCCCACGAGAAGAAAATATCACCCCTCGCTTGGCGCAAACAACATTCCCAAGCCTAACAGTAGCAATAAATAAAGGAAGAATACGATGAATATGCAAATACGAATGGCTACAGTTAATGATATCGATGCCTGCACTGCGGCAGAAGCGGAAGGCTTCCCTGCCGCAGAAGCCGCCTCTCGCCAACAATTCGCAGATCGAATCGCGGCATATCCCAACCATTTCTTGATTCTTACGGACGCCTCCCGCGTCATTGCCTTCGTCAATGGTCCCGTCTCAAATAGCCCCGACCTAACGGACGATATGTACGCGAATACCAATCTTCACAATGAGCGCGGCACATGGCAGGTTATTCTAGATGTAGTGACTATCCCTGAATATCGCAAACGCGGGCTCGCAGGACAACTCCTTAACCGCGTCATTGAAGATTCGCGGCAACAGGGACGCAAGGGGCTCGTTTTAACTTGTAAAGACCACCTCGTTGACTACTATGCCAAATTTGGCTTCATCGACGAGGGCTTTCGTGGCTCCACCCACGGTGGTGTCCACTGGCACCAAATGCGCCTCATCTTCTAATCGCTGGTAATTGATGGCAGATTATTTCTTACGGAATTCTTCTTGAGTGCCGTATGTAATATTCGCGAACTTGTTTGTAGCGTTAAGGCGGCGAATCGTTTCCGCAACAAAGCGTGCCTGATCAGCAAAAGAAAGTTGAATCGGTAACTTCGTCGGAAGATAAGGTTGTCAGGCATCCAACGCGGCGTCTCGGAGACCCCTTCCCTAAACTCTTCCACTTCTTTCTGCGTCATTGTGCTAAATTCAAAATGGCATACCCTATCCCCTTTCAAACAATATAACACCTCTTCAGGATCCTTAGCAAGTTCCTTAAGCACCTGCTTTATTTCACCAATATCAGGATAAGAAGCGGGGAGCCACTTCTTCATAATATCTTGGAGCTCTTTAATTGTCACTACGCCATACAATCTTGTCGCGCATGTTGCGAAAGCATTAATTTGCTTCATCGCATATGGAAGATCACCCTTCCTTCGCTTCATACCAGCTCCTTTATTTCTTTACAATCCATCGGCTACCTTTTGTTGCCCCTTCGCGGACAAGCAGTCCGACCTCCTTCAATGCACGAATCGCACGCCAAACACTAATCTCGGAGACCTTCAGCTTTTGGGCAATTTGAATCGTATCAATCTCGGGGTTTTCAGCAAAGGCCATATACACTTTTCGCGCATTATCGGCTCTTCGGGCTTTTTAGTGGAAATGCCCCCCTACACTATTGGCAAAAGGCGCT
>CAVLAC010000037.1:4239-17513 GCA_963661055.1 bacterium | reverse complement strand
GGCCTAATATGCTATAATATAGGCACTATGAACGCAACATCACATCACACGCCGCCCGCAACGGACGACCACAACGCCGCCGCCCAACCCCTAACAGCGGACGAGCAGGCACTATATCGCGCCCTAACTTCCGCCGCGCTAGACTGCGCAACCGATAATCAACGCAAGCGGCTAGCCCAGCCCCCGCCCAAGATTGCCGATTCGGGCGCGGCCAAAAAGGCGGGGGTTAGCGACCCGGGGACAGTCGCGCGCGCGATACGTTATATATTAGCCCGCGCCCAAGGGGCGACACATCGCCGCGCCGTCAAGGCCTGCGGATTGGATTGGGCGACTATCCAGCTTATACGATGGGCGGACCCCCAATATGCTGTGGTCGAGGACTTTGTGCACACACAATATATGGATTTAATCCGCGCAAAAGCGGAGGATGCGCTTGTGGACATCCTCGAGGGGGACGACACGCGCAAGGGCAACGCCCGCGCCGTGATGTTCGCGTTGGAGCGGTTGGGGCGCAAGGACTTTTCACCCCCGCCCCATAATACAGCGGGGGATAATGCCGCCGCCAAGCTCACGGCGGGCGGGGTGACCTATAATATTACATTTATGGGCGGGGGCGGATCTGCCCCAACCTCTGCCGCCGCGCCGAATCTGTGTGGCAAGTGTGTGGACAATCTGCCCGACCCCGCGATAATTGATATAAAATGAAGATAAAACGAAATTATAATAACATTTCTCAAGCAGAGGAGAGGGTAAAGAACTCTTCTCCCAACCTGCCGACCCGCCCGACCTGCGCGACAAGCGGGGGGTGTGGGGGGTTTGCGCCCGACAATTGGGGGCGGGTTGGACGAGTACAGGGGACTCCCGCGCAGACACAGACCTCGTGTGGGTCTGGTGGGCGTGCGGGGCTCTCGGAGGTGTCGCGTGTGGTTGGCGGTTGCGTTTCGACTGTGGCGTGTGGGTCTATCAGCCGCGTTGGGCGTGTTCGCGATGTTCGTGCGGTGGCGCGTGTTGGGGCGAAGGTTAAGCGTGTGGGGGCGGGGATATGGGGGTTTGGTACCATAGTTGGGGTTGTTCCTGTGGGGGTGAATCCGCGTTGGTACTGCCGGCGGCATAACCTGCCAGTGCTCTTTGGGGTGCGGAGTGAGTCCGCGAACTATGTGAGGTACATTGTGGAGTGTGACGATGGGCGGTATCACACGCCGAACAAAGTGGAGGTAGTATGAGCAGTGTTGTGAATTATAACGCGAGTTGGACTGGGACGGCGTTTCATATGGCTCCGCTGGATGTGGAGTACAAGTGCATACGCGGGCCAGTTGGTTCGGGCAAATCGGTGGCTTGCTGTTGGGACCTAGTTATGATGGCGGACAAGCAGGAGATTGCTGAGGTGGTGGAGTATGGGGTGGCGCGGCGGATGAAGTGGTCGAAGTTTTTGGTGGGGCGGCACTCGTACCCCGCGCTGACGCAGACGACGATGGAGACTTGGCTACAGTGGTTTCCGCAGACGGTGGTGCACAAGAGTTCGCCGATGACGGGGCGGCTGGAGATTCCGTCGATGAAGGATGAGGGGGTAATCGTTCGGGTTGACCTTGTGTTTTATGCGTTTGAATCGCCGAACATTCGCAACGACTTGATGTCCCTTGAAATATCTGGGGCGTTCATCAACGAAGCGACGCAGATTCCGTGGAAGCTCATTGATGAAATGCACGGACGAATTGGGCGATTCCAACCCGTCAAGGGGGCGCGGCTGAGGAGTTTTCCTGTAGTGATGGACACGAACTCGCCCGACGAATCGAATTGGTGGTATCGGAAAGAGTGTGTGGAGAAGCCCGACAAAATGCTGTTCTTCGTCCAGCCGCCCGCGCTCTTACAGCGCAAGCGCGAGGATGGGAAAATTTACTATGTGGACAATGATGGGCGGGATTTTGAGAAGTTCGGGATTCGTCCAGCGGAGAATGTGGAGAATCTGAAAGAGGGATTCTACTACTGGCACAAGCAGACGGTGGGCGCAGACCCCGACAAGGTCAAGCGACTCATCTTGAATCAGTTTGGCACCTCGGTTGAGGGGCGGCCTGTCTACCCCGAATACAACGACGAGATACACTGTTATCGCGGCGAAATGAAATATCAGCGCGGCTTAACGCTGTTGATGGGTTCGGACTTTGGGCGAACGCCCGCGACTGTGATAGCGCAGTTGGGAATGGACGGCGTATTGCGTGTTTTGGACGAAGTGACGGCGGAGAATATGAGTAGCGACCAATTCATTGAGCAGTTGTTGAGGCCGCTCTTGATGAACAAGTACGGCTTCCCGAATTGTCCGCACATTAACTTTGGCGACCCCGCTGGGCAGAACTACAACGAAGTCGTATCGGTCTCGGCGATTGAAACATTCAATCGCTATGGGATACACACGAAAGCCGCCCCCGGGCTGAAGAACAATGAGTTTCGGATTCGCATTGACGCAGTGTCGAAACTCTTGCGGCGGAGTTATAAGGGTGTCGCGGCACTTCAGTTGGGTGAGAATTGCAAAATGCTCCGCAAAGGATTCAATGGGTACTATTGCTATCGCAAGTTGCGGACAGGCGCGGACGGCGATGAGCGCTACACGCCCGAAGCGGACAAGAACAAGTACTCGCACATCCACGACGCATTTCAGTATTTGTGCGTGGGGGCGTTTGAGAACGGGGTGGATTATTCCTTGCCGACGGGTGATTTGGAGACGCGGCGCGGCAAATTTTCGGCCTCTGACTTTGGATGTGACTTCGATTTGGTGTAGGGAAGGTTAAGGGCGCACCGCGTGAAAGCCCAATAAAATAAGGGGTTTTTATTGATTTTAAGAATGTGGTTGACCCGCAAATCGTATTTAGTAAAATATTAGTATGAGCATAGACAAGGACATAGTGCAGATTTTCGGGGCGGCGATGGCCACTCCCGACAAAAATGAGACGGTGGAAACTTCCACTGGTCCTGTTGAAGTGCCTAAAGACGCGGTCACACCGACCGTGCCGACGACTGAGCCGATGACACGGCTTGCGTCCTTTGTGACGCGGGCGTTCCACATCAACGCGGAGCACCGTCGTTCGAGCGGTGTGGATGAGAAATTGCGCAAAGCCCTTCTCGCCCAGACCTGTTCATATACGCCTGAGCAGAAGGACAAAATGCGCCGCGCTGGATTGAGCGAGGATATTTACGCGCCGATAACGGCGGTGAAGGTTCGTGCGGCGAAGGCTATGCTTGTAGACATTTTTCAGTCGGCGGGCGATTGGCCATTTACGATTCGGGCCACGCCCGACCCCGAAGTTCCCGAGAAGGTAACGGAGGAAGCGTATTCTTCGATTGAGCGGGATGTTCAAAAGATATTCGCGAGTGTCGCGGCGGCGGGCGTGGAGGAATTGCCGCCCGAGGCTATGCAGATGTTGCAAGGGATGATAATCAACGCGGCAAGCACGCGGTATGATGAAATCCAGAATCACAAAGAAGCGTTCGCTCGCGTTAGAGCGCGGCGAATGGAGAAGAAGGTACAAGATATTTTCGCGGAAGGCGGATTCATAGACGCTTTTCAAGACTATGTCAATTACATTTGCATTTACGGCACAGGCTTGATACTGGGGCCGATTCCGCGCGTAATGGCGGTGAATCATTGTCGCACGGATAAACAGACGGGTGTAGTCAAGTATGAGCGCACCTATCGTCGAATCCCGACTTTTGAAGCGGTCAATCCGATGGATTGTTATCCCGCGCCTGACGCGAAGAGTGTTGACGAAGGGACGCTTTGCATTCGTGTGAAGTATGCGCCAAATGCGCTCGCGCAGTATGTCGCGTCCTCAAAGTCGGAGAAGACTGACAAGGCGGACGGCTGGCTCAAGCATACCGTGCGCGGCTTACTTGACCGCTATCCGCAGGGTGGATGCAAGATTGATTCCGAGCCGTTTGACCCGATTCGGCGTTTGCAAGAGCGCAATGGTGCGGAAGAATGGCAGGACTGCACGCTTGAGGGCATACGGTGTTTCGCGACTGTTCGCGGCTCTGACTTGATTGAGTTTGGCGTAACGAAGAATCGCGACGGCAAGAAGATTAACTTTACGGAGTTCTATCAAGTCGAGACGATTGTGATTGGTGGGTTTGTGGTGTATTGCCGCATACTCGACGACCGCATTGGACGACCTGTGGTTAAGGGCGTGTTCTATGAATTGCCCGGCTCGTGGTGGGGTGAGAGCGTCGCGGATAAAGTGTCGCTTTGCCAGAATGTGATGAACAATGCCATCAAGGCGCTTATGCAGAATATGGCGGCTTCGAGTGGCCCGATGTACTGGATTAACGATGTCGCCCGCTACACCGACCGCGACGGAACTGGGCTGAAGATTTGTCCGCATAAGATGTGGGCATTCCAGACTTCGATGATGGGCAATTCGGGTGCGCCGATGGGAATCATTGATGTTCCGTCAAACGCTTCGGAATTGCTGACAGTCTGGGAGCGCATGAAGACGCAAGCGGATGACGATTCGGGAATTCCCGCGTATACCTACGGGCAAACGAGCGGAAACTCTGGCGCTATGCGCACGGCGCAGGGACTTGCGATTTTTACAGAGGCGGCTTCGCGTGGCATGAAGATGGTCATCAATACAACTGACCGACTTGTGACGCGGAACTTAGTGAAGAAGACCGTGGACTATGTTCTTCTTTACGACGACAATCTCGACATCAAAGGCGATTGTGAAGTATTACCCGCTGGAATTATGGGCAAGATTCTACGCGCCCAGCAAGAACAGCAGAGGCTTCAACTCTTCAATATGGTTATCAACAACCAGTTCTTGCTTCAGCTCGTTGGGCCGAAAGGAGTTATTGCCTTGTTGCGTCCGTCGATACAGGATGTCAATATCAACCCCGACGATGTGTTGCCTGATGAGGAGCGCGTCAAGGAGATGGAGCAGTTGCAGTTGTTGGCGCAACTCACGCAAGCGCAGGGTGGCGCGAGCGCGGCACAAGAGCCTAGCGCGCCGCAAGTGGCGCAGGCAGGTGGTGGCGGCGTGATTGACGCGCAGGGCGCACAGAATGCAGTGGGCAACACTCTTAGTGGAACTGGCAATAGCGCGGCAGAAGAAGTTCTTCGCCCGATGAAGGTTGGAGGCGGCGTTGCTGAGAGGAGGGGCGCGGCATGATAGCGAAAGACTGCAATGAAGCGTGGACGAAGATGGTAGAAATCGTCGTTGAGACTGGCGCGGCAAAAGAGTTTTATGAAGCGGCACGCGCGTCAGCTGAAGTAGCGGGGCGCGCAATGAGCGCGACCTATGGAGACGAGAGAGTTCACGCGCTGATGTGTGCCCGACAAGAATTTTATTATGAACTAGCCGATAGGATTCGTGGTGCTCAGGAAGCCTCTGAGAGCCAGGCCAAGGAACTCGAAGCGGAAAGAATCCGCCACGAATTGGATAGTTTGTGATGAAAGAAAACCGCTGGCTGAATCCCGCATGGTGCGGCTCGGTACAGCAATCAAACCCCCGATTGGCAGTCGGGCTTGACAGGAGCAAAAAGAAAAGATGAACGAAGAAACGAAAAAAGTGGTTGAAGCCCTAGGTGGTGGAGACGCGGGCACGAAGTCGGCTGAGGGCGCAGAGTCCAAAGTTGACTACAAAGCCGAGTGCGAAAAGTTGCAGAAGCAACTTCAAGGGGAGCGTGTTGAGACGGGTCGCCTTAAAAAGGCGAACGAGGAAAACGCGGCTCTTCGGAAGCGGCTTGAAGAACTTGAAGCACGGATGGGAGAGGAAGAGGCGTATAACGCCCTGCCCGACCGTCTGAAGGAAGAGTTGCCCGACGACTACAAACAAGGGGCGGCCGCGCTTGCAAAGCATATGGTTGACAAAGCCAACGCTGAGCGGGACGCGAAGTTGAAGGAGATGGAAGAGCGCCTTGCGCAGGACGAAGAGCGCCGTCGTGTTGAAGCGATGGGCAATTTCGCTGAGCGCATTAAAGCGGCGTATCCCGACTTCATCAAGAGTGTCAGCGACGGTGGCGATAAGAAAGAGGCGTGGGTCAAGTACCAGCGGAACAATGCGGAGACCATTAAGGCGGCATTGGCTGAGTGTGACTTTGACAAGCTCTCTTACCATATCCAGCAATTCTATCGTTCGCTTGGGCTTAATGTTCCTTCGGGAAATCGGGAAGAGACAGCCGCCCCCGAACCCCGTGCAATTGGCGGCGGAGACACCGCGCGTCTCGCGGCGGGTACAGGAAAGACCTACACGGTTGAAGAGTGGAAGCGCACGATGGATGAGGCACAGACCAAACACCAGAATGGGCAACTCTCTTCCAAAGACTACTCGGCGATATGCGCAGAATTAACTAAAGCCTATCAGGAGGGGCGCGTAAAGTAAGATTATTTACGCGGCGACTTGATGGGCTTGGAAGGAGTAAAACATGGATTCTGTAATCAATCCGGGCACTATGCCAAACTTCCCTGCGACACAGCAGGAAATCTACGAGACCGCGTTTAAGACGCGCTTTCGTGACAAGTCCATTCTGCCTCGTATTACCAACCGTAATTACGAGGGGAAATTCCGCAAGAAAGGCACGACCATCAATGTGCCGATTTTGCCTATTATGGAGACGCACAAGACGAAAGTCGGCGAGAAGGTGAAGTATCAAGAGCCTAAGGGCGCGAGCGAAAAGTTCACGATTAACCGTGAGCGTTATTTCGCATTCAAGCTCGAGGACGAGGATAAGATTTTCTCGGCGCTTGACCTTGAGAGTCCGCTCATTACCGAAGCGAACCGTCAGATGGCTGAAGATGTCGAAGCTGAATTTTTGGCTGATGTCATCTACAAGTGCCACGCGGCGAACACGGGTAAGACGGCGGGCATTCGCTCGGGGTCTTACGACCTTGGTACAGGCACTTCGCCTGTGCGGCTCTGGAAGAATCAGACAGCGCAGGGAACGAACGCGGGTCAGCTCGCGCCCGACTTCTTGGTGGCGTGCATTAACGCGCTTAACGAGATGCCGGGAGGACTTGACACGAAGCCCTTCATTGTTGTGCCGACGGCGGTTGCGAATGTCCTTCAGACTTCGGAACTCCACCGTGCGGACTGGATGGGTGACGCGCAGAGCGTTATGCGTAAGTCTGTGCAGTTCCTCGGCGAGTTGAACAACGCGACAGTCATTGTCGATAATCAGCTCCCGATGTGGGCAAAGACGGATAGCTCGGCGGCGCAGTTCGCCATCTTCTTCGGCGATAGCTCGGCTATTGCGTTCGCGGAAGAGGCGCGTGTGCAGAACAAGCTTGAGTCTGCGGAAGAGTGGGGCGAGTTCCACCGTTCTAAGATGATTTACGACTGGTTCGTGACTTATCCTGAGCGCATTGGTACTGGCTTTGTGACAGTCGCTTAAACTAACTTGGCTGGGGCGCGTTAGAGCCGCGCCTCAGTCTTAACTCTTAAAGTAAGGAGAAAAAGAAAATGGCAGCATTGACTGATGTTAAGAACACCCTGTTTGGCGCACTCGGCGTTGAAGACCCCGAAGTTTTCAAGGCGGGCGTTGCTATTAAGCGTGGTGTTAACTTTGGCGTTACGAATCTCGCAGCTTCGACGAACTATGCGTTCTTGCCGATTCCAGCGGGTTTTGTGATGACAGGCGTATATGTCAAGGAAACGGCGAAGTGCTCGAGCGGCACAGTGACGCTGAAGACGAAGGAAGACGCGACGAAGGTCGTGGGTTCTTCTGTTACCGTCGGCGGCTCGACGCTCGCGGAGCAGTTCCTGTATCCTGTTGCGCCGTCTACGACAGGCGCGGCGGGCGACCCGATTGCGTTTCTCGCGGCGGATACGCTTTGTATTACGGCGAGCGCGGCGATGAGCGCGGGCGCGATTGAAGTCGTGGTTCACGGCTACTTGATGAACGGAGGCTCTCTCACGCCTAAGGCGTTGGAAGTTCCGTATCGCGAGGGTCAGAGCGCGGCGGATTACGACGCTAACAAGTCCAGTGGCGACCTTCATTTGAAGAAGATTGCGGCGGGTGCTTGAGAATAAGAGAGGCGCGTCCGTTTCGCGCGAAGCGTGGGGCGGACGCGGCTTTGATAAACAGCAATAAGTAAAGGCAAACTAAAATGAATAGACAATATGCAATTAACCTCTGTGATGGGCGCGTTGTGCTGTGTACCCGCGAGACCCTTCAGAATGTGGACTATGCCGCGATTTCTGAGAAAGTGGCGCTCGCCGTGGAGAGTGGCGCGCTTTCGCGCAAGGAGGTAATGGCTAAAATCGCAGGCTTGCGGCAGTCTTCTTCGCAGGGCTGGGACGCGATTCTTGAGAAGCAGGCTACGCAGAATATGCGTAAGTCGCCGATTACGGTTGAAGAGACTGAGAAGTCCGAGACGAGCGTCTCTAAGGCGGAAGTCAAGGACGAGTTTGATATGGAAGTTCCTGACGATAAGCCGAAGGCGGCTAAGCGCGTCGTTGCGGCGAAGGCGAGCGTCAAGGAAGAGATTGGCGAAGAGTTGAAAGGACTTTAAGCGGCAAATCATCTAGCGAAAGCGAGGGCGAGGATATGAGTGAATACAATTCTGAGATTGAGGAAATTGAGATAGCAAGTATTGGAGAACTCGCTGAGCAGATGGTTTATCGTTTGAGCGGGTGCGATCCGACAATGGTGCGCAAGCAGTTGCAGGTCGCATTCGCTGATTTTGCTCGTGTGACGCGGTGCTTTACGACAGAGCGCGTCATTGAGACGAAAGATGGGGTAGTTGAGTACCCGATAATGCCGACATTGCCGCAGATGTATGTAGACACGATAAGCGCGGTGTGGATAGATAATCGTCGGCTGACTTGCCCTGAGCAGTATAGGGCGGTGATTTCGCACGGAAGACCCTCCGTTGTTTTGACGGATAGCAACCTAGGAACGCCGAATTATTTACTAGAGCGACCCGACGGCAGTACAACGAATATGGCAACGCGGCTTGCTGTTGAGAGCCGTGGCTTTGAGCCGCAGAAGTTGCGCGTGAGACTTATCGAGCAACCGAAGATTGGCTCTGAGACGGCCCCGCGTTGGTTCTATGACAAGTATGGCGAAGCAGTTATTGCTGGGGCGTTTGTGCGGCTCTTTAATATGACTGGCAAGGCGTGGAGTGACGCGGCACAAGGACAGGCGGAACTCTTGCGGTACGAGAATTTCACGACGAATGCGCGGCTAGATAGTGTCGCGGAAGAAGGTTCGCCCGTTGGCAATGGGCATATTAACGCGATAGACACCTCGATGTTGGTGTAGAGAGGAGTGAGAAGATGAATCCGAAATTAACGATAACAGTAGATGAGAAGAATCGTGCCACGGCAGTAATGGAGGGCGTGGTGAGTGTTGGCGCGAAAGTAGATGTCGTTCTCAAAGGGCTTACGAGCGATATTCCCGCGTGGGACGATGATGACGGATTTGTGGGTCCGTCACTTCGTTTTCGTGTGGTGGACGAGTGCGGGCACGACTTAGTGAGGTATCCGCTTGAAGAAACGGACTTCTGGAGTACGACGAGTGTTGGGATTTATGAGAGCGCGACGGCAGTGAACTTTGACACGGACGCGCTTAGGCATATTTTTGAGGGTGTTATTTTCAATGGCACACTTGAGTTTGGCGTGGTGTTGGATTCTGTAGTAGACGCGGCAGAATATGGGACTGGGCGGCTCAAGATACAGCAGTGGTCAGTTGCGTCCACAGAAGATCCGACGGTGTTGCCTGACTGGCGCGAGACGCTTGCGAAGTTGAAAGAGAACTTAGAGGATGTAAAGGAGAATGTCGCGGCGGCGGAAGCGGCGCGTGACGCGGCGGAGGACAGTGCAGGGAGCGCGGAGAGTGCGGCGAGCGCGGCGGCGACGAGCGCAACGGCGGCGGAGACGGCGCAGAATAGCGCGAGAGCAAGCGAACTGAACGCGGCAGAGAGCGAAGCGGCGGCAGAGAAAGCGCAAACTGCGGCGGAAGCGGCGCGTGACGCGGCGGAGGATAGCGCAGGAAGCGCGGAAAGCGCGGCAAGCGCGGCGGCGACGAGCGCGGAAGAAGCCGCCGCAAGCGCGGCAGAAGCGGCGGAGAGCGCGAAAGAGTCGAAAGACACGGCGGCGGAAGTCGCGGCAGATTTGGCGGCGCACAAAGCCGACACATCAAACCCCCACGCGGTGACGGCGGAGCAGGTGGGCGCATACTCGAAGACCGAGGTGGACGCGAAAATTGAGGGGGCTACGACAGAGGTAGATGAGGCCTACCGCAAGAAGACTGACCTCAAAGTTTACGATGACACCGCGACTGGCGGGAAGTATCTCTTCTTTGAGTTTGAGAGCGGGGAGCAGATTCGACTCTATAAGTGGGACGCGTCTACTGCGGAGAGCCTTTATGCGGATGCCTATGGCTATGTTTCGGACGCATATGAGAGTCTAGGCGGGAAGCGAATGACGGCGTGGTGGATGAAAGATGAGTTTGCCGACATTGATTCATCTTCCGGAATATATGCTAATGTCGAACTCTTCACAGGGGACACTATTAGCAGTGCGTCTATTATTGGTATTGGAGTAGCAGTTCCAACGCCTAGCATTAAGACCTTCGGCAATGATATGAAGGGTAAGTTCGTCGTTCTTGACGCGGCGGATACTCTTGCGAAGAAGAGCGAAGTGGACGCAGTAGAGACAAAGGCGGATGACGCACAGAGCGCGGCATGTGAAGTGGCGGACGACCTTGCAACCCACACAAGCGATACGACTGTTCATATCACTGAAGATGAGCGCACAATTTGGAACTGCGTTAAGGTCTTTGATTCAATAGCGCAAGCATATGTTCCGTTATTTACTACGGAAGAAGACGCTACTGTGGGGTTGTTGATTAAGCCCAATATTCAGTGTTCGCTTTATTGGGATAAGAGATGGCTATTCGCACAGCACATTCATTCTTATGAAGATGTGATGGTTGGTGATAAAAAAGGCAATTTAACAACACTTACATATGAATCTCTTTCCTTGTGCAACAGGTGGGTTACCCTCGGTGCAACAGGGACTGGGCAGACGCAATTGTACATGCTCAAGCGGGCGATACTAACGCTAGGTGCGGACGATGAGGATGAGGGCGCGGCGAGTTATATTACTTCGGGCAATGGCAAAACAACCTTTGCGCTGAAAGACGGCACGAAAGGCTCGGTTATTACGCCCGATGGTACAGCGGTAGTGACCGAGGGGACGCTGAAGACGAAAGCCCCAGTATCCTCCGTCAACTCCAAGACGGGCGCGGTCACCCTCTCCGCCACCGATGTCGGCGCACTACCCGCAACGGAACAAAGTGACGGCTCATATCTAATCGGCGATGGCACAAAGAATATTACCCTCACCACTGGGGAGGGCTCTAACAAGTTTGTCACGCAAGAAATGATAACGGACGGCACGGCGGGGGCTGTAGTTTTTGTTTGCCATAAGTCGGGTGTCGATGTCCAGCTTACGGCTGAAGATGTTGGGGCGGTTTCGCAAGATTATCTTGAGCAAAATTACCCGAGCTTTACGCTATTAGAAATGACACTTGCCGACTACGCCACGAAAGCCGCGCTTCAGGAACTCGCCAATACCGTCGGCAACGCCAATGACCTACTCGAGAGCGTGGCGTAAATCAGTGCCAATCCGTGTAAATCCGTGGATAAAACCTAAAGAAAAAGAGAAAAGGAACTAGAGCAAATGTCAACGCTAGTAGAGAATGTGAACAAGGTGGTTGCGGCGAATGCCGCGATTAAAGAAGCCCTCGCCGCTAAGGGCGTGGACACAAGCGACTACGCCAAGCTCTCGCAAGCCGCCGCGAAAATCGCCCTCATCACTGGCTTGCGCGTTGACGCGGATGGTCTCTACGCTGAATACGAGTATATCGAATCCTAACCACTAACCCACGACCAAACACTTTCAAAGAAGGAAAAATCACAATGGCAACGAAAACTTACCTCCCAACTAAGGCAATGCAGGAAGCGACCAACGCGAAGATTGACGCGCTCGCTTCTTCCGCCGCCACGAAGTCCGCGCTCGAGACCGCTCAAGAATCCCTTGACGAAGCCAACGAGAAGATAGATGAACTACAGGCAAAACTTGACCTTGCTGAAAAATATGCAGGGGTACAATACGCCAACATCACGGTTCGCTTCAATTGGGATGGGCAGTCATATGATGCCCCGACTGACTCCACAGTAATAGCTGAACTTCTCTCGGGTGCTAAAATCATCTTCAAAGAAGCGGGCGTAGATGTCCCTTATGAAGCGGAAATTACTTCTATTACGAACGCCTCTTACACTTGGCGCGTCCTCGTGACAGACGCTTCCCGCGTATCGCCATCTACGGTCAGCGTCTACCTCGGCTCGTCTTCGTCCACGGCGTATGCGTGCACCTCCTCGAAGTTCTACCTCAAGGGTGGGCAAGATTCTGTTATTTACATCAACTCGCTCCTTGCGACTGGTACTATCGTGGAAATGTTCCGTGCTCAGCCGTATGTGCCGAATCCCTCGGGTTCGACCAGTACGCGGCTTAGGACTGGCGATTCCTATCTCGGGACAAAAATCACTACCTCCACAGGCTCAAAGACCTACTTCGGGCACTGGTCACAAGGTCAGACGACTTGGATTGACGAATCAATGACGAAGGTCTCGCTGTGGAATGTCCCGAAGAATGCGGACGGCACGGCGGGTACGCCAGTCGAGCGCGTCATTACGGACGCGGTAAGTACCACGAATTGGGTCTCGCTTGATGACCGCTTGAACTGCATTAAGAATATTAAGATTGGCACGCTCTCCTATACAGGAGGCGGGGTCACGGTGGGTGATAACAAGATTGTCCGCTTCGACCAATTGTGGGTGAAGACCACGCGCGAGACAATCAATATGCCGATTGATGTCAACGGCGATGGCGTGCTCGTTGAGAATATGGTTGACTGCGTAATCAAGTGGTACGCCAATACGCAGGTTGACGAGACCTACCACCTCCACCCGCTCTTCGAGAAGTATGCGCGGCAGTCGGACGGCACTTATACAACGACCGAATGCGCCCACGGCTACATTGCCCGCTATCCGATTGGCAATGTGGTGAGCGCGACATTTAACGGCGCAACGAAGTCCGTCCCGCAATGGAAGAGCGGTACAGGCAATCAGTATGTGCCCGGCACACGCGCCTTCACGCTTGAGTGCTGTCGGTGGCTTAACCAGTGCACGGCAACGCTCTCCTTTGACGGCGAAGACGATATTACAATTGCCGCCGATTCCACGAACCGCACTTGGGGCGTGGCGGGTACAGCCGAAATCT
>CAVLAC010000037.1:0-3524 GCA_963661055.1 bacterium | reverse complement strand
TGACTTCGAACTTTGCACCTCGCTCACGGTGCGCCGCCGCACCTATCAGCTCGCCTCGCTCGGCCTCTACCGCCTCAACGGCTCGGCCCTCGGCGCGTTCACGCTCTCCGCGCCCTCCCGGCTCTTGTTTGTGAACGGGTCCCACTGGCGTGCTCGCCCTCTCCTGCGGGTGGTTTCTTGACCCCGAGCGATGAGCGAGGGGTCACGGCAAAAATTGACACGAAAGGCTAAACAATTTGTAAACTAAATCTAAGAAAGGGATAAAGTCAGATATGGTAGCAGACGGAGTAGCTCGCCGCGCTCGGCAACAACCGCAACAACGGCTCGCACCTCGGCGCGTTCACGCTCAACGCGAACAACCGGCTCTTGAATGTGAACGGGAACAACTGGCGTGCTCGCCCTCTCCTAAGTCTAATGGCAAGGATAAACCTTTCCGCTCTGCGCCTAAACTTGCAACACCACTCAAGGCGGCTGATATACGCGCAGTGAAGATTGTGCGTATCGCGGTGAAAAAAGTGCATGAAACGGTCGTTAGTAGGAAGGCGAAAGCCTCCTCGAAAAGGACTAGCACAAGCAGGAAAGGTAGGGGGCGCAGTCCCTTGCGCCCCGCAAAGAAAGGCAAGAAGTAAAGAATGAAGCGGGTCGGTTTTCTATATGATAAAGTCATTGACTACGACAACATTGTCGCGGCAATGGCTATCTTTGACGCGCACCGACCTGTTAGACTGCGCAAGGGAATCGACTACCGCCTAGCGTGGGAAATCCGCGAGAAGATGATAAACGACTACGCGGGGATTATTGGTAAACCGCGCGTCAAGTACATCCACGAATATGGCAAAACGCGGCGGTTGCAGATTCCGTCCTATCAGTCGGTAATCGCGCAAACGGCTCTTTGGCGTATTTGTGAGCCGTATGTCGAGAAGCGAATCCATACGCAGTCCTTCTCGTCTCGCAAGGGCTATGGTGGGCACCTCGCCGCGAAGAAGTGCGAGAGATTCGTTCACCTCAACGCCGAAGGCAAGGCGCGGTATTCGCTGTACTTCGATATTCGCAAGTTCTATCAGCACATTGACCACCGAATAGTAATGGCGCGGCTCGAGACGATATTCAAGGATAAGAAGGTGCTCGAGATGTTCCGCACTATTGTCGATTCGTCCGATGAGGGCTTGCCGATTGGCTATCCCTTCTCGCACGCACTTGCGAATCTCTACCTCGTGCCGCTCTACTTTTTGCTGAAGTCCATTAAGGGCGTATCGAAAATCTATGTCTATATGGACAATTGGACGCTATTTAGCCGCTACAAGAAGTCGCTCCACAGGGCGATAAACGAAGCGAAGAACTGGCTTGCGGGTGTCGGGTGCTCAGTCAAGGACGATTGGCAACTCGCGCCAATCACAGGGCGCGGCGTTAAGATTTGTGGCTTCGTGGTCACGGTTGGTCAAACGCGGCTCTACCGTGGCAATTGGCGCAGGACGCGCCGTGACTTCCGCCGCGCTGAAGGCGGAGACAAGAAGGCTCTTTTATCAATGGCTTCTCGCCGTGGGTGGCTTCGTGCCATCTACCGCGAGTTCGCCGAAATATTCAAAACCAAAAAAGGAAACTACCTATGGCAGAAGTAAGATACGCGGCTGGAATTAACGGCTCAGTGGTGGAAGTCACCAACAAAGGGTGGCGGAAACTCTCGAAGTTCAAACTCTTTCAAAAAGTGAAAGAGATGGGCTACTGGTATCAAATCAAAGAGTGGCTCGAAGCGAACGATATGTGGGACGCGTTTGTGCTTGCCCAAGTCGTGAGCGAAGATAACCAGCAATTCGCGGCGGGTGTCGCACTCTTCAGAGAGAAGTTCGGCTTGACCGATGACCAAGTAGAGGAAATCCTCTCGGCTTGTGTCGCGGACGAAGCGTAAACGCTAAAGAGAAAGGCTCAGACGATGTGCGACAAGGAAGGCTTTAGAGATTTGCGCGAGAGAGTCCACGCGCTCGAGAATACGCAAGGACGCTTTGATGAGCAGTTAAAGACGCTCTTTAAGAGTGTGAATATGCTCTATCGCGTATTCCTTGCCGCGTGTCTCTTATTGTTGCTGACGGTGATTTATGGTGCGATTGGGCAACACGGCTTCAATGCCGTGACCCACTCCGCCACGAGTGCCGCAGTTATTAAATAGTATTTAACAACTGGTAGGGGGCGCAGTCCCTTGCGCCCCGTGCCAACAAGAAAGGACAAACCAAAATGAAAGTCAGTTATATTAAACTCGCAATGAAGTATCTCTTCGGCGGTAAAGAAGCCGTCCTAGACTACATCCTTGACCTCGCGAACGCGGCGGTTGCGAATCTCTCGGCAACCTCGAAAGACAAGATTAAGGCGGCGGTTGCGCTCGCCGAAAACTTGCTCGGCTGGATGGATAAGCTCCTCGTCTTTTGCCCCGCTAAATGGCGCGGCGCGTGGCACGATACCACCCTCGCCCTCGCCGCAGTCGTGAACGCCGCCGAAGACCTAGAGGTGACGGCAGACGAGCTCAAGGATGTGACGGCGAAGTTCGCGCTTGCCTATGCCGCGTGGCGCACACCCGATACTGAGGTGGCGGCGGATGGCACCGTCGCGCCCCAAGAAGAAGCGAAAGAAGAGGGTAAAGCCAATGACTAATCAATTTCGTGACCCCACGAAAATGCTCCCGCTCTCGCCGTTCGAACGGTTCTGCGCGGGGGTGTCGCTCTTCTTCGTCCTCGGGGTGCTCCTCGCCTTCGTGGCGTGCCTCTCGGGGTGCGTCAACCCCAACACAGGCACGAGCACCATCATTGGCGAACAACTCGCACTCCCCGAAATCTCGGACGCGACCGACAACATCAGCGTGCGCGTCTATGAGAGTATCAAGGGGGCGCGAGTTTGGACGGCGAAAGATTCTGTCGTCTCGGTTGAGTACGCCAACACCTACACCAACACCTACTTCGGCATTGTCGAGACACGCGATTCGATGAGGCTGAAGGTCAAGGTAGAGCCGTGTGAGATGAATACGGAGGGTAAAACAAATGAATCCAAATAAAAAACGCAACTTCCGTTTTGAACGCGACTTCCTCCGCGAGGAAAGAAGTAGCCGCTCCTACAAACGTAGGCGCGGCTTGCGGAGGGATAAGATGAAAGCCAACCGCTGCGAAGCGTGGCGGTGACCCTTACTTACGGGTCTCCGTTATCTTATGCTTAATGCCCGTCGCATTAGCCGTGATTTCCACGGATTGCCCGGGCTTAAGCGATTTCATAATAGCATCGATACGAGGGTCCGATTTAGTCTCCTCGGTCTTCCCGGGTTCCGACACGACCTCGGCGGGAGTTTCTCCGACGACAGAGTCCTTCGGGTTCACCGGAACGACACCATCTGCGGTCACCTGAACGGGGGGAAGCTTAATATCATTTTTCTCGCCTTCTTCCTCGACCGCCCTCAGGTTTGCTGTCACGGAGGTTTCAAGTTTGTTAAGTCCGTTGTACACTTCATGAGCACGGAGGGACAGCCCCCGGAGCAAACACTGGGC
>CAVLAC010000036.1:0-17556 GCA_963661055.1 bacterium | reverse complement strand
TTCAAACAAAAGACCTAGGTGTTTTGATTAAAAGACCTAGGTGTTCCGTTCAAAAGACCTAGGTCTTTTGAAGCCGCGCCCTAGGAGACCCTATAGCAGGGAAGTAGGGCGCGGCATATGGGGTTCTAGACTCAGGCATGCCACTTCCTACTTCCCTCGGTGCCAGTGAAGTAGGCAATTTATAGTCTCAGACAACTCGTAACAAACTCAGGCGCGCCCTGCAAAGAGGAAGTTTGAGAGACGGGGGAAATACTTTCGCAATAGATTAATGCCGATTAGTGCATAGACCATTACGACCAGACAACATACAATGCTTTCAAGTTGCGGATTGGCAATACACCGCCGCGTAACAGCACTTACTTGCCGCCAAAGAATTATGTGGGTCACATAGATTGGGAATGAACAAGATGTAAGCCATATAGGAAACGGACGCGAGGGCATAATGTACCAAACTGCATACATTAGAAAAGGAACGCGAAGATATTCCATACCGCACGGAAGCTTTATGCCATGTGCATGCAGAATTACTTGCGCAATTAATCCACCAGTTCCCAAAATTGCACATACAATTGCTAATGGCCTAGAGTGAATCGAAACATTAAACCTTCTAATATAGATTCCCACAGAGAAATAGAAGAGCCCTGCCAATGAAACACCTCCCGAGCCAAAGAATCCTGTCCAGAACGGCAGATGTGCTCGCGTGGTAAGAACATAAACTATCTTAGGAAGAACAAGAGTCAGGAGCAACCATACGATTCTAAATTTACAGACACCTTTATTTACGAGAGGCGAAAGCAAAACAAGAAAGAAAAGAGCTCGTACATACCATAGCGGAAGCAAAAAGGGCATTGTGGACAAATCAAGACCAAATAGCGAAATCCATTTTCCGTTCGAAAGAGAAATAGAAGTACCAAATGGACGATGCGCCACATAATCTTCTATCATATTCTGAGGCACAAGAATCAAATAGGCGAGAATACTCCATACAAGGAATGGAATGACAAGTGAATGTATCCGCTTCTTTGTTTCTCGCGCCCACCACCCATCTTCATCAAAATGTGCCGCGAGGAAGTAGCCAGAGACGACAAAGAAGAAAGGGACAGCAATTCGTGCAATGCCTCCTTTAACAACTTCGTTTATGAACCAAGTGAAACAAACACTTTCGTTATACCAAATAACATGAATTATTACGACGAGCAATGCGCAAACAATGCTCATATTCTTGATTTTATGGCTTGTTTCAGCCGATACATTAGACATTTAGGCTCTTTCTCTTTATGCACAACTCCGCCGCAGAGACCCCCTCACATGCATAAAAAGAGCGCATCATCTTCTCATGCACTCATAGGTAGCCCTACCACAGGCCAATCCGAATACATAAAGAGACAATGCGCCTATTGGGCGCATCCTCGCTCATATGTCGTTCGGATTTTGAAAATAGTGGTAGTATTTCCTATGAACGACTTTTAGCGTAGACGCTAAATTATCATACGACCTAAAGAGCGGAGCGCGGCACTTCGCCGCTTAAGCATTCCCTCGGTCTATAAGGCTCGGACTCACTTGCTTTATCCGTCATCCGAACACCACAAATTATACCATAATTCAGGGTGAGAACTCAAGCCAAATCAGCACATTTGTGCTCTCACATCAAACTCTCTGCGAACTCTGCGGCTCTCGGGTGAGACAAAACAGCTATGTCTGGGCGATTCTTGCGAAGCCCTCCGCGTAGCGTTAGCGAAGCTTTTGTAGCCCCTCGGAGTTTATAAAACCAAAACTTAAAGCTTCGCTTAGCGTGCTTGTGTGCCTTGCAGGAGGGCTTTTAGGTAGCCATCGGCGAAGAGGCGACCGAGCACTGAATAGCCAGGCACGGCGTCGGGCGCGAGGAGCTTATCCCCTTGCATCTCAGGCACGTGGTCTCCGCGCAAGGGAACATCTAGTCCCAATTCACGATAGACCCGCATAAGCGCAAATTGGTCAACCTTGCCTTGGTCGTGAAAGAGTTCCGTGAAATCTTCCTTCGTCCCTTCCACATCCCGAACATGGATATAGGCAATGCGCGAGCCAAAGTGCCGCGCTGTCGCCTTCAAATCGACTCCCATCAGCGTGAAGTTGGCTTGGCAGAAAGTAACCGCATTCGACGGACACGCCGCGATATTATACGCCCGATCATATGCCGCGACACTCCCAAAGATACGCGCATAGCCGCCAAGGGACGCTAAACACGGGTCGTCGGGGTGTAGCCCCATCCGTACGCCCACTCGCTCGGCTGTCGGCATAACATAGCTGATAAAGTATTCATAATTCGCCCAAACCGCTTCACTATCGAGAACTAGCGGCTTATTCGGCTCTTTGGCGTCCGCTGATTCGGCATAAGCGAAATAGGTCGCCTTCGCTCCGCCGCGCCCTTCACGAACGCCTGTCCGCGACCAACCAGGTCCCACCATAAAGTTATAGCAGAGGAGTGGAATCCCTAGTGCCGCCATCGACTCGAGAAGCTCACAGTAGTGTGCAAGTGCCGCGTCCCGCGCGGCATCCGTACGGCCAGGCGCTCCGTACTCCTTAATGGGCGACATATCAAAGGGGTCGCCCTCAAGCGCAACGACCCGTAGCCCCGCAGTGGCGAGTGAGTCGACAATCTTTTTCAGCGTTTCGCGCCGCCAAGGGTCCGCAAGTCCCGTCAGCGTCGGGTTCACCTTAACAACAACATCATCTATCCCCATCTGCTTGCAGAGTTTCCATAACGGATGAGGTGTGGGCGGAACAAACTCGATAAGTTTCATAACCCTATTCCTTATTTCGTAGCCTTCAGCGTCAAGGTGCGCGTCTTCGATTCGCCAGGCGCGAGGCGATGGGGCGTGGCATCATACGGCTCAACACAGAAGAAGCCCTTCCATTCATCCTCGTCAAGCGTCTTGCAAAGTGGCGTATTCTGCCGCCCTGGATTCCAATCAAACCACGCGTCATTGCCTGTAGCGGCAAGAGTAATCGTAAGCCCACTCACCAAGTCCTTCAACTGCCGCGTTTGCTCCACCGCTGGGCTCGTTACGCGATAGCATTCCGCCGTAATTACCTTGCCATTCACCGCGACACGCAAGGGGTCCGTGACGCGGAAATACGGATGAAACCCGCCCGCCGCCTCGAAAGCATTTGTGCCCGTATTTGTCTCAGTCAGCGTCAAAATAAGCGCATCCGCCGTTAGGCGCACCTCATAATCGAGACGGAAATCATACGGCCAGAGCGCCTTTGTCTCAGGCGAGGACTCCAAAGTGCCGCGAATAATGCCGTCCGAAGGGAACGACTCCAATTTCCAAGTCGCGTAACGGGCGAGCCCGTGCTTGGGGAGCCCCTCGCGCGGCGGTTTACCAAACCACGGCCAGCAAATCGGAATGCCGCCATGCACTTCTTCCGCACCCCACTTCGTGCGCTTGGGCAAGAACAGAAGTTCTTCCGAAGAATTTGCCGCACACCAACTCGTGACAACCCCACCCCGTGGCTCGACGCGGCACTTTGTGCCTTCCGTCCGCTCGAGGGCATACACCTTCTCGCCTAGCATTTCCCGCGTCAGCCCCGAGAAAGCGTCCGTCGCCGTGCCGCGCCGTCCATCTTTGTAGACAGGTACTATCTTATACCAATAACGCGCGTGACTCTTGAGCCCCAAGTCCTCATAACGCATAATCCGATAAGGGATCCCCTGTGGAGCCTCATTGGTGACACTCGCCACAAATGTGGACGCGTCACATACGAAGTCGGGCACTTCCGCACGATAAAGTTCATCGTGGTCGAAGTCGGACGCATCATTCACGCCCCAAAGCACATAGAGCTGCCCATCTTTCTCGCCCTGCCCAGCACGCGGACGCGTTATCAGCCCCGAATAGGCATACGGCGCATCGTCCGTATCGGCGATGGTCGGAATCGAGTCTCCATTATCTAGGCGAACTGTGGCAAAGCCGAAAGGCGCGAAAGTGAGCGCAAAGGAGTCCGTACCCACACTTTCTGCCGCGCTAAGGTCGTGCTCAGTAGGTGTGCAGCGCGTCACTTTCGCATTCTTTACGAGTGCCTGGCGCACCACAGCGCGCGTCGGACACCCCGCCGTCTCACGAAAACGCGCAATCCATCCCCTGCCATCTTCCGCCGCCTTGACCGTGAGAAGGCGGATGTTTGGCGCATCAACCTTAATAACCCCCGAAAGTGCCGCGTCCACCGTGGGGAGCTTATCCATCGCGGCGAGGGCGCGTTCCGCAAAGCGCGGCACTTGCGCCGCTTGCCAATTGCCTTTATATGAGGTAATCGCGTAACGAAAGCGCGGATTAAAGCTGTCGCCGTCGGGGTTCTGCATCTGTAGCCAGTCCGTAAAGAGGTAACTGAAGATGCCTGAGGAATCCACCGTGCCACCAAATGAGGTCTTGTCAGGGTGAATCTGCCCAAATTCAGTGAGGCAAGAGTCCGCCTGCACAAGGGCAATGCCAAAGTCGTCATTCTCTACGGCACACCAATCCCGCACCGCCACATACGAATCGGTGGCGAGTCCGTTCTGGTCGCGCAGGGGGTTAATGACAGGTCCATTCAATTGCGCGGCAAATCTAAAGCTAGGCACGGCAAACGGGAACGCCATATACCCAAAGCGGTCATAGCGGTTGGTGTTGAAGAGGTCTCGGGCGTGCGAGAAGTCCGTTTCTAAGACGATCTTCTTTTCATCTGCCGCGAGCCACACGCTCCGCGTCACTTCCGCGCCAAGTGCCGCGTCGGGGGCTTTCTCCCAAGTCTTATGGTTGTCGCGGGTATAACGGAACTCATTAGCGGGTGCCGCGAGCAGTTCGCGCCCGAGTTCCTTATCATAAAGCGAATAAACAACACCATTGGTGACGACGAGGCGATACCAATCATTTTCCGTCACTCCATTCTTACAGAGAACCAGCCGCTCGGCAGTCGCGCGAGGGCAATCGGCTTGGGCAAGCAGATTAGAGGCAACCCGCTCCGCACGCTCAATCCAATCACGATGTTGCATCCAAGTCTCAAAGACGCGCCGCCCTTGGTATCCGCTTGTGCCATAAGAGTGCTCATCATTCCAAATGAGCGCTTTCCACGCGTGGTCAAGCGCGGCGGCGGGATATGCTGCGCCCTTCTGAGCCGTGGCAACGGAGGCAACCGATTCGGCAAGCGGCAAGGCACGATCTGCCGCGAATTTACGGGCAAGGAGTTCGGGGGTGCTCGCCGCGTGCTGAAGCCATCCACTCGTCATTTCGCCGCGCAAAACGGGAATCTGGTCGCCCCAAGAGGCTTTTAGACGGTCAAAAGGCTCATCAAGCTTTCCGCAGGTGCGCAATTGCGGCCATTTCCACTTCTTGTTCCATTCCCGAAAGAGGTCGCTTTGGCGTGTCGTCGGAATTTCATCATCCCCATAGTCCGAATAAAGCCATACATCATACGGATACCGCCCTTCCATCCGCTTGAGTTGCCGCGCCATTATCGGCTCAATCGCTTCGAGCGGCAGGATTTCTTCCTTCGGACAAGTCGAACGCAAGCCAAATGCCGCAGCCCCAAAGTCGTAGTGGGTGCTCGTCCAAACAAGAAGCCGCGCTTCCGCATTCGGGGCTTCCCACCAAAATACCATTGGGACGGACGACTCCCAACGGACATCTATGCGATTGCCACCGCCACCCGCGTCAGGATTCCATGTGGCACCAGGGATGGAATCATCCCGCGTCCAAATGGTTGACGGATGCGGATTCCACTGGTTCGGACTAAAGAGAATATTCTCAAATCCCGCCGCCGCGTAAGGTGCGACAAGGCTCCAGCTCATACCGGGGTTATCCGTCATCAACATTGTGTGGGTTTTAATGCCCCAATTCGTCTCAAGTTCGCGCTTCGTATAGGCGCTACGGAAAAGCTCCTCGAAGCCATAAAGGTGGGTATGATTGCCCGCACAAGAAATGCCCACATCAAGCCGTCCGCGCCGCAGCTCATCCGCCACAATCTGCCGCGCGGCATTCTCTCCCTTATCTAACGGATAGTTTCCCCAGAACCACGCGCCTTCCACAATATACCGAAACGCGCCAGGGTCAGAGTCCGCAGGGTCATTCGCAATTAAGTGCCGCGCTTCATCCATCCGCACAACACTCCCGTGCCGCTGGATGTATTGCGAATTGTGAAGCCCAATATCCGTATGGGTTGCCTTCACCGCATAAAGAGTCCATTCACGGACGGGTGGGAGCCCCTCAGGAAGTGCGTTCGTCGGGACAAGTGAGAAAACCGTATTTGTGCCCTTATGGCACGAGACAAGGCGGCGTCCGTCATGCGTCAGAAGAGAATAGGCAGTTAACCCCGCCTTCTGTGGCGCGGCATAAGCCCCTGCAAATAGCATCAAAACAGCGGCAATAAGCACACTTTTCTTCATCTTTCTCTGCCTTTCAAATAGATAGCGCTTCCTAGCGCCTCAATACGCCAGATAAACACTAAATATTATAGCAAACTTGCGTTTTACCTGCAACGCAACGGACGCAAGAGTTTTTATGCTTTCTCCGCAACCCACTCTTTCGTCAATTACATAGCCAAGCGCCCCTGCCCAGCGTGTAAACTAACGCGCGCTTAGTGCTTTGTACTGAGTCACAAACGAATGTGCGTCGCCAGATTTAAAAAGGAGAATCCGCTCAGGGAATCGTGCGGCGACGGCGGCATTCCCTGGATTGTCAGAAGCTAAAATTGGCCGCCCGAGTTGCAAATACTCAAATAGCTTCAGCGGATAATTCCACTTCAATGACCGCACAGGCAAATACGGCACAACCAATACGCGGCACTTACGAAGTAGCGCGAAGGCTTCTTCCTGAGGCCTATTATGCACCCATTTACAAGTCACATCTGGCAATTCTTTTAACGCACTAGCCATTAACTTCGCACCCTTCGCGGGGGTCTCCTTGCTCAAAATGCCAATGTCATAATCATAACGCGGCATTTCCACTTGTGGCGTCGGCTCAAGCCCCCCAAACGCATCTTGCATTCTAAACTCCACACGCTGACCCGCGTGAGGCACATAGCCAATCTCTTGGAGAAGCCCAGGATGGATATTTAAGACGAGGCTATCACATCGCCGAGCAAACCAACGAAAGACCCAGTCAATCACCCAACGCAACGGAGGAAACTTATCGCGGTGCCCTAAACTGGGCGGATCCCACAGAAAGAGTGTCCATCTCTCGCGCTTACGCCGCGCTTCTCGCCATCCCGCCCACATACAAGGAAAGTCAAATCCCGTCCAAATTCCTTTAGGTGCAGTCACTATTTGATTAAATCGTTGACGGACATTGCTATTAGGCGACCACTTTTCAACTTTACACCGCGTCAAAAAGCACGCGCCCCTATTGCCATAATACCTATGAATGCCCCAGAATCCCAAACCGCCGCGATAAATGCGATTCCAAAGCCCCCAAAGACCTAATCGCCGCAGAAGATTAACCCGCTTGGGGACGACACTAAGACTCTCGCCACGCCAAACAAACTGTTCTCGCACATCTGCGATATGTGGACCGAAATCGAGCAAGCGATTGTTTTGCTTATTTGCGCGAGCTACCGCGCCGCCAAACACCTCACTGCGTCCACCCGCGAGATGTCCGTAATCATGATATTGATGGAGGACTTCCAATACACCCGAGGCATCTATTACGCAGATTTTCCGTCGCAAACAATAAGCAAGCAATGCTGAATCATAATAAGCGCGCCCCACACGCGTCTCGGGCAAATCGGAGAACATCCCTTTACGGAAAATGAAGTAATCCATCCCGCTCGGACGGTGCACTTCGCGCTGTCCACCCGCGAGAATATCTGTGCGTCGCCCCACAATAAGATAATCCCTCTTTTGTTCCGCACTCCATTCTACTATTGCACCAATTTCGGGAGCGAAGAGGATATCCGCATTAGCATAAATAATAACATCCCCCTCGCACGCGGCACTTCGACGGATAACTTCCGCAAACAATGGCGGTTCTCCTTCGAAGGTTATAATCTCACAATTAGGCAATCTTTCGCGCCAATTGGCGAGGGCGACAGACTGTATCCGCGCTACATCACCTTGGGCAGGCTTTAGGGCTGTAAAAAGCGTTGCTCTCATTCTGATCTCAGGGGTCTACGCAGTACCCTCAAACGAATAAACTCCGAAATTAGGATTGCCGCCGCGCGCGGCAGACACCACATATTACGACGGAAGGTCCGTTTGCCGCCAGTCAAAAGTCGCCACAACCAACAGAGCCCTGCGCGATGCACCCACTCAGGGACTTGCGGAACTCGTCCCGTATAAAAGTCAAATACTGCGCCCACAGGCAGAAGAACTGCCGCGCCAAGCTCTTGAATGTGCCGCGCACACCACTTCTCTTGCTTCGGGCTCCCCAGAGCAACCCAAACAAAGTCGGGGCGAGCCTCCGCAATGACCGCTTTCTGCCGCGCCCATTCAGATTCCGTTACATCGCCAAAGGGCGGCGTATAAGTTCCGACAATCTCTACTCCCGGAAAGCGCTCGCGCATTTTCGCCGCGAGGGCATCCGCAACACCTGGCCCTGCACCATAGAAGAAATGCCGCCAATGACGCGAAATGCCATAGGCAAGTGCCTGCGGGAAGAGGTGTGGCCCTATCACACGCTCTGGTAGCTTGCCGCCACTGATTTGCGCGAGCAACTTTGTGGCAGCACCATCCGCAAGAACCGCATCTGCCGCACGATAGGCTGCTGCGAGTTCAGGATCTTGCCAACCATGCGCGAGCCCATTCGCATCACAAAAGCATACAAAATGCCGCGCACCATCACACCGCCAAGCCGCCATCGCTTCTAGCAATTCGCTAGAAGTGCAATCCGAAACGAACCACTTTCGTAGGTCTATATGTCTCAAGGCTTTAATATAACCTTTCTATTAATAGCTTTTCAACTACTTTCCTTAGGTGTGCTCAACGAACACTTTTCACACAAAGGAAAATAGAATGATTATATTTTACCTTTTCTGTTTTACGAAGTCAAGAGGAAAGTGATAGCAAACGATGAAAGCGCGACGGCAACCCCTACCCTCGTGCGACGAAATATGATATAATAATAGGATGAGACTTGAAGCAATTATGGAAACACATATAAGGTTTAAGCTCCTTGCCTTTCTGGTAGGAGTGTTTTTCTTTTCGGCAGCGCAGGCCAAGTGGTTTTATACTGAAGGAGTTCTTACGAATGATGCACCAAGTGATGCACAATGTAAGTTCTCGGTGAGCTTGGTCACTCTGAAGGACGGCACAGGAGAAAGTGTTACAGGCTGGCAGATTACCTCTAAGAATGCAAAGAGCGCTAAAAAGATAGATTTCACAACGGCAAAGGGGGATACTGGATATTCAGTTATTTCGGTTTCGGCTTCTGAGTTTGCCCAGACTTGCTGTGAGTTTATAGGACCAGATGTCTTTGATTTATCAACAAATATGTTCACAGCAACTGTAGCCGACAAGAAGGGCAATTACCCTGCTCTTTATGTGACTAACATCGTGATCTCACCTAATATTACGCGCTTCCCAGCAAAATGGGCGTTGCGTACTCCATTAAAAACTCTAAAACCAAATACATTCCCCTATCTTAGGTCTTTTGATGATAGATGCTTTAGTAGTTGCACTAATTTTCAAGCGGACGCGACTCTCCTTATTAACTCTGCGGTCACAAACATAGGGGCAGCGGCGTTTTATAAAGTCCCGTTAAAGGGCTCAATTACACTTACAAATCTCGAGAACTTGGGCACAGAGGCATTTAGTTTCTCTAATGTATCTAACGGAAGAGAGGTATGGTTAGAAAGTGTTAATGTGTCAGGTCCGTTAACGACGATACCTGCTTCATGCTTTGTTAATTCCTATAATCTTAAGAAAGCTGACTTTAGCGGATGCCCCAATCTAAATTGTATACTAGGCAATGCATTTATTGGATGCACAAATCTTGTCTCTGACATTTCCTTAATCGTAAATTCATCAGTTACAAATATCGGGTCGCAAGCATTTAGGGATGCACCTGTTTCAGGGAATCTCATTCTGCCAAAGATTCAGAATATTGGTTCAGCTGCATTTGGACTATATAACGCTGATACAAAAAGCAAGGCAGGGTTAGAAGCGGTGATATTCGGAGCCTCATTTACAAATGCTTATGAGGGGATATTTGATAATCAAACAAAATTAGGTTCTATCATATTTGGAAGTAAGAAAGTGGAGACTTCTTCTAGCGGACATATCTTTCTTAATTGCTCCTTTTTAACCAATATTTGGTTTAAGGGGTATTGTCCTTCCGCCGATATCCTCAATAAGATACTTGAGGGTGTGCCAGCAGGTCCCAAATGTATAATCTATGCCTCGACAAATCTAGTGGAAGATACAGCGAGTGGGGCGTTATGGACGAGCATTGCCTCTTTAGCGACGGAAGCCGAACTTGCCGCGCTAAACGAGAAGGATCGTGCTCGTTGCTTTGGCGTGTATGTAAATAGCCAAAAGCAACGCAAAGCCTATTTAGTACATCGCTCTTCTCCATATGATCCAACCCACGCAGGCGTCATAATAACGGTTCGCTAGAAGCTGTTGTTATTGTCGCGTACAGGTCGTACTCATCTAGCCGCTTTATACCCAAGGGTAGCGGTTAATTCTCGGCGTAGGCACCGAGGAATACGAAGTGTTCGATTTCGGGGTCAAGCGAGAGTTCCGACAAGAGGCAAAGTACGCGCGGATCGTTCGGGTTCGCGTCAAAGTCAAAGGTAAAACGGAACTCGAAGTCCATTCCTGGAATCGGGCGCGACTCGAGTTTCGAGAGATTGACATCAATCGAGGCAAACTTTGAGATAATCGCGTTGAGTGAGCCGGGGCGGTGCGGGAGGCTCAGCATTAGGCTCAACTTATTCGCGTCGGGGTATATCTCGAGCTTCTTTGAAATGCAAATAAAGCGCGTATAATTAAATGCCGCGTCACTAATATCCTCGGCAATTACGGCAAGTCCGTAAAGTTCGGCACAAGAGCGTGAGGCAATAACTGCCGCGTCCGTCTTGCCGCTTGCCGCGAGTTCCTTCGCCGCCCGTGCCGTATTCGTTCCTGGCACAACCTTCATCGTAGGATGATTCTTAAGGAAGTTTGTGCATTGCGCAATGGCGTGCGGATGGCTCGAGACCGAGCGGACATCCTCAAGGCGCGTTCCCTGCACAGCCAAAAGGACATGATTCACCTTAAGCCGCAACGCCCTTACGATATGGAAGCGGTGCTTGCACATAAGGTCATAGACGGCGGTCACGGTGCCCGCCGCCGAGTTCTCGACGGGCAACACGCCATAGGGGCAATCTCCCTTCTCCACCGCCTCAAAGACGCGCTCAAAGCCGTCCACGAACTGGATGGTGGGGAAACTAAAGAAGCGTGAAGCCGCCTGCTGGGCATACGCCCCTTCTACGCCCGGCACAGCCACCATCGCGCGTGTCGGGAACTTTGCCGCCGTCGTGCGTTGCGCTTCCTGAATCGCGTGGACGAGCGGGGAGTCGCCCTTCAGCAAAACGCGTTGCCGCGCTTTGGAGATATTAAAGAGGGTAGAGAAGAAGAGCCGCGCGTCATTCTCATAATCAGGACCGACTTCCTCGGCGACATGAGACAAAATGGCGCGTTCGCGAGCGGGGTCCGTAATCGCGACTCCCAACTCACGCTTCGCCGTCGCGACATCACGCGAAACCTCCAGCCGTTCCATAAAGAGCTGGATAAGTTTCTCGTCAATCGCGTTGATCTTTTCGCGGGCTTCTTCTAGCTTAGTCATAGTGCCTCCACAATCGCCGCGCCCATTTCAGCCGTCGAGACTGCCGCGCCACCCGCCGCAATGTCGGCAGTACGCACGCCCTTAGCGAGCACCTTACCAACCGCCTGCTCAATTGCGTCCGCTTCCGCCTTCAAGCCAAAGGAGTGGCGCAACATAAGTGACGCGGAAAGGATGGTCGCAATGGGGTTCGCGATATTCTTACCTGCGATATCGGGGGCGGAACCGTGGATTGGCTCGTAGAGTCCGTGCCCACCCGTGCCCAAGGACGCGCTCGGCAACATACCAATCGAGCCTGTAATCTGCGAGGCTTCGTCCGAAAGAATGTCGCCAAACATATTTTCCGTCAAAAGGACATCGAAGTGCGCGGGGTCACGCACGAGTTGCATCGCGGCATTATCGACATACATATGGTCGAGGGCGACATCGGCATATTCTGCCGCGCCAAGGTGGGTCACTGTCTCGCGCCAGAGGCGGGAAGTCGCGAGCACATTCGCCTTATCGACACTCGTCACGCGGCACTTACGCTTACGCGCCGCCTCAAAGGCGAGGCGGGCAATGCGCTCAATCTCAGGAACTGAATACGGCATCTTATCGAGGGCACTCTGTCCGTCGGGAGCCGTCTCGTGTGCACCAAAATAAATGCCGCCAATGAGTTCACGGACGACGAGCACATCAATTCCCGCCGAGACAATCTCAGGCTTCAGGGGGCTCGCGCCTTTCAAGGCGTCCCAGACCTTGGCGGGGCGCAAATTGCCGAAAAGTCCAAGTTCCTTGCGGAGCGTCAGGAGAGCCCGCTTCTCGGGGCGCTGAGGACCCGGCAGAGAATCCCACTTCGGACCGCCCACGGCACCCAACAGAACAGCGTCTGCCGCCTTACATGCCGCGAGGGTTGTCTCGGGCAAGCAGTCGCCGCACAAATCATATGCCGCGCCGCCGACGGGGTATGTCGTCATCTCGAAGTCGTGACCAAACTTCTTCGCTGTCGCGGCGAGCACCTTAACCGCCTCGCCCACAATCTCGGGACCGACTCCGTCCCCAGGAATTACGGCAATTGTCTTTTTCATTTGCGTCCCTTCAAATAAGCCGCGAGACCACCTGCTTTAATAAGCTCACGCATAAACGGAGGAAACGGTTCCGCCGCGAAGCGTGCACCCGTCGTCTCGTCCACGATTGTTCCAGTATCAAAGTCAATTGAGACCTCATCGCCATTTTGAATCGCCGCCGCCGCTTCGGGGCACTCCAAAATCGGGAGCGCGATATTAAGGGCGTTGCGGTAGAAGATGCGCGCAAAGCTCGCGGCAATTACGCAGCTCACGCCGCAGGTCTTAATCGCGAGAGGGGCGTGTTCACGCGAAGAGCCGCACCCAAAGTTGCGCCCCGCGACAAGGATATCACCCGTCTTCACATTCTTCGCGAATGCCGCGTCAATATCTTCCATACAATGTGCCGCGAGCTCCTTCGCGTCAGGCGTATTCAGATAGCGCGCAGGGATAATGACATCCGTATCGACATTGTCGCCGTATTTATGGACTTTACCTTTAGCATTCATGATTAGCACACTCCTTCTGGGGACGCGATACGCCCCGCGATAGCACTCGCCGCCGCCACAGCGGGACTCGCGAGGTAGATTTCACTTTCGACATGACCCATACGCCCAACGAAGTTGCGATTCGTCGTCGCGACACACCGCTCGCCCTTGGCGAGAATGCCCATATGCCCACCGAGGCACGGACCGCAAGTCGGCGTAGAAACGGCGCACCCCGCTTCCACAAAAATCTTGAGGAGTCCCTCTTCCATCGCCTGCAAATAGACGCGCTGGGTGGCAGGGATGACGATACAGCGGATATTCGCCGCGACTTGATGTCCCTTCAAGATTTCCGCCGCCGTGCGCAAGTCACTGATGCGTCCGTTTGTGCACGAGCCAATGACGACTTGGTCAATGGTAATCGTGCCAACTTCGGAAATCTTCTTCGTATTCTCAGGCAAATGTGGGAAGGCGACCGTTGGCTCAAGTGCCGCGAGGTCAATTTCCACCGTGCGCTCATAAACGGCATCGGGATCTGCCGCGTAAACGCGCGGCGCTTTCGCGTTGTGCTCCTTCAAATAGGCGAGCGTCTGGTCATCGACGGGGAAGATTCCGTTCTTCGCACCCGCCTCAATCGCCATATTCGCGATGGAGAAGCGGTCGTCCATAGAAAGTGCCGCGACACCCTCGCCCGTGAACTCGAGCGACTGATAACGCGCTCCATCTACGCCGATGAGCCCAATCAAATGAAGAATGACATCCTTGCCGCTCACCCACTTGCGCGGCGCACCCTTCAGGACAACCTTAATCGCCGAAGGGACGCGGAACCAGGTCTCGCCCGCGCTCATACCCGCCGCCATATCCGTCGAGCCGACGCCCGTCGAAAATGCACCGAGGGCACCGTAAGTGCAGGTGTGGCTATCCGCGCCAATCACGAGGTCGCCCGCCGTGACCAAGCCCTTCTCAGGCAATAAAGCGTGCTCAATGCCGCAGTCGTGACCGACTTCGAAATAGTTAGTAATGCCCTGCTCCTTCGCGAAAGAGCGCATACAGGCACACTGCGCCGCCGCCTTAATATCCTTATTCGGCGTAAAGTGATCGGGCACAAGGGCGATTTTCGTCTTATCAAAGACTTTCTCCTTGCCAAAGTTAGGGAAGACCCCAATGGCGACAGGCGTCGTAATGTCGTTGCCCAGAACGAGGTCGAGCTTCGCCATAACGAGCTCACCCGCGTGGACGTCATCTCTCCCCGCATGCGCGGCGAAGATCTTTTGTGTCATTGTCATTGCCATAAGCTACCTCTTCTAAAATTACTTATCCGTGTGGCCACCCGAGAGCATATCCTCTTCGTAGGTCTGCTGAGCGATGGCCGCCGCGCCCGCACCGAGCCGTTCGGACTGCCCCGCGAGCATACGGTTCACGGCGTCGAGCGTGGACAAAATCGAGCCCTCGATAACGTCCGTCGAAACACCCTTGCCGCGATACGCGCCCGCCTCGTCCGCAATCTTCACATTGACCTCGCCGAGCGCGTCCCGATATTCAGTAACTGCCGCGATGCGATAATCAAGAAGCTTAAACGGATGGCGCACAATCTTCTCAATGGCGCGAACGGACGCGAAGACAGGTCCCGTACCATAGGCGGTCTCGGTGACCTTCTCTCCACCGCGCTCCAGCGTGACGCACGCCGTCGAGTACATACGGTTGCCGCTCGAAACCACATAATTGACGAGCGACCAGTCGTTTTCACGATGGGGGTGCCCCACCGCCGCTTCCACGAGGGCAATAATGTCGCGATCTTCAATCGTCTTCTTGCGGTCCGCGAGCACCTTGAAGTCGGCGAAGAGCTTATCCTCAACGGACTTCTCGAGCGTGTAGCCGAGTTCCTCCAAACGCTGGGCAAACGCGTGCTGCCCCGAGTGCTTACCGAGGACGAGCGCGGTCTTCTTGAGTCCGACGCTCTCGGGGGTCATAATCTCATAGGTCTTCGCATTCGCCATCACGCCATGCTGGTGGATGCCACTTTCGTGCGCGAAGGCATTCGCGCCGACAATTGCCTTATTGGGGGCAATCTTCACGCCCGTAATCGTCTGCAAGAGCTGGGCGGTCTTGGCAATCTCTTCCGTATGAATATTGTAGCCAATATCATAAACATCGTGACGCGTACGGAGGTTCATAATGACCTCCTCAATCGCGGCATTTCCTGCCCGCTCGCCAATACCGCAGATACAGCCCTCAACCTGCCGCGCACCCGCCGCGACACCCGCGAGCGAATTGGCGACGGCGAGCCCGAGGTCGTCGTGGCAGTGCATCGAAATGACCGCCTTATCAATATTCGGGACCCGCGTAATGACATTCGTCACCATCTCGCCGACTTCCTTCGGCGTCGCATAGCCCACCGTATCTGGCAAGTTCACGGTCGTCGCGCCCGCCTTAATGACGGCTTCCACAACGCGGCACATATAGTCCTTGTCGGTGCGCGTCGCGTCCTCAAGAGAGAACTCCACATCATCGCAGTAATTACGGGCATACTTCACCGCGTCAACCGCACGCTGCAAAGCCTGCTCCCGCGTCATTTTGAGCTTGTACTCCAAATGCAAATCGCTCGTCGCAAGAAAGGTGTGAATGCGCGGTCTCTTCGCACCCTTCACCGCCTCATATGCCGCGTCAATATCCTTAAGAAGCGCACGCGAAAGGGACGCGACCGTAATGTCGCTTACGGACTCCGCAATCGCCTTGACGGACGCAAAATCGCCCGGTGAAGCAATGGCGAATCCAGCCTCGAGAATATCCACGCCCAGCGCCTGCAACTGCCGCGCCATACGGATTTTCTCTTCAATGTTCATCGAATACCCCGGGGCTTGTTCGCCATCACGGAGCGTCGTATCGAATATCTTTATCTTTTCCATAGCTTTTAACCCCTACATTATACCAAATTTCGCCCCACTCGTGTGACAAAATCTCTTCCTCCGCCGCGCTAGGGTGATTTTTAGACGCAAAGTTCGCAAAGGCTTTCCACGATGATATTAACCGTGTAGAGTTGTAGAAATGTAGAAAGGTAGGTAGGGCGGGAGATGCGCCGAAGAAGCTTTGCTTCGAAGGGTAGGTTGCCAAAGGCAACGGCGAAGCCGACCTCAAGGTCCCGCGTCCCTTGCCCGCCGTAAAAAGTAGCCGTATACCCGAATGAAGCGCGCGAAGCAAATGGTAGGGGCACGCGTCCCTGCGTGCCCACTCTTCAACTTCAACTTGAACTTCAACTCTCTCTGTGCCTCTGTGCCTCTGTATTAAAAACGCATTACCAAAGAAGGTTGCGGTCACGCGGGACGCGTGACCCTACCTCTTCTCCCGATTCTCCCAATCTACACGGCTACTTTTTGCGGGGCGGAAGGGACTCCGCCCCCTACCAATCCGTGTCAATCCGTGGTGACAACAAGAAAGGCTCGACCGTGATGGGCGAGCCTTGCCTAATCTAGCCGAGCCTCTTACGCGCGGCGGCGCTTGAGGGCGAGCGTTGCCGCGCCCAGCACCAAGAGTAGCCCACTCGTCGGCTCAGGGATAGCCGTCCCAATCGCATACCAAGAATTATTCGCTTGCGAGCCAAAGTCAAAAGTCGTCGTACCTGAAGTGCCCCATTGTCCAGTTATTGTTTTACTCATAGCATTACCATCCGTATCTGTCACAAGCATATAATGTGTCGCATCCGCCCAAGTCGCCGCATTCAGGACAACAGCAAAGACATCAACACGACTTCCTGCACCACCGTTGTCGCCAATTTGAGCAAAGTTTATATTTTCAAAGCTCACCGTATTGTCTGTTGATGAATATCCAGTATTCAACTTTGCCGTAGAGCCATTATAAAGGAAGGCATTATCTATAATAATTGCGCTATTAGCCTCACTCTTGGCATCACTACTCGCTAAAGCCTCTTTAATCGTGTCAATTGTAGTTATCTTGCTATTATCCTTCATCCACGACTGAGTAATGTAACTCGCATAGAGATACGCAAGATACTGCCCCTCTCCAGTAGCTGGATTCGCCGAGGACGATTTAATATCGGAAACTTGCCAATACAATTGGTCTGCTTGCGCGGCAATGCTAACTGCCGCGACAAGTGCCGCGAAAACGACTTTCTTTATCTGCTCTTTCATACTTCTTTTCTCTTTGCGGGCACGCAGGGACGCGTGCCCCTACCAGCGGGGCGGAAGGGACTCCGCCCCCTACCAAAACAGCCTTTTACAGCCATTTATTAGTACAATATTATAT
>CAVLAC010000035.1:0-17651 GCA_963661055.1 bacterium | reverse complement strand
GAAGCTTTGCTTCGAAGGGAAGGTTGCCGAAGGCAACGGCGAAGCCGACCGCAAGAGCCCGCGTCCCTTGCGCCACGCGTACTAGAGATTACGGGCGGCTCGCCGCCCTCCGCTCCTCTGTGCCTTTGAGCCTCTGTGTTAAAAACACACCGCGCCCTCAGCCCCGAAGGGGCTATCTAAAAACTCTCTGCGGACTCTGCGGTCTCTGTGTGAGATAAATACACGAACGTTACCGTCCGTGCACTGGACCTTTTGAGTTTCAATCCTGTTAATCCTGTCTAAAACAGAGTTAGGGTTTACAATTCCTCTCTTCGCCTTCGACTCTCAATTTCGACTCGCTTGCAAATAATCCCCCGCAGGGGGCGGAAATATGGTATAATATTAGACCAATATGGAGAGATTCGACATCGCGCAGGCGAAGGCGGCCGTTTTGACCGAGGCTTTGCCTTATATTCAGGCGTTCAAAGGGACGGTTGTCCTTGTGAAACTAGGTGGCTCTGTTATGGAAATCGAGAGTAATCTCGATTCCGTGATGGACGATATTGCCTTTATGCGCGCTATTGGCATGAAGGTCGTGCTGGTGCATGGCGGCGGCAAGGCGATTTCGCGTGCGATTAAGGAGTCCGGGCACGAGCCCCAATTCGTCGATGGACAGCGCGTGACGGATGAAGCGACGATGGAAATTGTCCGTCGCACCCTAAATGGGGCTGTCAACCCCGACATTATTGCGCGGCTTTCGAAGCGCGGCACAAATGCGAAGCCCTTACATGGCAACTGGATTTTTAAGGCACGCAAGATTACCACTCCCGACCGTGGCTTTGTGGGTGAGGTGGTTGAGGTTGATACGCGCCCTGTCGTCGAGATGATGGATGCGGGGATTGTGCCAGTCATTACGCCGCTTGCGACGGGGCTGGAGGATGGGCATCTCTATAATGTGAATGCCGATGTTTCCGCCGCGGCACTTGCGAAGGCGCTGAAGGTGCTGAAGTTTGTGCTGGTCTCGGATGTGCCCGGGCTTTTGCGCGACCCCAGCGACCCCAAGTCGCTTCTCTCGACCTTGCATTTGGAGTCCGTCGAAAAACTGAAGGCGGAAGGCACAATCGCGGGCGGTATGCTCCCGAAGATTGTGAGCTGTGAGGAGGCTATCCGTGCGGGCGTCCGCAAGGTTCAGCTCGTGGATGGCCGCATGCAACACTCTTTATTACTTGAAATATTCACGCGAGAAGGCGTGGGAACGGAGATAACAGAATGAGCAATAAGACGCAACCAATACTCGACCTCTATAAGAAGGTAATGATGCCAACTTACGCGCCCTCCACCGTAGTGGTGAGCGGCAAAGGCGTGACGGTACGTGATGCGGACGGTCTAAGCCTTTATGATTTCACGAGCGGCATTGGCGTCCATAATGTGGGCTATGCGCACCCGAAAGTGGTGCAGGCGATTCAGGAGCAGGCGGCGCAGCTGACCCACTCCTCCAATCTCTTCGCGAACATTCCCGCGACAAATCTCGCGGCGAAGCTCGTCGAACTCTCGGGGCTTGAAGGCAAGGTATTCTTTTGCAACTCGGGTGCCGAGGCGAATGAGGCGGCGATTAAGCTTGCGCGTAAGTGGGGCAAGGCGAATGGTGAGCGCTATGAGATTATCACGATGCGGCGCGGCTTCCACGGGCGCACCCTCGCGACGGTTACGGCGACAGGGCAGGCGTGGTGCCAAGAGGGCTATGATCCGCTGCCGACGGGCTTCGTTTACGCGGACTTCAATGACCTTGAGAGTGTGAAGGCGGCAGTTTCAGATAAGACCGTCGCGATTATGCTCGAGGCGGTTCAGGGCGAAGGCGGCGTGACCCCCGCGACGGAAGAGTTTATGAAGGGCGTGCGGGCACTCTGCGACGAGAAGAACCTCCTTATGATTTGCGATGAGGTCCAGTGCGGTATGGGTCGCACAGGCACTTGGTTCGCGTGGCAGGGCTATGATGTTAAGCCCGACCTCTTCACGCTCGCGAAGGCGCTCGCGGACGGACTCCCGATGGGGGCGCTCGTCTCGAATGCGAAGACGGCGGATGTCTTTGGACTTTCGGATCACGCGTCCACCTTCGGTGGCAACCCTGTCGCGGCGGCGGCGGCGAATGCCGTCATTTCGGTGATTGAGGAAGAAGGACTTCTTGAGCAGGCGACCAAGACGGGCGAACTCCTTCGCGCGGCACTTCAGCAGTTCGTGGATGCCCACGACCAGCTTTTGGAAGTTCGCGGCAAGGGGCTTATGCTCGGGCTCGTCGTCGATGGCGACCCCGCGAAAGTCGTGGAAGCGATGCGTGGGCAGGGCGTGCTCGCGCTCACCGCGAAGGGCAATGTGGTGCGCTTCTTGCCTCCGCTCGTGTTGGGTGAGGACGATCTCGAGGACGCAGTAGATATGATTTCGGACGCGCTAGACATCGCGTTTGAGGACTAAGGACGGAACCTAAAATGGCGGAAGTAAACGAATATCGTCAGCAACGCTTGCAGAATATGCAGGCGCTGGAAGAATTGGGCTATGCGCCGTATGGGTGCAAGTATGACCACGAGGATCTCGCGAAAGTACGCGCGGCATTTGAAGAAGGCAAAGCCGTGCGTGTCGCGGGGCGGTTGATGACGATTCGCCGCATGGGTAAGATGAACTTCTGCACCATCAATGATGGTACGGATAAGTTTCAGCTTATCTTTAAGCGTGACGAACTCTCCGAGACCTCGTTCAAAGCCTTTAAGCTTCTGAATCTCGGCGATATTATTGGCGCGGAAGGTTCGCTTTTCACGACGCAAAAGGGCGAGAAGTCCATCGTGGTCGCGAATTGGACGATGCTCGCGAAGGCGCTTGAACAGCCGCCAGAGAAGTTCCACGGGCTCGCCGACCAAGAGGAGTGCTACCGTCGGCGGTATGTCGACCTTATGACGAATGACGAGACGCGTGCTCGCTTTGTGACGCGCTCTAATTTGCTCATGGAAACCCGCAAGTACTTGTGGTCCAAGGGCTTTATTGAGGTGGAGACACCCATTTTGCAATCGCAGGCGGGTGGCGCGGCGGCGAAGCCTTTTGAGACGCGCTTTAATGCGCTCGACCAGCATATGGTCTTGCGTATCGCGCCTGAGCTTTATTTGAAGCGGCTTTTGGTGGGTGGTATGAATAAGGTGTTCGAGATGGGCAAGGACTTTCGCAATGAAGGCATTGACCGCTCACATAACCCCGAGTTCACCGTCCTTGAAGTCTATGAGGCGTACGGCGACCGCACTTCGATGGAAGCGATTATCGAGGGCTTGATTCCGCATTTGTGCGATACGGTCGTTGGTACGCGCGAAATTGCGTATGGTGAGAAGAAAGAAATCATTAACTTCAATCCGCCCTATCGCCGCGTCGCCTATAGCGACCTCGTGAAAGAATTGATGGGGACGGACTGGTTTGAGCTTGATTTCGCCACCCAACTCGCGAAGGCGAAGGCGAAAGGCAAGGAGACCGAGACCAATCTCGAACTCGATGGCGTGACGGATACTTTGATGCTTACGCACGAAGTCTACGATAAGCTCATCGAGAAGAACTTGCGTCAGCCGACTTTTGTGACGCGGCTTCCGCACGAGTTTGTTCCGCTCGCTAAGGCGTGCCCCGATGACCCTGCGCTCGTGGATGTCTTTGAATTTGTGGTGGGCGGGCGCGAACTGTGCCCCGGCTACACCGAACAGAACAATCCGCTTGAACAGCGCAAGGCGCTCGAACATCAGGCGGGCGAAGACACCGAGAAGATTGATGAAGACTTTATTTCCGCGCTCGAGTGTGGAATGCCCCCGACGGGCGGACTCGGCATCGGCATTGACCGCCTCGTTATGCTTTTGACGGGGTGTGACGGCATTCGTGATGTCGTACTCTTCCCGCAAATGAAGAAGGCATAAGATGAAGTTTCTCGCCCTAGCTCGGTTTCTCGTGGCAGGGTCGCTCCTTCTAGGGGGAGTTGCCTCGGCCGCGACAACCTATGACCTAGGGCGGGAACTCGCGGAAGCGAAAGCCTGGCGTGATTTGACTTGGGATGTCTTTGGTTCGCGCCATCCAGGCTCGCGCTATAGTATTACGGACGCCTCCACCCGCACGCTCGCGGCGGCGGACTACACTTTCTTTGGCTATCCGCTTTGCGAGGCGGAACTTGCCTTTGGGGATGACGGTTTTCTCGATCGCCTCTCGGTTTCGCTCTTTAATAAGGGTGACGCGGGGTCAACGGCGACGGAAGATGAGGCGTTTAGTGCCGTCACGAGCCTCCCGTTCTTTCTGAATGCCAAGCCTTCCGCGATTGTGGGGGATGGGCGCGGCAAAACGATTACTTCCTATGATTGGACGGACGGTTCCCTCGTCGCCGAGGCGAATGTCGGCATTTCTAATGCGACAGGAATGCCGCGTCGCGTCGAATATGTGACTGTGAAAATGGCGCGGAATCGTCCCGCCCCCACGCCGCGTGCATCGTCCGTGCCCGCCGAGAACTTGGTTCGTCAAAGGACGCGCATTTACATTGACGGAATCCCGATGGTTCAGCAGGGGCAGAAGGGCTATTGCGCCCCCGCCACACTCGCGCGGATTCTTGGCTATTACGGAATCGACACCGACATGCACGAACTCGCGCTCCTCTTGGAGACGGATGTCGGTGGCGGCACGCGCATAAATGCCGCGTTCCCGTCCCTGACGCGTGTCGCCAAAGAGGCGGGACTGGTGCGGGAGGACTATTGGCGCTTGGGCGAAATGAAGCCCGATCTTGCCACTTTCGCGAAGAACATTTGTGATAATATCAACCAAGGCTACCCCTTGATTTGGGGCGTGAGCCGCACTTTCCCGTGGGACTCGGCGCAAGGGCAAGGGGCGCATATGCGGCTCATTGTCGGCTATGACGCGGTAAATGGTGAAGTTCTTTATTCGGATAGCTGGGGCGCCTCGAGTGCCCTCAAAAGTGCCGCGCTCGAAGAGTCCTATGAGGTGACGGACTTCATCATTTGCTTACATCCCGCGAAAAAGTAATGACTATGGCAAAAGAGCGCTCAAAATTTCCCTTTATCATCACGGCGGGTCCCACGCGGGAGTACATCGACCCCGTGAGGTTCTTGTCGAATCCATCGACAGGCAAGATGGGTTTCGCCATCGCGGCGGCGGCGGCACGCAAAGGGCACCGCGTCATTTTGATTGCGGGGCCTGTTACGCTTAAGACCCCGAAGAGCGTGGAGCGGGTGAATGTCGTCTCAGCACGCGATATGCTCGCGGCGGCGAAAAAAGCGCTCAAGGACTGCAAAAATGAAGCTATCTTTGTTGCCACGGCGGCGGTGGCGGATTGGCGTCCGAAAGTGACTGCGCACTATAAGCTTAAGAAGAATGCGATGATGAATGTCCTCGACCTTGTGCGCAATCCCGACATCCTGAAGACGGTCAAAGCGCGGCATAAGGTGGGTTTCGCGGCAGAGACGGACCACATTCTTGCCGAAGCCCAGCGCAAGTGCCGCGCGAAGAAGCTCGCCTTCGTCGTCGCCAATGATGTGACGGAAGCTGGGTGCGGATTTGGTACGGATACGAATCGTGTGGCGCTTGTCTATGCCGATGGGCGCGTGGTGAGTTTACCAAAGCAGACGAAAAAGGCGTTGGGGGCAACGCTTGTGGGGGCGTGTGAAGACCTTTGTTCTTAATGGATGGTCCGCGAGCGCGGCGGCTTGGGAACTTTGCACCTTCGAGAAGGCGGCAATCTTCAGCTACACCGACCAATTGGCGGGGCTTCCCGAGGCGGCACTCGCCCAAGAAGACGCGGCAGTTTTGGTGGGCTGGTCGATGGGTGGGAGCGCGGCACTTCGCTTGCTTTTGAAGTACCCTGAGAAGATTAAAGCCCTTGTCCTCATTGCCGCGACACCCTGTATGATGCGCAAGGAGGGGTGGGACGGACTCTCCCCGCGGCGGCTGGAGGCGCTAAGAGTTGGCATTAAGATGACCCACGGGGTGGGATTCTTTGGTACGCCCGAGGGGTTGCCGAATCCGTATGCGCTTGATGAGGACGCGAATCTTGAGCGCGGCTTAAACTATCTCGCCGAGACCGATTTGCGTGCCGAGCTGACGCGTGATCTCGCGGCAAAGCCTTTTGAGTGTCCCGTCACCCTCTTTCAGAGCCGAAATGATGGGGTGGTGCGCCCAGGCAATGCCGTATTTCTGAAGAGCCTTTTTCCGCAGGCGGAGCTGATTTGGCGGGAGGGGACTGAGCATGCGCTCCCAATCTATATGCCGCGCGAGATAGACGAAGCGGTAAAGAAAAGTTTGTCGAAAGAGGTCTCCCCTTGAGAAAAAACCCGATTTTTGGTATACTTATAGTGCGTTAAGGAGTAAAGATGTCCGAAAAGATTTCATTTGAGCCCCCTCGCGGAATGCGCGATTTCTATCCCGAGGATATGGTATGGCGTAATCGCGTGTTCGATGCGTTCCGTGCGGCAGGCGCGGCGGCGGGTTTCGAGCCGTATGATGCGTGCGTGGTGGAAAGCTACGAACTGCTCGCGCGCAAGGCGGGCGAAGAAGTGGGTGAGCAGATTTATCACTTCCTCGATAAGTCTGAACGCCACTTGGCACTGCGTGCGGAAATGACCCCGACTTTGGCGCGTATGGTCGCCCAACGCCAACACGAACTTTCGTTCCCCCTCAAGTGGACGACAATTGCGCAATGCTTCCGTTATGAACGCATGACGAAAGGGCGCAAGCGCGAGCACTACCAATGGAATGTCGATATTATCGGGGAAGAGTCCGTCTTGGCAGAAGTCGAGGTGATAGGCGCGGCGTGTGATGCCCTGCGGCGGATGGGGCTCTCGTCCAAGGACTTCAAGGTGCATGTTTCTTCGCGCAAGTATCTCGGCGACCTGCTCGCCGCGAGCGGAATCCCTGCCGAGAAGCACGCTCAAGTCTTTTTGGCACTCGATAAGCGCGGCAAGATGCCTGACGCGGAAATTGCCGCGATGTTGACGGAAGGTGGTCTTGGCGCGGACGAAGTGAAGGCGACTTTCGCGATTATGGATACGAAGTCCTACGCGGCGTGCCCTGAATTGACGGAACTATTTCGTTTGGCAGAAATCGCGGGCTTCGCGGACTGCCTGGAGTTTGATATTGGGGTTATTCGCGGGCTCAGCTACTATACAGGCATTGTCTTTGAGTGCTTTGATACAGCGGGCGAGTTCCGTGCCATCTTTGGTGGCGGACGATATGATAACCTCCTTACCACGATTGGCGGCGACCCAACGAGTGCGGTCGGGCTCGGCTTTGGCGATGTTGTGGTGACGGAACTCCTGAAGGCACGCCTTGGGGCGGACGCCGTTAAGGCGAAGAAGGGTGTTGCCGTTGGGTTTATGACGGAAAATGAACGCGATCTCGCATTGGCTCTTGCCACGAAGTTGCGCCGCGAGGGGAAGGATGTGAATCTCGCCTTGCACCCGCAAAAGCCGAAGAAGTTTTTCTCGCACGCCGACTCCACAAATGCTGCGGAAGCCGCCTACATTGGTCCTGATGACGCGGCGAAGGGGACGGTGCGCCTCAAGAATATGGCAACTCGTGAAGAAAAGGAGATATGCCTCGCCTAGCTGAACTTTTCGCTGTAATTGCCTCGCAATATACAAGCGTCCGTACGGGTCTCGATGTCGGTTTCGGCGACGAGGAAGTGACGAATTTGCTCAGGGAATCGTTCCGTGGGCTTTGGCTCTCGATTGGGGCACGCGACACATTCCCTTATGAGGATGCGCAATTCGAGGTAGTGGTTCTCAATGGCGAGAATCTGACGCGGGAAGAGATTCGTGAGGCGAATCGTATTCTTAAGCCGAAGGGTTGCGCCTTCTTTACGGTGAATGAGAAGACCCGTAAGCAAGAAGGCTATACTCTGCCCAGTATTTATCGTATGGTGCGCGAGGGATTTGACATAATTGCCCTAAAGAGACCGAAATGGTGGTATTTTGGGCGACGCGGACGCACCATCACGGTTTGTTTGAGGAAGAAGGCGTGGCGCGAATGTAAGTCATTTGTGCGTCCCACGGGTCCCACCTTCGCACCATTTAGGGAGCGGTCATGAAGAAGTTGTTTTTGTTTCTCCTATTCGTGGGGGCACTCCCCACGCTTTACGCCGCCCCCAAGAGTGCGCAGGCGATTTTGGAACTCCTCAATTCTCGCAATTCAGGTAGCACGAAGAGTTATGCTGAGGCGGCGGAAATCGTGGCGGCGGATGCCGCGAAAGGGAAGCCCCTGCAACAATTTGTCATTGCCCTCGTGGCGGACGAGAAGTCCGCACCCGCCGCCGCGCGCTTGACCCCCGAGAAGCGCAAGGAATATTTGGACGCCTCGCGCGACAAGATTAGGGCACTCGCCGAGAAGCGCGGCAATGCGCTCGCGTGGTACTTGCTCTCGCTTGAGAATGACGACGAGAAAATGCTTAAACGCGCGGCAGAAGGCGACAATGTCCAGGCACTTAACGCGTGGGGTTCGCTCACCGCTTACAAAGCCGCGCGGGATAAGAATATGTCCCCCGAGGAGCGCGAGAAGGTCTATAAGCAGTGCTTCGACTATTTCCGCCGCGCCGCGAATCAGGATGATCCGAACGGACTTTACAATCTTGGCTCTTGCTATGCGCAGGGGCTCGGCTGTGAGAAGGACGAGATTAAAGCCTTTAATTGCTTTAAGCGCGCGGCAAAAGCGGGGCATCCCGAGGCACTGAATAATCTCGGCGCGTGCTATCGCGAAGGGATGTCCGTTACCCGCGACGCGGCGATGGCGACACGCTATTTTAAGGAGAGTGCCGATTTGGGCAATGCTTTTGGTGAACTTAACTATGCTTTCGCGCTTTCGCGTGGTGAGGGTGTTGAGCAGGACGAGAAGGAGGCATTTGAGTACTTTCGGCGCGCGGCGACTCAGGGCAATGGTGCGGCACTTAATGCGTACGCGATGTGTTATTTCCACGGCAAGGGCGTAGAGAAGGATGAGGCGCGGGCATTTGAGCTTCTGGACCTTGCCGCGCAAAGAGGCATTGCCCAGGCGATGGAAAATCTTGCCATCTTCTATGACCGTGGGATAGGCGGAGTCGAGCGAGACCCCGAGAAGGCTCTCGTCTGGAAAATCCGTGCCAAAGCGGCACGCGGCAGTCGTGAGGCGGCTATTTGGCTCAACCAAAAGGGCTACTAAGCGCGGCACTTTGGGCGCGTCTTAACACAATCCTAACATATTCTTTATAATTCCCTTACTCAGATTTCGTATAATCTTCACATACGAAAATGAGTAAAGGAAATATATGAATTACTTGCAGTTAACAATCGCCGTTTTGGGCGGTTTAGCTATGTTCGTCTATGGTATGGGTTTGATGTCCGATGGGCTCACCCAAATCGCGGGCGCACGGATGAAGGCGGTGCTTTCGTATGTGACGCGGAATCGCTTCCTCGCCATCTTCGCGGGCGCGGCGGTGACGGCGCTCATCCAGAGTTCCTCGGCGACAACGGTGATGACAGTTGGGTTTGTGAATGCGGGGCTTCTTACGCTTCAACAGGCCATCGGCGTAGTCTTTGGTGCGAATATTGGCACGACGGTGACGGGGCAACTCGTCTCGTTTAAACTCGATGACCTCGCCTTGCCCTCCATTATTATAGGTGTGGTCGGACTCCTCATCTCGCACAAAATCTTGACGCGCGGCATTTGGCGCACCATCCTCGGCTTTGGCTTCCTCTTCTTTGGTATGATGATGATGTCCAATGAACTGAAGGCGGTCGCGAAGTTGCCTGAGTTCATCGCGATTTTCCGTACATTTGACTGTGCACCGAGCGCGGCGGGGTATCTTCCGTTTTGGAGTGTGCTGGGCGCGGTCGCCGTGGGCACCTTCTGTACGGTGCTGGTGCAGAGTTCTTCCACCACAATTGGCATTACCATTGCGCTTGCCGAAGCGGGGCTCATCGATATTTGGACGGCTGTCCCGATTGTCCTTGGCGACAACATTGGTACGACCGTAACTGCCGCGCTCGCCGCCGTGAATACGACGGCGAATGCACGCCGCACGGCGCTCGCACACGCCCTCTTTAATGTAATCGGCACAATAATGCTCCTCTCTACCTTCGGACTCGTCAGCGCGAACGCGGCAGGCGAGCGCGGGCCGCTCTTCTTCCATCTCGTGAATGCTTCTGCCGCAGGCAATGTTTTCGCGGGAGAGCATGTCGGACGCCACATCGCGATGGCGCACACTATCTTTAATGTGACGAATGTCGTCGTTCTCTGTGGCTTTATCCCACTTTTGGCGCGGCTTTGCACGTGGATAATTCCTGGTGACCGCCAACACCGCACGGTTCTCCTCGAGCCCCACCTCCTCGCGGCACCCGAAATCGCCCTCCATGCGTCGACCCACGCCCTCGCGGATATGACCCGCCGCGCGTGGACGATTGCTTCCGTCGCCCTCAATAACTGCTTGGGCAAGACGGAAGCGGATGCCGAGTCTATGCAAAAGGCGGAGCAGGAAATTGACGCGCTGCAGACAAATATTAGAGACTACCTTGTCTCGGTTTCCCAGCGTAAGTTGACCTCGCGGCAAGCCCAGATGATTCCTGAGTTGATTCACTGCGCTAATGACGCGGAACGCATTTCGGATCTCGCCTTGCGTATCTATCGTAAGACCGCGCGTATTCGCAAGGGAGGGCTTCCGCAAGAGGCGCTCACGGAGATTACGAGCCTCATTAATAGTGTCCGTTCGCTTGCCCGCGATACTGTCGCCTCGCTGAGGGACGAAATGCCGCGCACGGACGACCTTGCGGCGAAGGAAGCGGCGATTCACGCGGCGGCGAAGAAGATTTCGCACGACTTCTCGCAGGGGCTTGGGCAGACGGACGGCAAAAACGCGGCAGGCGAAATCGCGTTTCTCTCGGTGCTCTCGGGGCTTCGCGACATTGCGCGGCACTTGGGCAACATTGCCGTGCGCGTGCAGTCTTTCGTGTAATCCGCGCGGTGTTTATCTCATGCAGAGGCGCAGAGTTCGCAGAGAGGCGGAGGCGAGCTCGTTGTGATGCGCACCCCCGCCCCTACCCTCTGTGCCTCTCTGGGTCGTTTCAGAGGTGAATCTGGCGGCTGAACTTTTGAGGATTCTAAAGTGCAACTTTAGGATTCTCAAAGATTCGGCTTGCTAATGGTGTGGCGTTTGGGGCGGATTTTTGCTATAATACTAGGAAATATGCGAATAGTGTATATGGGATCTTCCGCCGCGTCGGCGACTTGTCTGCGTGCAATTCTGCGTGAAGATGAGTTGGATGTCGTAGGTGTCGTGACTCAGCCAGATCGTCCGGCTGGGCGCGGCAAAACGCTGACGCCGTGTCCGTGCAAAGCCTTTGCGCTTGAGCACGGGCTCGGTGATGTGGTCATTTCGCCTGAGAATGTGAATAGTGAAGAGGCGATGACGCAACTTCGCGCGTGGAATCCTGACATTGTTGTTGTTGTCGCGTTCGGACAAATCTTGCGGCAACCGCTTCTAGACCTTCCGCTCTTTGGCTGTATTAATTGCCACTTCTCACTTCTCCCCAAGTATCGCGGCGCGGCACCTGTCGCTGCCGCCATTGCCGCAGGTGACCGCGTCACTGGCGTAACAATTATGAAGATGGGGCCAGGGCTTGATGACGGGCCCATCCTTTACCAGCGCTTCGAGCCTATTTATTTGGACGCGACAGGCGGCGAATTGATGGATGGACTCGCCATTACGGGTGGTGTCGCCCTCGCGAAGACACTGAAGCTCTTGAGTAGCAATGAATTGCCGCCAAGCGTCCCTCAGGACGAATCGGAAGCGACCTATGTGCATAAGCTCAAGAAGTCCGATGGACTCATCGATTGGAGCGCCCCTGTTTTAGAGATAGAGCGCAAGATTCGTGCCTATACACCGTGGCCTGCGTGCTACACCTTTTTGCCAGAACGCTTCCGTCGCAAGGGCAACTCGGGACGCCTCGTCATTTTGCGGGCGCGCATTGTTAAGCTTATGGATGAGAGTTGGAAGAGTGCCGCGCCAGGTACAATCTTGAAAGCCTCGGCAACGCGAGAGAAGGGTGAGGCGACTTTGCCGCCAGGACCTATCGTGAAATGCGGGGATACGGCACTCCTTCTCACGGAACTCAAGCCTGAGGGCGGTGCGCCAATGGATGGCGGTGCCTTCCTGCGGGGGCGTCCGCTTCAGCCAGGCACGGATGCGCTTCTTAACGCGTAAAGTGCCGCGCTCTTAAAGCTGTGCCCACGAGGGGCGCGGCGTTTCAATTCGTAGACTCTCGCCTGTGACAGGGTGCTTAAATGAAGCCGCCCACGCGTGTAGGCAGTGTCCGATTTGATTCTCCACGGCGAAGGCTCCGTAAAGGCGGTCATTGACGATATGAAGCCCCGAGAGCGCGAGTTGGGCACGGATTTGGTGCGTAACTCCCGTAAAAATCGTGACGCGCAGGAGGGTGCGGTCTTCATTGCCCACGCGGGTATGACCAATGGGTTCGTAGTGCGTCACGGCGTGGAGGGGCTTAAGCCGCCGTTTTTCGCTCTCGCAGAGCCGATTGTGGTGCGCATCTATCATCCGACAGAAGGGGATAGAAGGGTCGTGAACGAGGTCATTTTCGAGGGTATCTGCTGCATTGTAGTCGCCTTCTACGAGCGCGAGGTAGGTCTTCTCAATTGTCTGCGCGGCAAATTGTGCACGGAGCGCGGCAAATGCCTCAGCAGAGCGTGCGACGAGGACGAGCCCCGAGGTCGCCGCGTCGATTCGGTGGAGGGCTCCCGCGAGAAGGGGGCGGTCGCCTAAGGGGGCGCATTCGGGGTAGCGGGCGACAACGCCATTCATAAGCGTCGTCGTTTCGCTGTGCGTGAGGGGTTGGACGGGGAGCCCTGCGGGCTTATCGCAAGCGAGAAGGACGGAGTCCGTAAAAATGATGTGAGGGTCAATCGCGGCGTTTGGGGCGACGAGGTTATCCGCTTCCTCGGCTAGGCGAGTGACTTCTATGCGTTCGCCGCCCATAAGGCGGCGTCCCTTTGGGAGGAGTGCCCCATTGACCTTAACCGACCCTGCCGCGATAGCCTCGCGTGCAAATGCGCGGGTCGTCGTGGGAAATGCCGCGAATAAAGCGGCATCCAAACGGACGCCGCTTTGCGTATTTACGAATGAGGCATTCTCAATCATAACTTAGTCGTACTGATTCATAATGGAAGGCGCAATAGGCGCGATACCTTCCCACGACTTATTCGAGGACCACGGCAATTCGCTATCTTCCGCCGTGTCGGCGATACATCCCGAGAGGAGAAGGCACGTGAGAAGCGTGCCCCCGAGCGACCAGAGCCGCCAATTAGTCAGCGAAGACGATGTCATTAGGCTCAATCTTTCCCTGTGACCAGTTCGCGAGGATGTCGCAAATGATATAGTTCTTGCCAGGCACGGTTTGGCGCAAGCGCAGACGACCGACGAATTCGCCCGCAGGTCCCTTGTAGCCCGGACGCTTCACCGAGAGCTCCATACGCGGCAGAGGTTTCTTAAGGTCATCTCCTAGAAGCTCCTTGAGGGCGCTGTCGGACAACTTGATAACGGCATACATTGTGGTGGCATCCGCTTCAACGACTTGTCCCTTGTCACCTGCGGGGAGGCTACTGACGGTGGGGGCACTTGTTGCGCCTTCGCCACCAGCCGCATTTGCTTTGGCGAGCGCTTCCTTGGAAAGCTGTTTCAATGTCTCTATCTGCTTCAAGCTCTTAGCGAGTTCTTCCTTGGCGGCATCCGTCTCATCGCGAGCAGAAACGGCTTCATCGCGCAGGGAGGAAATCTCAACATTGAGTTCATCAATCTGTGCTTTGAGTTTGGTGCGCTGAGATTCCATTGCCGTGAGGTCGTTCTGAATCTTGGTCTTTGAGTCAGTAGCTTCCGCCGCGGAGACCTTCGCCTGACGAAGTTCGGGCTTGAGCTTGTTGACCTCGGCTACGGCTTGTTCAAAGCGGTCACGCAGATTCTTGAGTTCGCCGCGCGTGGTGTTGAGGCGCGCTTGCTGGGCGACACAGGCCTGGAAGAGTTGCTCAAGGAGCTCCTTCTCGGTGCCAGGGCCATCCATAAGCGGGCGACCACCGTCCATCACAGGCTTGCCCTCGGCGTCCGTCGCGTAGACATCGCGCAGCTGTTGGCGTTCGCGCATGCCCCACGAGAAGGTGTCGAGCGACTGCTTCTCGAGATAGAACTTGTAGCCATCGAGCAAGTTCTCGGTCTCGGGCGTATCGACAATCTTCGCCTCGGTGGGCGAGACATCCATACGTATTTCAGTTGTCGCGGTCTTGTCGGGCTCGGCTTTCTCGATGGTGCTAGCAATCTTGATGAGGTAGTCTTCTTGCAGACGACCCCTATCCGCGAGCGTGTCACGCTGCGCGTTTAGTTGCAGTTCAAACCACAATGCAGCCCCCGAAAGAGCCACAAAAATGTATACAAATACATGTAACAACTTGGTCATAGAATCTGTTCCTTACATTTCAATACCTACTATGATACATTATTTTCTCGCAAAAGGCAACCATTTTTTGATAAAATATATATATGATTTTTGAGATAACTAGAATTGATCCGCGCTCGGGAGCCCGTTTGGGACTCCTGAAAACCGCACATGGCCCAATAAAAACGCCTGTTTTTATGGATGTGGGCACCTTGGGCACTGTCAAAGCGCTCGAACCGCGTGACCTCGCTACCGCGGGGTCGCAGGTCGTTCTCGGCAACACCTACCACCTAATGTTGCGTCCCGGGGCCTCGGTAATTGCCGCGGCAGGGGGGCTTCATGAGTTCATGAAATGGCCAGGTCCCATCCTTACGGACTCGGGTGGCTTTCAGGTTTTCTCGCTCGCGAAGATGCGCAAGATTACCGAGGAGGGTTGCCGCTTCAATTCGCACCTCGACGGACACGAGTTCTTCTTGGGCCCGAAGGAGTCGATGGAAATGCAGCGCATTCTCGGGAGCGACATCGCGATGGTGTTTGACGAGTGCTTGCCGTATCCGTGTGATCGGGCGCGGGCGGAAAAGAGTGTGGCGCAAACGATTCGTTGGGCGGCGCGCTCCAAGGAGTGTCCGCACGCGCCAGGGCAACTCGTCTTTGGGATTGTGCAGGGCGGTGTCTACGCCGACTTGCGCAAGCACTGTGCCGAGGAACTCGTGAAGATTGGCTTTGATGGCTACGCGATTGGCGGCGTGAGTGTGGGCGAACCCGAAGAAGAGATGTATCGGGCGGTCGAAGCTTCAGTCCCCTATCTGCCGCGCGAAGCGCCGCGCTATGTGATGGGGCTTGGGGTTATGCATCAGATGGCGGAGTGCGTTGCGCGGGGTGTCGATATGTTCGACTGCGTCATCCCGACGCGCATTGCCCGCCACGGCACCGCCATCACGCGCCACGGCAATGTCGCCATCAAAGCCGCGAAATGGATTTATGACCAGAGCCCCGTCGAAGAAGGGTGCCCGTGCTACTGCTGTCAGAACTTCACGCGTAGCTACATCCGCCATCTGCTCGCCTGCAACGAGATTCTCGGCTTGCGGCTTTTGACGATTCACAATGTTTTTGCTCTTAACAGGTTCATGGAAGAAATGCGCGCGGCAATCGCCGACGGGTCTTTCATGGACTGGAAGGAACAAGTAAGAAAGGACACAACCAACCATGAATGAAACACAAGCTCCCGTCGCGGAAACGACTGCGACGACGACACAGCCTGTGGAAGGCGCGGCACCCGCCGCCGCCCCACAGCAACAGTCTGGCTTCGGAATGCTCGTTCCGATGCTACTCATCCTGGCGATCTTCTACTTTATGATGATTCGCCCACAACAGCGCCGCGAGAAAGAGCGCCGCAAAATGATTGAGAACCTGCGTGCAGGGGCGAAGGTCGTTTTCGCGGGCGGCTTCATCGGGACGATTGTCGAAGCTACGGAAAAAACATTCCGTATCGAGACCGCTCCTGGCAATGTTGTCGAAGTTATGCGTAGTGCCGTCTCGAATGTCGTCGAAGCGGCGACGGGCGCGGCAAAATAAGAAAGGGAGTTCTTCAGATGTCATTGGCGCGTGGTAAGTTTGGAATTGAGTTTGACCCCCTGCGCGGGGATGAAGCACCCTCTGGGCGCGGCATATTGATTTTTGCCGCTGTCCTGATTGTCCTCATCTCGTTTACGGTTACACTCGTAAAACGCCTTGGCGCTAATGACGAAGAACTCGCCCTTGAGCGGGCCGAGCGGACGCCTGTGACGGAGGCGGCGAAACCCGTCGCCCCCGCGTCACTGGCCGCACCGCCTCTCGCACCCGCTGTTCCACCAGAGAAAGCCGCGCTCGCGTCCCGCTCACGAACGATGCGTAATTTGCTTATGCGTCTAACGGAAGCAGAACGCGACCGCGACCTTTCTCGTCAAGTTGAAACAATTGAACTCCTGCGGGCACTTCCTGGCAACCCCGCGGCGGATATTGACCATCTTCTCGTCAAGCGCCTTGGGCGGCTTAATTATCGCTGGATGTTTGGCGATGAGAATTCGCCTTGGACCTCACGCATAACGCCGCGCCGTGGCAACTCTGCCGAACGCATTGCCAAAGAACAGGGTATGACCCTCGCGGCACTTTTGAAGCTGAACCATTGGCGCAGTACGGACGAAATGCGCCCAAATGAACCTGTCCGTGTCTTTAACCGTCCGAACTTCGTCCTCATTGTCCATCGCCGTAGCCGCCTCGCTGAGTTGATGCTCGATGGCAAACTTTTCAAGGCTTATGAACTCGCGCAAGTGCCGCGCTCGGAGCCAGGCTACTATTTGGCGACGGAAGACCTAAAACAGCAACTCACGAAACTTGACCTCTCCTTTACGGCGCCCGCTCAGGCGGAACTTAAGCTCTTCCTTTTGGCGACAGCCCCTATCCTCATCGCGGAGTACTAAGGCGGACGGTATGGCGCGGAAGTGGCTCATCCTGTGCGCGGCACTTGCGGTAGGTGAAGGACTCGCCTTCGCAATGCCGTCGGGCGCAGCGGCTTGCCGCTACACCGCCCTCGTCGCGGCACTTCTTCTCACCTTGTCTTTTCTCGGTTGGCGTATCTGGGGAAGCTTCGCACTTATTTGTGGCTTATTAGGGTTCGCTCGAACAGGACAATACCTTGCCGCACAGCAACAGGTCTTTCAGCGTGCCCAACTTTGGAATAAGGGCGAGCCCCTTGAAGCAGAGTTTGAGATTCCTGAGCACATCACTACTTGGACGACGCGCAAAGGGACAACAAACATCACTTTCAAAGCTGACATTGGGGCTGTGCCTGTAAATGTGCGTATTTCGCGCTGGGAGCAAGCTGGGTTTCCGCAGGCGGGTGAGCGGTGGCGGTGCGCGGGGTGGCTACGCTCTGAGAAGTCCGCGCGAAGTGGACGCTTCGCCTATCAAGTGGCAGGGCGCGGCACTTTCGCCGAACGCGTCCAGCCCGTCGACCCCCACGCACTTTCCACGCGCTTACGGAATCTGCGCCGAGACTTTTCGCGGCGTTTGGGGATAGGAGTTCCTGTGGACTCTGAATCGCTTCGACTCGTCCGTGCCATTATCCTCGGGGAGCGTGCCAATTTGCCGCGTGAGACACAGACGGCATTCGCGGACGCGGGGACGATTCATGTCTTTGCTATCTCGGGGTTGCAT
>CAVLAC010000034.1:0-17879 GCA_963661055.1 bacterium | reverse complement strand
ATGAAACAGATGAAGATCATCAAGCGGAGTGGTCAAGAGGTCGACTTTGACATTGACAAGATTGCCAATGCGATTCGAAAAGCCTCCCAGGCTGTGGACTGCCGCTTTGCGCTGACCGAGGGGCGCATCAAGTTGATCGCCGAGGAAGTCGCGGGCGTTTGTGAGGCGCGGGACCGAGCGATGACCGTCGAAGAGATTCAGGATGTCGTTGAGAATAAGATTATGGAGATGGGCTCCCATGAGATTGCTAAGCGCTACATTGTGTACCGCTATCAGCGTGCCCTTGCCCGTAAGGCGAACACCACCGACCAGCAGATTCTGACCCTCATTGAGAATAATAATGAGGACGCGAAGCAGGAAAACTCCAATAAGAACCCGACCATTAACTCCGTCCAGCGCGATTATATGGCGGGCGAAGTCTCGAAGGATGTCTCGGCGCGTATCCTTTTGCCCCCAGATGTCGTTGAGGCGCACCGTTTGGGCATTATCCATTTCCACGATATGGACTACTATGCCCAGCATATGCACAACTGCGACCTCGTGAACCTCGAGGATATGTTGCAGAATGGTACAGTTATCTCGGGCACGATGATTGAAAAGCCCAAGAGCTTCTCCACGGCGTGCAATATCGCGACTCAGATTATTGCCCAGGTCGCCTCCAACCAATATGGAGGACAGTCCATTTCCCTCACCCACCTCGCGCCGTTTGTGGAAGTGTCGCGCAAGGCGATTGCCCGCGATTTGCAGGCGGAATGCGAGCTTGGCAATGTCCAGATGACCAAGGAGGCTTTTGATAAGATTGTCGAGAAGCGCGTCCGTAAGGAGATTCAGAAAGGCGTCCAAACCATCCAATATCAGGTAGTGACGCTAATGACGACGAACGGACAGGCTCCGTTTGTGACGGTATTTATGTATTTGGGCGAGGCGCGGAACGAGGATGAACGCCGCGATTTGGCGATGATTATTGAGGAAGTGCTCAATGAGCGCATTCTCGGCGTGAAGAATGAGAAAGGCGTTTATATTACGCCTGCCTTCCCGAAGCTCATCTATGTTTTGGAAGAGCAGAACATCACGCCTGACGCGCCCTACTGGTATTTGACGGAACTCGCGGCGAAATGTACCGCCAAGCGCCTTGTGCCTGACTACATCAGCGAGAAGAAGATGCTCGAGTACAAGGTCGACAAGAATGGCGAGGGGCACTGCTTTACCTGTATGGGCTGCCGGTCGTTCCTGACCCCCTACATTAATCCTGATACGGGCAAGCCGCAGTACTACGGACGCTTCAACCAGGGTGTCGTCACCATCAACCTGCCCGACGCGGCACTTACGGCGCGGCACGATTTGACTGAGTTCTGGAAGGTGCTTGAAGAGCGCCTCGAGCTCTGCCATAAGGCGCTCCGTTGCCGCCACGAACGGCTCTCGGGCACGCTGTCGGACGCGGCACCTATTTTGTGGCAATATGGAGCCCTCACCCGTCTGCCCAAGGGCGTGGTTATCGACAAGTATCTACACGGAGGCTACTCCACCCTCTCGCTCGGCTATGCGGGGCTTTGGGAGTGCGTCTATGCACTCACGGGGCATAAGCTCACGGAACCCGAGGGCGAGGAACTTGGGCTTGCCATTATGCGCAAGCTCAATGACTTTACGGCCAAGTGGAAAGAAGCGGAAGATATCGACTACTCCCTCTATGGGACGCCCTTGGAGTCCACCACATACAAGTTCGCGAAGTGCCTGCAAAAGCGCTTTGGCGTCGTGAAAGGTGTCTCGGACCGCAACTACATCACCAATTCCTACCACATTCATGTGACGGAACCCATTGACGCGTTCTCCAAGCTCGCGACGGAAGCGAAATTCCAGCGGCTCTCGCCTGGCGGGGCCATTTCGTATGTGGAAGTACCTAATATGCAGAACAACATCAAGGCTGTTCTCGATATTATGCGCTTCATCTACGACAACATTATGTACGCAGAATTGAACACAAAGAGCGATTATTGCCAAGTTTGCGGCTTTGACGGCGAGATTCAGATTGTCAAGGACGACACGGGCAAGCTCATTTGGCGGTGCCCCAAGTGCGGCAATACCGATGAGTCCAAGCTCAATGTGGCGCGGCGTACCTGCGGCTATATCGGTAGCCAGTTCTGGAATCAGGGGCGCACCCAAGAAATCAAAGAGCGCGTCCTTCATGTGTCGTGAACTACGCCGCGATACGCAACTTTGACATTGCCAATGGCGAAGGCGTGCGCGTCTCGCTCTTCGTTTCGGGCTGTACCCACCACTGCAAGGGGTGTTTTAACCCCGACCAGTGGGACTTTGGCTATGGGAAGCCCTTTACGGACGCTACCGAAGCCGAAATTATGGGGCTTCTCGCGAATCCCTACATCACGGGACTCAGCCTTCTCGGGGGCGAGCCAATGGAACCCGAGAACCAAAAGGCTTTGCGTCCATTTCTCGAACGCTTCCGTAACCACTTTGGGGCGACGAAGACCCTGTGGATTTATACGGGGTGCGTGCTTGAAAGAGACCTGCTTTCTCCTTCGAGATGGCGGACGGATGACACTGAGCCCATCTTACGAATGACGGATGTCCTTATTGACGGACCCTTCATCGAAGAATTAAAGGATATCTCCCTACGCTTTCGCGGCAGTTCCAACCAGCGAATCCTCACCTTAAAGGATGGGCGTCCCATCGAAAATGCTTGAGCGGGTGCTGAATCTCCTCTGGCCTCGCGTCTGCCCCATCTGCGGCAAACTTAGTGACCGCCCCGAGCGTTATGTCTGTTCCGCCTGCCTTATGCGGATTGACTTCGTGGAGCAAGATGAGGGCTGTTGCCGTGTTTGTGGACGCCCCGTGGAAGAGTTAAAAACGGACTATCTTTGCGAAGACTGCCGCGTTTATAAACCCAAGTATGACCGCGCGGCGACAGCCGTTAACTTCTCGGGCGCGGCACGCAAGTTGGTGACGGGGTTCAAGTATAATACCCATCTTTGGCTTCTGGAGGACTTCGTGGACTGGCTGGAGGGCGCGGCAATGGCGAGATATGACCTGAGCGCGGCAGATATCGTCCTTCCAATGCCCACGACACTCTTCCATCGCCTCGACCGTGGCTACAACCCGAGTGCCCTTTTAGCGCGGCACTTAGCTAAACGCATCGGGAAGCCGTGCCTAAGCGGCATCCTCAAGCGGAAGGGACTCCCCAAGCGGCAGGCAGGGTTGAGCGAAGAAGACCGCCGCGAGAATGTAAAGGGGACTTTCCGCGTCCGTAAAGAGAACCTTATTAAGGGCAAGACCATTTTGCTTCTGGACGATGTCCTAACGACGGGTTCAACGCTCTCTGAGGCGGCAAAAGAGCTTAAAAATGCGGGCGCGCGGCAGATTTTAGCACTTACTCTCGCTCGAAGCTACAAGACTTAAGCTTCTGCGGCGGGCAAAGTTAGCGTAAAGATACAGCCCTTAGGCTTATTGGCGCTCACGGTCAAAGCTCCGCGCATAAGCCGCGCCATTTCATACGAGGTACAAAGCCCAATACCAAAACCGCCCTTACCTGACTTGCGTGCGCTATTTGCTCTAAAGTAGCGACTAAAGGCGTATTTTCGTTCTAAAAAGGACATACCAGATCCTTCGTCCACAAAGGAAATCGCGACACACCCTTCCTTCCGCGTCAAATGCACCGCGACAGGTCCATCGGGCGCGGCATATTTGAGCTCGTTACTAAGAAGGTTCCATAGAATCTGCATAAGCCGCGTTTCGTCCGCTATCACGAGCCACGGGGCGGTGCCGTCTTCGTGAATGGACACATCCCGCTCGTCGTCAGTAAGTTCCTGAAAACTCAAAGCAAAGGGCTTATATGCCTCTTTATAGAGAGCAAGGAGGTCAACTTTCGTGAAAGAGAGCTTGGGGCGGCGTCCGCCTGGACGCAAATAGTCCTTGATATTGCCGACGAGGCGAATGAGCCGCTCAATAGCCTGTCGGGCATCTATGTTATCGCGTCCAATGAGGAGGCGCATAGCCACGAGAGGCGTCGTAAGGTCGTGTGCCGTTGCCGCGAGGAAGTCATCGCGTGCATAGGTTTCAACCACGAAGAAACGGATGCCGATTAGAGTGAAAACAAGCAAAACGCCGAGGATACACGAAGCACCAATAAGATACACGGACTCAATATCCGTTTCTTCGAGGATAGGCGTATTTTGCGCATAGCACTTGCGCCCTTCTTGATACCAAACCGTCATTTCTGTGTCTGAGGCGGCAAAACAGCCCCAGTCGCCAGGCGACATAACACCGCTAAAAAGCGACTTAGTGCCCCATCCTCGTTCTCTCTTCACTAAAGTCGAGGGAGCTTTCGTATCCTTCAGTTGCTCGGCTATTTCACGATATTCTGCACGAATACGCTTCTTTTCGCCAGCTTCAAAGCGCGGCACATCACGGATGTAGAAGTAAACTGCCGCGCCAAGTGCCGCGAGGAGCGGCAAACAAAGGAGCAAACTATTAAAAAGGAAGCGTGGAGGCAGGCGGCGCACAGGTTTCGCCTTTCCTAAATCTTCATCAACTGCCGCGCCGCAGAGATGGCCTCGGAAAGGTCAATCTTGCGCGCTCCATTGATGTAGCCACCCACGATAAGTCCATCCACAAAGCGACGGAACTTATGCCGCCCTGGATTGAGGTTATCTAAAACGCGCACTTCTGCCGCGCCACTGGTGCAGGCTTCCGAGAGCATTCCCGTTGATTCCGCCGTCACATAAAGCGTTTTCGCGAGCGGAACAAAGGCGGGAATCGGGTTGTAATGGTCTTTTGAGTAAAAAAGCGCATAATCCCACGGATAGGTCTCCACAAGCGCCTCCACAGCAGGGGGCGTCCGCCGCGAAGTCGTCACCCAATGGGGTCTGCCCTTTGTATCCGTGAAAAGCTCATCTAATTCGCGCTTCATCCAGTCCACGGACATTGTGGAGCACTTGTTGGGTCCGCCAATAATCACGGCGACGGGATTTCCTTTCTCGCCCAAATAGCGCGATTCGAAGTCCGCAACTGCCGCGCGTTGCCGTTCGGCGTCCACTGCCACGAGATTGGCGGGCACTTTCACGATATTCCGCCGCGCGGGGGGATTATCAAAGGCGGGGGCAAGAATGCAATTAAAAGAACCAAGGCTATAGCCGCGCGGGAAGAGTACGACCCCACACGGAACCCCCAAGCGCCGCGCGAGAACCTTAACGGCATAAAATGTCCCTGATCCCGTACCTATTACCGCACAATACGACGCGGACTTAAGTTCGTTAATGCCGCGCCCAAAGGAAAGCAACTGAGGGAGGCGTAATCCCAAGTGGTCAAGGAGATAACTGAGCGCTTTCGCGACTTTTGAGCGAAAACCAACGCTTACCAAATCAAAATCGCGGTCTAGCGCGACCGCGAATGCCTTTGACTGATTCTCATGCCCAGCCTTACCATCCGTCAAAATAAGGACGCGTTCTTTCATTTACTCTCCTTCTCAGGAATCTTTATCTCGGGAATGCGCATCGTCTTGCGGCAAGCACTCTTGAGCAAATCACGAACTGCCGCGCGCATTTGGCGCTTAGCGACGCTCATCGAGGCTTTCATCGTGCATCCAGCCGCCTTGCGGTGTCCGCCGCCCCCAAACTTACCCGCCAAAACTGTCGCGTCCCACTCGCCACGGGTGCGAATCGAGCACCGCGTCTCTTTCGTGCGGTCGGGAATCTGATAAAAGAAAAGCGCAATTTCGTTACGGGCGACTGAGCGCGGAATCTCAACAATGTCTTCCGCCTCCGCCTTAGTGCCGCGCACGGCTCTAAAGTCGTCCCGCGTCAAAGTCACTTCCGCTACGCGGCGATTTTTCCAAATATGGAGGGAGCGCCACGCTATCTTCTTTAAAGCGATGGACTTCGTAGAGAAACTACCATATATAATGTCGTTTATGTACGAGGTACGGACATTATACTTAAGCAAGTCACCCGCCGCGCGCATTGTCTTAGTCGAAGTTGCGTCATAAGCAAAGCGTCCTGTATCCGTAATGAGCGAAATCCAAAGGGCTTCCGCCGTGACATTATCTAGCGGCCACTCCATCCATTTCGCGAGGCGCCAAATGAGTTCGCCTGTGCTCGAGGCTTTCGGGTCAACAAGTGCCGCGTTGCCAAAGGGGGTGCTCGTCGCGTGATGGTCTATGCAAATTGCGGGAAGTCCTTCCGCCACTGGACGCACCTCGGGCGGCATACGGTCAAATGAACTACAATCAAGAGCAATAAAGAGGTCAAACTTCTTCTGGTGACGCAAACGGCGCACGGGGATAATGGATTCCGTCCCCTGCATAAACCGAAGTTTGCCGAGCGCATTCAGATCTGCCGTTGCCCATGCGGGGTGCCCCGCCTGAGTCAAAAGCCGCGCGAGAGCCACCATACTACCGAGCGCATCCCCGTCCGGGCTCAAATGCCCTGAGATGAGGATGCGCTTAGAAGCGGCAATTAGTTTCTCAATCGCCGCGAAGTTTTCGCGTCCGCTTGGCACGCTTAAGCCTTAGGCTTATCTTCCGCGCCAAAAGTCGGGCGCTTGCCACGGTACCACCACATCATGAGAGGTGCCGCGATGAAGGTAGTCGAGTAGGTGCCCGCAATAATGCCAATGAGCATCGTGAGCGCGAAGTCGTAAATCGAACCATCACCGAACGCGAAGAGCGCGAGCACCGCCAAGAGCGTGGTCACGGATGTGATAATCGTACGACCAAGACACTCGTTAATCGCTTGGTTGCAGATTTCACGAATGGGCGTGCGGGTATCGCGGCGCAGTTTCTCACGAATGCGGTCAAAGACGACGACGGTATCGTTAATCGAGTAACCGATAATCGTCAAGAGCGCCGTTACCACGATAAGCGAGACTTGGCGTCCGCACAGCGAGAAGAGCCCGAGCGAAATGAGCGCGTCGTGAGCGAGCGCAACAATGCCACCGAAGCCGAAGCCCACCTGGAAGCGGAAGCCGACATAAATCAGAATCGCGATGAGCGAGAAGACAACCGCCTTCGTGCCCGACTTCTTGAGGTCATCGCCGACCATCGAGCCAATTTCTTCCGTGCTCGCATTCACAAATGCCGCGTCAGGAAACTTCGCCTGAAGGAGCTTCGTCACGTGACCACCGACATCGTGGTTCTCAACCGCCTTGCCCTTCGCGGTTTCCGCCGACTCACCCGTCTTCACGAGAAGCGTCGTATCGCCAATGCCGCGCTGATACTGAATAATGGTCGCATTATCAAAGTCATTAAGCGCGTCACGAATCGCACCGACCGAGGGTTGCTTAGAAGCATCCTGCGTCAAATTGTAGACAATCGAAGTACCGCCCGTCAAATCCACGGCGAGCACGCTCGCGGGATTCGTCTTGGCACGCACGAAGAAGATGGCGAGCGAGACGACGATGACCACGAGAGAAGCAATCATCGTAATCTTACCATACTTCATAAAGTCAATCTTCGTGCCCGAGAGAAGGCGAAGCATCTTGAACGGCTTAGTGCTACCCAAGTTCGTCGTCTTCTCAAGGATAAGGCGCGAAACAACGACTGCCGTATACATCGAGATGATAACGCCCGCCGTGAGCATAATCGCGAAGCCACGGACAGGTCCCGTACCCACGACGAAGAGGATGATACCCGTAATAATCGTCGTCAAGTTCGAGTCGAAAATCGCCGTGAAGGCGCGTCCGTAACCATCCTGAATCGCCTTGCCCGCCGTTGTGCCAGGACGCAAGAACTCTTCACGGATGCGTTCAAAGATAAGCACATTCGCGTCCACCGCCATACCGAGCGTAAGGACAAGACCCGCGATACCAGGCATCGTCAACACTGGGAGCTGAACCGAACCGCCGCCGCCCATCGAAGGATCGTGCGCGAAAACGCCGAGCAAGTTCGCGACAATGACGAGAGCCGTCGGCAAAAGCGCAACATCGAGGAAGAGCGCAATATCCGCGACAAGTCCGAGCCGCCAATAGTAGACGAACATGAAGATAGCGACGAGTCCGAAGCCGAGCGCAGCCGCCCAGACACCCGAATTAATCGCGTCCTCACCCACCGTCGGGGCGACCGAGGACTCCGCCAGAATGCGGAGCGGCGCAGGCAAAGCACCCGCATTCAAGTCTGCCGCGAGCTGCTTCGCTTCCTGAATCGTGAAGTTGCCCGTAATCTGTCCCGAGCTACCAATCTCGCTCTGGATGCGCGGCGCGGAAATGAGGTTGTCGTCCAAAATAATGGCGAGGCAACGACCTTCCGAAGTGCGGTTCTTAGGACCACCCGCCATATAATTGCGGGTCAGCGCGGAAAACTTACGACCACCTTCCGCATTCAACACGAAGTTGACGCAGAAGCCGCCCTTAACAGGGTCACGCTCCCACGAAGCGGACTGCAGGTCGCGTCCATCCAGCTCAACATTGCGCGAGACGAAGTGCGGGATGTAGGTATTATCCTTGGCATCCTCGAGCATGAAGCGATAGCGGTCATCGGTCGTGCCAAACGCCGCCAAACGCGCCGCATAGCCAGGCTGACGCACCAACTCAGGATACGCCGCTGTACGCGCATAGCCGTTGCCCTTCTTCTCATAGCCCTCGGGAGCAATATCCTTATTAAGGAGCTTCGCGACAAGTTGCTGGTCTTTCGGATGCGTCAGACGGAACTCAAGAAACGCCATCGACTGAAGACGCTCCTTCGCCGCCTTGCGCACACCTTCATCCGCGCCTGGCAACTGCACAATGACTTGGTGCTTCTTCGGCAGGGACTGAATCACGGGCTCATTCGTGCCCATCGCGTCCACACGCTTACGAATAACCGCCACAATGCGCGAATCGCAGTCCGCGCCAAGCGTCTTCGCTATTTTCTGCTCGACACGCTCAGGATTGTTCGTGAGCGAGGGATCCTCGGCGAGAATGTTCTCGCGGAGTTTCTCAACATCGACGCCCAGGGTGAAGCTCGTGCCTCCCTTGATGTCGAGTCCGAGTCGGACCTTCTCCTTTGCAGGGAAGGTAAAATGATACGATGTAGCCGCGATGAGAAGTAGCAACAGCCACTTCCACCACGAGCCCTGTAGAGCTGAATCTTTCGCCATACGATTTTTCTTTCTTTCTTTTACGAAAATTGTCTATAAATTATACTAAAATAACCGTGAAAAGTCCAGCGGTTATGCAATAAATTCCAAACATCCAAAAGGACGCACTCCGCAAAGTTTGGAGCAAAATCTTGAGTGCGAAGTACCCAACGACCGCCGAAAGTGCCGCGCCAAACGCGACATAACCCCACGAAACTTCCGTCACTTTGTCCAAAATAGGCGTGGAATCAAAGCTTTTCATTATCTCCAAAAGGAGTCCGCCGATGATGAGGGGCGCGGACATCAGGAACGAAAACTCGGCACTCTTCTCGGCATCAATCTTGCCAAGCCGCGCGGCGGCGAGCGTCATGCCACTACGCGAAAGGCCTGGCCACAGCGCGAAGGCTTGGGCAATGCCCATCAGAAGCGACCCCTTGGTGTCCACGGCTTTCGCACCACGCGGCAGAAAGCGCGTCGAGATAAGGACTACTCCCGTCACAATCAATAACCACCCGACGAGCGTCACATTCTTCGCCGTCTCATCAAACCAATCCTTTCCAACAAAATAGAATAGGCAAGCGGGCACCGCGCTCAGGATAATCCGCCCGACATAACACCACTCACGCTTCTGGATTATGCGCCAAATTACCGCACGATAAAAGACGAAGACGGAAATCAGCGTGCCCATATGAAGCCCGAGGTCAAGCCGCATACTAGGCGCGTGCAAATCAAGAAGCTTCTCGCCAATCACGAGGTGTCCCGAACTTGAGATAGGCAAAAACTCAGCTATCCCTTGAAGAATTGCAAGAATCGAGATGTCAGATAGTGTCTCAAACATATTCCGTCTCTTCCATTATATAGGGCTTAGGAGGTATCGCGCCCAAGTCAAAATAATTGAGAAGCCCCCGAAGGGTTACACCCTCTGCGGGCACGCTCCAACCACAAGAGCGCGCTAAGAAACCCAAAATCCGCTCTGCCGTCGCACCCTTCTCACGATAATACGCAATGCGCGTATCGCCGTGGCGCTTGGCAAGCCGTTTGCCGTCCGTCCCCACAACAAGCGGAATATGCAAATAACGCGGCGTGGGGAGCCCGAGCGCGTGCTGAAGAATGATTTGCGCAGGTGTCGCGGCAAAGAGGTCGTCGCCACGGACAATCTCCGTCACGCCTTCTTCCGCGTCATCCACAACTGCCGCGAGCGTGTAGCCCGCGCCATCCACATCACGGGCGAGAGGAAAGTCCCCCAGTGTCTCGGCTAGGCGGCAAGATCCCGTTCCGCGCTTAAACTCCTCAGGAACGGTTATCGCGCTATCCTCAGGATGTGCTTTGAGCCACGATGCGAGATTAAACCGCCAACAGGGGAGGCGCGGCGCAATTTTTGCCGCCGCTTCTTCCCAAGTCGCGAACAGTCCGCGACAAGTACCCGCATAAAAGAGTTGCTCACCCGCGTGGGGCGCGGACTGTGCGCCTTCCACATCCTTTCGCGAGCAAATGCAGGGATAGACGAGACCTTGCTCTTTTAGCCTCTCAAGTGCCGCGCGATAGACCTTTCGCCGCGCGGACTGCACGACTTCCGCATCCCAATCAAACCCAAGCCACCGCAAATCTTCCACAAGTGCCGCGCTAGCCCCAGGCTTATCACGCGGATGGTCAAGGTCTTCTATCCGTAAAATGACGCGTCCACCCAAGCGCCGCGCCCGAAGCCACGCAATCATAAAGGTACGAATGTTCCCAAGGTGCAACGCCCCCGTGGGACTCGGCGCGAGCCGTCCGATGTAATTCGTCCCCGAAGATTGCGCTAAGGCACTCACGCCTGAGGGGTCGCCGTAGCAGGTGCAGGTGTTGTCATCTCGGCGGCAGGGGCGGAAGTTGGGCACTCCGCCGTGCACTTGCCTTTATACGCCTGATAGCCGTAGTAGCCGCCAATTCCGAGGAGAACCAGCACAATAAGCGTAATCACAACGCGGCGAAGTGTGTGATTGCACACACAAAGCGTGAAGGCCTTCGCCCGCTTAAGCGAGATAAAGATAGGTCTATTCACTGCCCAGCCACTCGCATTCAGCACCGCCCCCAAGTCACGCTGACGCAACTTGAATGCCGCAAGAACCACGCTCGGCAAAGAGACGACGAGAATAACGGCGACAACCGCAATCGGAATCTGCCACGGGGTAAGTTGCGAAACTGCCGCGAGGAGGGACGCGAGTGCCGCGCCAATCATACCAATGCCAATGCCAATCGCCGCGACACTCGAAGCCATTGCCGCGCCGCCCATTTTCGCGTCTTGCGTCCCTGCCGAGACCGTCGAGACGGCATTCGTCTGCTTATCGCCCAGGAACTTCTTCACGAGGGAGCTAATGCCTTCGCCAATCTTCTTCCACGGCGACCAAAAGGCTTCCATAAGCGAGACTTGGTTCTCGACCACTTTCGTGATGACCGCTTCCCATTCGTGCCCCTCATAATCAAGGAACACGCCCTTGCGTCCCACATAAAGCCGCCCCGTCGAACCCGCCGTCACAACCGCGCAAATGGTCCGTGCCGCGCTCGTCGCAGGATGCGTCAAGCCCAAATAAAGGACGCAGCACTTCGAGCGCCCCGAAAGCGCACTATGCGCCGCCTCATTTTCCACAGCAAAGCAAAGGGACATCTCGCGGGCATCGATTCTCAGCGTACCCACTTGGAAAATCGCCGTGCCGCGCTCCGAGAAAAGGCGCTTCATATTCACGAAGTTCTCGAGGAACTCCAGCAAATGCATCTTATAGCGTAATACGCGCTCTTCGTCATCCAATTGCGCCTGCAGATTCGCGTGGGCGACGGGTTTCGCCGCGCGGTGGGCACGGAACGGCGCAAATGCCGCCTTCAGTGCCTGCCAATCGAGGTAATCGAGCGAAGCTTTTACACCCAAAACTGGCGTGACGCACTTCTGATTAAGCGTGCGAATCGCTTCCGCGTACTTAGGATGGATGTGGTCCTCGAGTGGCAGCCGCTTCGCGGGCTCTTCCGTCACCAAAATCTCGTCGCCTGTCGCCGTAAAGAAGCCGTCCACGACCGCCTCAACTGCCGCGAGTGCCGCCTCGGCGGACTCTGTTTCCGCCCCCAGAACACGCACTTTCGGGTCTTCGCCTGCGGCTTTCCACTCATTAAGTGCCTTCTCTTCCTCGGCACTCAGCGGCAACTTTTCTACATTGCCACGGTTCTCCATAACCTGCGCAAGTGCTTTCTCATCCACATCATCAGGATTGAAAAGTGCGTTCAAGTCTACTTCGTGCGCCTTGAGAAAGTCAATCGCGCCCAAAACCTCGTCAATACGGATGCGTCCGTCGTGGTCTGTATCCATCAATGCGAGCATACGGCTATCGAAACGAATGTCCTTAACAGGCATTGAGAGCACCATCCAGCTCTTGCGGTCAAGTTCCGAAAGTGCCGCGATATCCTCGCCATTCTTGAGAAGAATCTGATCCACGCGCCCCGCACGGAAAATCTGCCAATTGTGTTCCATAGTCTATCTCCTTACTTGCCTGGATATTTCACCAAGGTGATTACATCATAGTTTTTGAGCTTGCCCTGCCGTGCGGCAAAGCCCTCGAGTTCAATGGGGAAGAGCATCTTCACGACGCGTCCACCCAATCTCTCAATGAGTTTCGCACACGCAAGTGCCGTACCGCCCGTCGCCAAGAGGTCGTCCACAATAACCGCGCACTGCCCTAGCTTAATCGCGTCACAGTGCATATGCAAGCACGCCGAGCCATACTCGAGATTATACTGCTCAAAGATGGTCTCGCGCGGCAGTTTGCCAGGTTTACGCACAGGCGCGAATGAGGTATTCAAGCGGTCAGCAAGTGCCGCGCCGAAGATGAAGCCACGCGATTCAGGCGCGACGACAATATCTACGCGCGTTCCATTCAGCGCTTGTTGCATTTGGTCAAGCGCCAAATGGAAACTCCCAGAGCCATCAAGAATTCCCGTTACATCACGAAACAGCACCCCTTGTTTGGGGAAGTCAGGTATTTCACGGACATATTGGGCGAGCGGATTCTTATTCATATATTAGTCTACCGCCCTCTTAAATCTTAAACGACGCGCCCGTCGATGCATTGCCCACGAGCCGTGCATACCGCTCAAGCCATCCGCCGCGAATACGCGGCGCCCACTTCTTCGCCTTCTTGGCACGCGCGGCAATTTCCTTCTTCGAGAGCTTCACATTGAGCGCACGCTTCGGGATGTCAATTGTGATTTCATCGCCATTCTTGAGGAGCCCGATGAGACCACCTTCCGCCGCCTCAGGCGAGACATGCCCGACGCACGCACCGTGGGTCGCGCCCGAGAAGCGTCCGTCAGTAATGAGGGCAACCGATTCGCCCAGCCCCGCGCCAATAATATACGAGGTCGGGGCGAGCATTTCCTGCATGCCAGGTCCGCCCTTGGGTCCCTCATAACGGATGACTACGACATGCCCAGGCTTGACCTTGCCCGCCAAAATGCCTTCGCACGCCTCTTCCTGCGAATCAAAGCAAATTGCCTTGCCCGTGAAGGTCATCATCGAAGGTGCCACGCCGCCCTTCTTGACGACAGACCCTTTCTCCGCCAAGTTGCCCCAGAGAACGGCGAGCCCGCCATCCTTCGAGTAGGCATTGCCGAGCTTACGGATAACATCGTCATCCTTAATCTTCGCCGCCGCGATTTGGCTACCAATCGTCTTGCCACTGACCGTCGGGGCTTTGAGATTGAGGAGTTTCTTCGGCAGGCGCTTCAGAATCGCCATAATGCCACCCGCCTTATCGAGGTCAGAGACATGGTAGTGCCCCGACGGCGCGAGTTTGCAGATATAGGGCGTACGCGCCGAAAGCTCATTCATCCGCTTGAGCGAATAATCAATGCCCGCCTCGCGAGCAATGGCGAGCGTATGCAAAACCGTGTTGGTCGAACCGCCCATCGCCATATCAAGCGTCAAAGCATTATCCATTGACGCGAAAGTAATCAGGTCTTTCGGGAGCGGACCGCCTTTCTTCGCCATCGCAACCGCACGAATCGCCGCCTGCCGCCAAAGTTCCTTGCGCTTCGGGTCAATCGCGAGGATTGTCCCGTTGCCAGGCAGCGCGAGCCCGAGGGCTTCGCAAAGGCAGTTCATTGAGTTCGCCGTGAACATTCCCGAGCACGACCCACAGCCAGGGCAACTCGTCTCCTCAATGCGCTGCAAGTCCTTCATCGTAATCTTGCCCACATTCTCGGCACCCACTGCCTCAAAGACGGAATTCAAATCCGAATCCTTACCCGTCTTCGTATCGCGGCCAGGCGCCATCGGACCGCCCGAGGCAAAAATCGTCGGAATCCCCGTGCGAATCGCGCCGATAATCATTCCTGGCACAATCTTATCGCAGTTGGGGACGCAAATCATCGCGTCAAAGCAATGGGCACGCGCCACGGTCTCCACCGAATCAGCAATCAATTCACGCGACGGAAGCGAGAACTTCATGCCCGGATGCGCCATAGCGATGCCATCGCAAACGGCAATCGTATTGAACTCCATCGGCACACCGCCCGCCTCAATAATGCACTTCTTCAGCCACTCGCCGACCTTATTCAAGTGGCAATGTCCAGGTACAAAGCTCTCGTAGCTATTGCAAATGCCAATGAATGGCTTCGCCATATCCGCCCGCTTCATTCCCGTAGCAAACAAAAGACTACGGTGCGGAGCTCTCTCTTTACCCTTCTTGATTTGGTCAGAAATCATTTTTCGGTTTCCTTTGTTAGTAGACATCCAATATTATACCATAATTGGGGTCATTTGTGGATTGAGAAATTTGGGATTCGAGCCAGCAATGACGAGCGCGACTTCTCCTTTTACTTTGGCTCCCTCGTACTCCTTCACAAGTGCCGACAAATAGCCGCGCGAAACGCGTTCGTGTAATTTGGTAAGTTCAATGCAAACTGCCGCCTCACGATCGCCCAGCACCTCATACGCCGCCTGCAAGGTCGCGGCAATTCTAAAGGGCGATTCATAGCAAATAAGTGTATGTTCCTTATCCTTATCTTCAGCAAACCAGTTCCGCAACGCGCCTGGTCCACGCGGAGGGAATCCACGGAAAGTGAAGGAACTCGTGGAAAGTCCGCTCATAAGTAGCGCGACATTGACCGCACTCGCGCCAGGAATGACCTCATATGGGATATTTTCTTTCGCACACGCCCGAATCAAGCGGTAGCCAGGGTCAGAAATGCCAGGGTAGCCTCCGTCCGAACAAAGAACCACCTCCTTGCCCTCCGCAAGTGCCGCGAGAATGGTTTCCGTCACACGCTCCTCATTACCTTGGCGATACGAAATCATAGCGGGACGCGGCACTTCGAAATGAGCAAGCAATTGCCACGTCCGCCGCGTATCCTCGCACGCAATAAGTGCCGCGCTTTTGAAGGCCTCCAAGGCACGCGGAGAAAGGTCGCCAAGATTCCCAATGGGCGTTGCTGTCACATGTAACATACTTAGACCTCAAAATGGGCGTGCGGATTCGTCCCCAAAACCTCAAAAACACTCGGCAAAAGCCGCGCGGACTTAAGTTCCGTAAGCGGACACCACACGAACGCTATCCAATCTTCCTGTGCGACGGCATTAAGCGCGTTATCTTCGAGGATAAGCTCATAAACGAGGTTAATCTCGGCGTGGGGTTTCTCGTGTTGCAAGAAGCTATTTTCAACGACACCCAAAAACGCACCCGTCTTCGCCTCAAGCCCAAGTTCTTCTTTGATTTCACGGCAAAGTGCCGCGCGACCCGTCTCACCAAACTCGATATGCCCGCCTGGCAAATAGGAAGTCTTACCGCCCTTAGCGCGGCAAATGAGGAGTTTCCCCTCCTTTATGCAAACGCCGCGGGCAATCGTCTCAATGCCCGCAAGTTCATATTCAGGGAACTTTTCTTCACTCGCCATCTTACACCTCGCCTTTCTGCCACTCATCCCGCGTCGCTTCAAGTATAACTGCCGCGGAATCCAAGTTCGCGACCGCCCCCGCCTTGGTAATTCGTACCCGCGCCTTACAAACCCGCTCATCGCCGAAACAGAGGTCCAGCACCAGCTTCGCCGCACGCTCAATCATCCGACATTTTGCCGCGATAAGTGCCGCGCGAACCTGCTCCGTAAGTGCCGCGTAGTTTACAGTGTCCGAAAGAGAGTCCGTTTTTGCCGCGTCCGAAGGGATAGTTAGGGCGAGATCGACGCGCAAAACCTGCGTCGCCGTCCGTTCATGCGGCAGGTCTCCAATTATGCAGGCTACGGTGAGTCCGTTGAGTTCAAGTTGCATACGATTACCCCCTAAAGATGAAATAAACCGCTCCCACAAGGCAAACAAGTGCCGCGAGATAGTTCCAACTGATGGACTGCTTCATTACGAACACCGAAAATGGCATGAAAACGAGCAAAGTTATCGTTTCTTGCGTGATTTTGAGCTGTTCTAGGGACATCGTTCGTGCCCCCATTCGGTTAGCGGGCACGGCTAGGCAGTATTCAAAGAGCGCAATGCCCCAAGAAATGAGTATGACCATCCAAAGTGGCTTGTGGTTGAGCGTGCCGAGGTGTCCGTACCACGCGAGGGACATAATAAAATTGGACGCTATTAACAATAGAACCGTGAACCAATTTATGGATGCCATAGAAACGCTCCTCTTAGATAGACGACAAGGCGGCTGTCCCCAAGAAGGAACTGCCGCCCTTGTTTCGTCACCGAATCGCTAGCTTCACTTTTTCAGCTTACGGACGGCCTTGTGCGAGCAGAATGTGCGCTCCGTATAGAGCTTCGCACGCCAAGAAGCGGACTGCTTGACGACCTTAATCGCCTGAATCCAGGGGCTGTTGAAGGGGAAGAGCTTCTCAACACGCACGCCATAGCTTTCGCGGCTAACCGTGAAGTTGCCCGTCACATTCTTGCGACCATTGTCAATCGCGAGAACCTTGCCCTCGAAATCCTGAACACGGAACTTGTCGCCTTCCTTAATCTTGATGGAAACGCGAACGATATCACCCGTACGGAACTCAGGGAACTTCTTATCCGCGAGTTTCGCCGTCTGTTCAGCATTAATCTTATCGAGAATCTTGATACCCATAATTAGGCCTCCTTCTTCTCTTCAGCCTTGGGCTGCTCGGTCTTGGGCTGAGCCTTACGCGCGTGGTGAGGCTTCAACGCAGGGTTCTTTGCGCGACGGATGAGCGAAGCCACGGTCGTCGAGGGCTTAGCACCCTTCGAGAGCCAGTGCTCAACGCGCTCAAGGTCGAGCTTAAAATTATCTTCTTTGAGCTGAGTATCATACCAGCCCAAGATCTCAAGAAACTTGCCGTCGCGCGGGCAACGCTCGTCAGCCGCGACAATACGGTATGTCGCATGGTTTGTGCAACCCGTACGACGCATTCTAATCTTTACCATTCTGCTTTATTCTCCTGTTCGGTGAATTGAAACGCGAATATTATATCATATTCCCCGCGCTCCCGCAAGAGGAAAATACATAAACGAATTCCGCGAATGAGTCGAAGTCGAGAGTCGAAGTCGAACAGTGGTAGGGCGGGCAGTCCATTGCCCGCCGTTTGTGCCCCTTGATTCTATTTTGACAGGATTAACAGGATTTACAAGATTGTAGTTTGGCTAGGACGCGCGCCGTCGCGTCCGTTTTATCTCACGCAGAGAACGCAGAGTTCGCAGAGAGCCCTTTTCAGTTCTAGAGCTTCCAATTTAAGGCGAAGCGAATGGTAGGGGGCGGAGTCCCTTCCGCCCCGCATTTGTGCTTGCTTTGGTTTGTGCCTGACAACATGCGGCACGGCGGGCGGCAACCGTGCTAACCCGCCCTG
>CAVLAC010000033.1:0-17892 GCA_963661055.1 bacterium | reverse complement strand
GGCCGACAGCCGAGCGCCCGCCCTCAGGCGCGGCGGATTGCGCAGGACACGCCCCCGACGGCAATCTTGAGATTGTCGAGCGGGGCGTGGACAAGCAAGACGCCCGCATCAGGGTGGGTTAGCACGGTTGCCGCCCGCCGTGCCGCATGTTGTCAGGCATAAACACAGTCGAAGTCAAAAGTCGAAGTCGAAGAAAGGAATTGTTATCCTCTTGTATGCGGGGCGGAAGGGACTCCGCCCCCTACCAGTCGCCACGGCCCGAGCGGGACGCGCGCCCCTACCACTTGCTTCGCCTTACATAGCTACTTTTACGGGGCGCAGGGGACTGCGCCCCCTACCTACTTTTCTACACTTCTACAACTCTACACGGTTAACAAAATCAGTGGAAATCTGTGGAATCCGTGACTAAAACATCCCCTTGCGTGGTAAATGATTGTATTGCAAGTCAAAAAAGGATTTGGTATAATCTTAGTCAGAATACTGAAAGGTAGAGAGAGAGATGGCGACATACCAGTATATCGCGAAGGACTCCGCCGGCGTGGAAACGCGCGGACAGATCGAAGCGGGCGACCGTAATGCGGCGATTGCCGCGGTGCGTGCGCAGGGTCTTATGCCCACGGCGATGGGCGAGGTGAAGAGTGCCGCGCCCGCGGCAAAGGCACCTGCCCCGAAGGCGGCGAAACCTGCGAAGAAGGGCGCAAAGCCTGCCGCCAAGGCTAAGGGCAAGAGCGTCCTTGATAAAAATATCGAGATTAAGCTCCCGAAATGGATGCGCGGACGCGTCAAGACGAAAGTCCTTACGCAATTCACCCGCCAGCTCGCGACATTGGTGAACGCGGGGCTTCCGTTGATGCGCGGCATTGAGGTCCTTAAGCGTCAGCAGAAGGACGCCCAGATGGTGGAAGCCCTAAACGGAATCGGCGAGACGATTTCCTCGGGCGGAACATTTTCCGAAGCGCTGACGGCGTATCCGAAGATTTTTGATAATCTCTATGTGAATATGGTGAAGGCGGGCGAAGCGGGCGGCGTCCTTGAAGTCGTTTTGGCGCGTCTTGCTGAATTCGCGGAAAAGAGTGACAAGATTAAGAACAAGGTGAAAGGCGCGATGATTTACCCGATTGTCGTGCTTGTTGCCGCGATTGGCATTACGGCGTTCTTGCTTGTCGCGGTCATCCCGAAGTTCAAGCAGGTTTTTAATGACATGCTTGGCGGCGCGGCACTTCCGGGTATCACCCAGGCGGTTATTGACCTCTCGGAGTGGGTGCAGCATAACGGACTCACCATCGCCATCATCGTCGCGGCATTTATCATCATCAAGAAGCTCATTGGCAAGACGGAGAAGGGTGCGTACTTCTATGATGTCCTTTCGTTGCGGATGCCTGTGACGGGCACGCTCGTACAGCGTACGGCCGTCTCGCGTGTGACGCGCACGATGGGCACGCTGCTTGCCTCGGGCGTCCCGATTTTGCAGACGCTCGTCATTGTGCGGGATACGACGGGCAATCGCGTCATTTCGAAGGCGATTCAGAATATTCACGATGCCGTCAAGCAAGGCGAGGGCATGACCCAGCCGCTGTCGCAGTGCTGGGTGTTCCCTCCGATGGTGACCTCGATGGTGGAAGTCGGTGAAGAGACGGGTGCTCTCGCGGATATGCTCACGCGCATTGCTAATACCTATGATGACGAAGTCGATAATGCCGTCGCGGGTATGACGGCGGCCATTGAGCCTGCCCTCATCATTGTGCTCGCCTTTGTCGTCGGAACCATCGTCATCGCGATGTTCTTGCCGATGATTAAGATTATTAGTTCCGTCTCGGGTGGCGGCGCGGCGTAAGTAAGTAAAGGGAGGAAACTCCGTATGAAACGCGCGTTTACACTCATAGAAATGCTGATTGTCGTCGTCGTCCTGGTGACGCTGATGTCCATCGCCTTTAAGCTCAGCTCGATTGGCGGTAACGAAGAGGCGCGTATCAAGACTATCACGCGGCTTCAGCGGCTCGAAAACTGCCTCTCGGGCTATAATGCCGCGTTCGGGAGCTATCCGCCCGTCAAACTCCACGCCTCGCGCGACATCTACCTTAAATCCGATGGCTACGGAAGGCAAGATACCAGCGGCGGCAGTTCGGAGTCCACGCTTTCGTGGGAGAATGTCAAAACGGCGTGCCGCGCTCAGCCGCTCGGCTTGGAGTGTCCGTTCCCAAACACCGCCAACATCAACAAGCGAATTGAGGAACTGGGCGAATATGCGTATAGTCGCGCGCAACAAGAAGAATGGAAAAATCCTGAGAAGTACAATTTCAAGCCTATAAACAGCAGTATGTTCTCGAGTTATAAGGATAAATCGACATGGAATGAGGTTCAGCTCTTCAAGTTTGGTGTAATGAGCTTCATTTTGCCGCGCTATCTCGTGATGATTGACTGTGAAAAGGATCTTCTTGATTATGCGCAGTGGCTCGACAACAATAGTCTGCCGTGCGATCCGTTCACAGGTCAGAAGTTCAGCAACTGGGCTTCTATGAGTACCAACAACAACGCGACGGCGAATACCATAGCCAAACTCAAGGCGATTCCCTCTCAGGCGGTCACGGCGCGGTGGATGCCGAATCTTGAGAAAATGTGCAGTTCGTCGTTGGCACGGACGCTTTTTGGCGTGCAGTTGACGGAATCTTCGAGTGGTTATGGCGGCTCGCTTTCGACGGGTGCTTGGCATGACGAAGACCAGGATGGTAAGGCACATATGGTTGGTGGATATAACTCAACTTCATCTGCCTACATTCTCGACCGAATCACGGTTGACGACGGATGGGGAATTGAGTTCTTCTACTATTCTTTGCCGCCGTACCAGTCGTATACGCTGTGGAGCTCGGGGGCGAATAAGAAAACATTCCCTCCGTGGATGGATGTCGGTATGCTTACTTCGGACTCTGACCGCACGACGGCGACAACATGGATGTCGGACGACATCATTCAGATGAGCAACTAAGAAGGAGGAAACGAGAGATGAGAAAAGCTTTTACTTTAATAGAAATGCTCGTGGTAATTGGGATTATCGCGGTTCTGGTGGGTGCGTCTATTGGAGGCTTCGCGGGGATGACGCGCGCGGCAGAAAATAAGAAGTGCCAAGAGCTCGTTGCCAACACGGCAACGGCGCTTACTTACCTCTTCCAAAATAAGGGAATGTGGCCGAAATGCATCCGTAACGGAGCTTCCGCGCAACTTCTCGACAAAAATGCCGCGCTCGCACTCGCTACGCCGATGTCGCTGAAGACATCCAATAGCCAGCTCGCGGGACTTGACCGCTTTGGTGTCGTCACGCCCTGGGCGATGACGGTCATCAAGCGCAAGGGCAATTCGGCTTCAGAAAGTAGCAAGGTGCCAAGTGGCGGGACGATTAAGGACCACATCCTGCGCTATGCGATTGATGATGATGGCGATGGCATCATCAAGAATGTCAGTGTCGGCGGGGAGTCCGTCAGCGTGCGGGCGACGGCGATTGTGTGGTCTTGTGCGAAGGATGGCAAGGAGTACCCCTACTCAACGGGCATCAAGAAGGGGTGCTCGTATAGCTGGACGCCTGGGCAAACGAGGAATGTCGAATAATGAAACGCCGCGGCTTTACTATTGTTGAACTTATCGCCGTAATTGCCATTATCGGTATTTTGCTCGGTATTGTCACGACGGCGGTCTCGAGTTCCATTCAGAACGGACGCAAGCGTAAGGCGGAAGCGTCCTTTAGCCTTCTTCAGCAGGCATTTGCCACTTATAAGGCGCAGAAGGGCAAGTGGCCTGGCTTTGGGGATACAGTCTCAGGCAAAACCCCGACGGAAGGCGATGAGAAGGACAATACGGACTACTATGAAATTAGCGAATCAGATGTCCGTAAGATGATTAAAGCGATTGTTGACGAATCGCGCAAGGGGAATCCGCTTATGGATGTCTCGGGGCTTTTCGTCGCGACGAAGTCTGGTACGCGCGGATCGAAGGTGCGCGGGATGGATATCCTCGATGCCCTGCGCGGCACACGCAAGAATAAGTCGGGCGTCTCGATTGACGCGCTGTACTATGGTTATCCTGAAGAGAAACACGGGTACTTTCGCAACTTTCGCGTGCTCTATTCGATACCGACGGACAATATGAGAGTGACGCAGATGGTCAATGAGAATTAGGGACTCTAAAGGAAGCGCCAGAATGAGAAAGAGAATGAAAAAGAATCGCGCGTTTACCCTCATCGAATTGCTCGTCGTGATGGCTATTATGGGTCTGCTCGGAACGATCTCCGTCGGCGGCTATCGGGCGATGCAACGCGGCATGGAACAGCGCGGCGTTTTGTTGAATGTGCGGCAGTTTGTCTTGGCCGCGCAGGAGAGGGCGCGTATTGACCGTGTGCCTGTGAAGATCTACTTCTGGAATGAGACGCTCAAGGAAGAGACGGAGACGGAACCGCCTGTCATCGTGGGCAAGGCTGCGGCGGTTCGGCGTACGGGACGCATTACGCAGCGGGAGGGAAGTTATATTTATGACGAGTTTGGCGACTTGCAGGCGATGTTACCAGAGACGGATAGTAAGGGCAAGGTAAATGAGACTGACGACAGTAAGCAAGGCCTTTACCTCTATAAGATGGACAACAAGACATCCTTTGTGCGCTCGCTCATTGCAGCGGATACAGGCACAAATACGGCATTCACGGTCTGGGTGTATGTGCAAGATATCAATAATATGGAAAACGCGGACTTTAGAGATGTGAAGATTCGGCCGTTTGGGTTCCGTGTAATAGACGAGAATGGGGCTTCGTGGAAGACAGGCGACCCCTATGGCTTCGCCTTTCAAGAGATTCAACTGCCCCACAATTACATCTTTGGTTCATCTTATAGTGAGAGCGCGAGTAGCCCGAATGCGGAAGCAGGAGTATTCTATTATTCCTTTGATCCGCTAAAGGATCAGTACAACAAGACTTTCTCGTACACTATACAAATTAGCGAGTTGCGTCCGTCAGCAGGTGGGATGAAGGCGGTATCAATCGGCAACTCAAATGCGAGTGTGGACTAAGGAGATGAAAACGATGAAAATGCGCCGCGCATTTACTTTGATGGAAGTCAACCTCGCCATGCTTATTATGGCGACGGGGGTCCTCGCTGTCGTCGGACTCTACTCGATGGGCTTTCGCGAAAATCAGCAGAGCACGGACGATGTAGCGTCCGCCGCGTATGCCGAAGCCGTCATCTCCCCGATTGTGCGGTATCTTTCGGATACAAATAGGGTTTGGGCGACAGAATTCAAGAATTTGAAGTCTATGCCGTCCGATCAAGGCTGGGGCGACTACTTGGAAAAGAATGGTAGTGAGTTAAAAGTCAGATCGGGGTGTCTAGGTCGGGCGCAAAGTGCATTTAGCACCTATACGGGGGGGAAGAGCTTGCCTTCAGATGCATCGGGCGGACTCAAGGCGGCAGGGCTCGTGGTCTTGCACGATGAGGATTCGGCGATTGTGCGTATCGGCTTTCGGGCATCGCTAACGGATGACACGCTGATGGCGGCCCCGCTTTATTATACCGAGGTACGCTTCCAAGGGAGTAAGATGCAATGAAGCGCGGGTTTACGATAATTGAACTTCTCGTCGCGAGCCTCCTTCTGGGCTTGCTAATGACGATTTTGACGATGATTTTTAATCAGTCGTCCATCGCTTGGCGCACAGGCATAGCGGGTGTTGCCGATTTGGACGAAGTGCGCGCCAAGGCGGCGATGGTGCGTGATCAGGCGGATAGTGCCTATTATTGGAACAATACGCTTTATGGCTTGCAGTCGCTCTGGGATGATGAGAATGGCGGATTCAATACGCGTGCTATTGACACGATGAATAAGTATAGTGAAGCAGACTATGAATCAGCGTGGAATAATGGTTCGAGTGACAAACTTGCTCCTATTGGTAGTGGTAGGTCAGGCGCGAACTTTAACACCTATCTCGTGAATGTGGAAAGTGCGGGACCCGACCGCAACTATGAAGAAACTTGGGACAATATTTGGAGTAACCCCGTCGATGCACTACTTAACAAATAACCGAAAAGGCTTTACGCTCGTGGAGCTCCTCGTCGTGGTCGGTATGATCGCGGTGATTCTCGGGGCACTCTCGATGTCCATTTCGTCCGCCCAAGAGCGTGCCCGCAAGCAGAAGGCGCTGACGGAAGTCAAGACGATTACGCAAGCGATTGTGGCTTCCGAGAACTTCAAGAAGGATAGTGAGCTGAAGGGGGCTTCGAGCTGGACGGAACTCACCATCGACGCCTTCCCCGACCTCTTTGGCAAGGGACAAGATGAGCGCGGCAGTGGCACTATCCCCGTCCTCTTTATGGCGGCGGTGAATAGCGGCGGTAAGGTGCTGGATCCGTGGGGGAAGCCGTATCGCGTCCGTATCACCCAAGGTTCTGCCTCGTCCACGATTAAGAGTGCGGCGACTAGAATGACCACGAGTTTTGTAGTACCCAATTTGTATCGTCTGTCGGAGGAGGAGCGCAAATGAGAAGTTTTGTCTCGCGCCGCGGTTCCGCGCTTCTAGTTGTTTTAGGGATGCTCGCGTTTATGGTCGTCTCGGCGGTCGCATTCTCGGCGTATATGCGCCGCGCACGGTTGCCGTCCAATTACTTGCGCCGCGCTACATCCTCGCGCGAACTCGTTAAAGCCGCGCTTGCCCGCGCCATAGATGATATTGACCACGCCGTCAATGATAATCCCCATCCAGGATTGGGGACACAGCAATGCAACCGCCACGACTTGAATACCGATACGGGCAATACCAATCGTAACGGATGGGTCAATCGCGTCTTCATGAATTATGATATGAGCACCATCTCGTCAAAAGATGATGTTCCCAATGGCGCGGCAGATCCGAATGATACGGTATCGGTACTCTCGCTTGAGGGGCTCGCCTATGTGCCAGCTCCGTTGCAGGGTGAGGCGCGGTACTATTCGCGGCGCACGCCTACGGCGAAGTGGCAGTCGTTCGACTTTGACGCGGGCCGCTACGCCTACTTCGCCCTCGATGTCTCGGACTACTTCGATGTCAACCGCATGTTCGCGGGGTTGCCGCGTTCGTCTGCCGCTAACACACGGCTCACATTATCGTATTTGTTTGAAGATGATGATGGGAAAGTGGATACGACATCAGCGAAAGCCTGGGACGATAAACTTGTTAACGAAGAAACACGGCAGGTAGATACAAAAACAAGAATTATTGATTTTAAGAATTCTTTGCCGTTAACTTCTGTCGCTGACATGAACCTCTTAATTGGAACAGGTTCATACGGCCCGTTTAGAAGTTGGTTCTCTGAGTATATAAATGGGTATGGCAAAATCAATAAACCTGAGGGTGACAAAGACCCACAACTTATGCCTCTTATCACGGATGCTTGTCCTACGGCAAATGATGTTGCTAAGTCTAGAGGAGGAGATGCAAATCAATTGTATGATCTCTCTAACCCTGAAGCGCAGCCTTTTAAGGGCTTCGATTTTAGCAGAGAAAAGCCCTATAGCCTAGAAGAGGTTGACCAGCTTTGTAATAGCGGAGGGAGCGCTTGGTTCACCTATTTAAGTCTTGTGGGCATGTGCGCACTTTGTGATTATCTTGACCCCGACCATGTGCCGACTTCTCTCGCGATTCCAACGGTAGAGCGCACGCCGATGATTTGCGGGTTTAAGCTTACAGGTGCCAAGACGGATGTGATGAAGATTACAAAGAACCAGTCTGCTGTGACACAGAATCCAATAAGTTGCGCGAATATGTCGAATCCCCAAAATGGCGATACTTGCGATGCAACTGTAACTGTAACATATCGTATAGATTTATCAGGCTTGTTGGAGTCTCCAGCCTTTGAGGTGGCGGCGGTGTTCCCATTTGCCCACGAAGATGATGATGACAAGAATGGATGGACAATAGATGGACGCTTCTCCCTCTTCTTTACTGAAGGAGAGATTGGCTTACGAACTCGTTCAAACAACGACATTCTGCATTTAACCGATAAGACAATTTCGTCGGGGATTTCTGGAGACGCTGTATTAAATATGAAATTGCAACCCCCGAGTCCGAGTCCGAGTTTCTCCGTGCCTAAAAACGCAGGCTCATTGGGCGATGCCTTTAAGGATAATATATCATTGGAAGCGGATGTCCAGCCGATAACGGATTTGGCGCAAAACAAAGACTTTATAACTGTTACCTATAAATGGCAACAAACATATGTGGTTCCGCAAGGTAGTACTACAGGCAATTGGGATCCAGCCTTTCAGCAGATTGAGCAAAATCCTAGTCAGGCAACAACTGCGGAAGCGAAGATGGGGCTTGCCTTGCTGAATGGGAATGGTGTTGCGCAAGCGAAGAAATCATGGGATTTGCAGGCTGGCGAGAATGTGGCGCTCAATGATATGCGGCTTAATGCGGCAGTTTGGTTGCGCGTCCAAGACAGCAAGAAATATATTGTCGATATGGTTCCTGCTTGTATAGATGACGATTCGATACAGAATAATCTTAATTCCGTTGGAATGGAAAAGAGCGATGCGTGGGACGAACTCGGGCATCGCTATCCGTTGATGCTTCTTGACACAAATGGGGGTGCCAGTGGTAGCTCGGGTTCGGGTATGGCCTCGCTGACATTTAATTCGCTTTCAGCTTTAGACACTATTATTAGCACCCAGAATGGCGGAGTGCCCGCCTCAATAACGGCGAACTCTTTCTTCGTCAAGGATCCTCGCTATAATTATGCGCCTGAGTTCTGGTATCAGAACGGTAATACCCTTAGTTCCTGGGTGGGAATGGAAAACGGCAATGCTTTTGGCAATTCAGGCCTAGACATCTTTTTTGCCACAAGTGACGCGGGTTATTTGCAGAGTCCCTATGAACTTTCTAACCTGCCCTATGTCACAGAACTAAACACAGGGAATAAGGAATACAAAGGCAAAAGAATGCCTGATAGTAATGATATGGGAGCGGCCACTCTAATTGGACGCACGCCGTCCGTGACTTTAAAGTATCCGCTTTATTGGAAAAATTATGAACCACGGTTTAATATTCCGATAAATCTCGAATCTTTGTTCCCGTTCTATACAAGCTACCAGGGACAACGGGTGAATCCATACTCTGATAATATGGAAGTTATTCGCGCGGTATTTTCCAATACACCTCTCGACTGGAAGCGGGCTTCCACGAATAATATGGAATACGCTTCGCCATTGGGTGATTGCGCGGGGTCTGTCTTTAAAGGAGATCTGTCCTTCTCTGAATTTAGCGAGAAATATGTTTGGTCGGAGGGGAATACGCAGGAGTCAAATGCTCAGATTAAGCGCGAAGAGGTAGAGAACTTTACGGAAGCGTTTATTACGCAGATGAAGAAGAACTCTATGACTTGGGATGATCTTCTCGCAGATATGTTGGATGATTCGCAGCCTGACCAGTTGGCAGATAAATATATTAAACAACTAAAGCCAACCAGGAGTAGCCAATTGACCAATGCCAAGCTCTATAAGAGTGACCGCGATTTCTTGTATGGGTATTGGCGGGATTGTTTTGCCGTGCGGCAACAGCTGTATTTAATCTTTGTTCGCGCTGAGCCGCTTATGCTCGGCGGTGAATCAGCGGGCGCGACACCTCCGCAATTGGGCGGACGCGCTGTCGCGCTTGTTTGGCGTGATCCGACGGCGGTGGGGAATCAGGATGGTGCGACTTGCCCTGGCTATCCGCATCCGACGCGCATTCTTTTCTACAAGAACCTTGAATAATTTGGAGTAAAATATGAAGAAAGCATTTACCCTCGTTGAATTACTCGTTGTCATTGGCATTATCGGCATTCTCGCAGGCGTGCTGATTGCGTCCTTCTCGGGCTCGTCGGACTCTGCCCGCGCGGCAAAGTGTCTCACGAACCTCAAGAACTTGGCGAGTGCCAATCAGCTCTATGGTTCGAATAGCAAGCATTTTGTTAATGCTTGTTCCACGGTGACACTCGGAGACAACATTACGAGTAGTGGCGAAAATGTTTATTATGAAACCCCTGGTTGGGTGAGTTGGTATTCGAAAGGCAAGTTCCCCGCGACTTCGAAGATTTCAGGTGATGAGATTAGTACTTATGAGAAAAGCGATGAAAAGCGCATTTACTGCCTTACCAATGGCGCCCTTTGGAAGTATATTTCGGGTAATAGTTCCGCCTATGTCTGCGCCCAGCATGTAAACTCCACGAAACTTAAGCCCCTCTGGAGTTATGTGGCGAATCAGAGTGTTGGCGGTGCGGGCTATACTTCTCTGGAGCGAGCGGACCGTAAGCTTCTCTTCGCCGAGATGCCGTTTGATGGTTCGGAAGAAGGGAGTTATGCCCCTTCGACTACCAAGACGGACTACAATGACTGCTCGCTGAAGGCGGACGGCACAGAGATGATTGGCTTTAACCACAAGACAGGCAAGGGTGCGGCGTGTGCGCATGTCGTCTTCGCCGATGGGCATGTGGAAAAGCTCCGTCAACCGAAGAACGGACTCGACACCTCGAAGAAGAAAGAGCTGACGAAGTGGCTTTGTGCGGGCGAGGACATCTCGTTTGATGGCAAAGAGTACGAAAAGCTCGTCAACTAAGCTATGTTCGCGTCCCTCCTACTCGCCGCCGCGCTGACGAATGTCACAGGCGTTGTCACTTTTGCGCGAGAAGGGCTATCCTTTTGCTTTATTCAGGATGATGCGGGCAAGACTTGGCGGATAGAAAACTACGCCAATAAGCCGCTCCATCGCGGCGATGTACTGTGGGCGAGCGGAATCCGTGAGCCGACCGAGAAACGCCGCCTCGCGACACAAGAGCTAACGCTCCTCAAAGATAAACCGCTTACGCCCCCAGCCCCAGAGGTGTGTGAAATCGCGTCGCTCTTTCAGCGGCTCGGACTCTTTGGCAATGCTGATATGTATGGCGCGGTCTTTGCGTGCGAGGGGCTTTTGCGTGACATCAATCGCCGCCAGAAGACGACGCAGCTTCTGATGGGTGAGGGCGAGTACAATTTGCAGGTTGAGTTGCATATTCCTCTCGAAGGGACGCTCCCCGCGTGGCTGAAACTTGGCTCACGCGTGGAAGTAACGGGGGCACTCGCCTATACTTCCATTATGGATATTGAGACAGGCGAGCGCCGCCGCATTGAGAATGTGGAACTCATTCCCGAGTCCCTCGCGGATGTACGGCTCGTCCGTCACGCACCCTTCTGGACGCCCCGCCGCCTCGCGATTGTCGTCTTTTCGCTCAGCGCGGCATTTGTGCTCCTTTCCATTTGGCTCATTACCCTGCGGCGGATGGTGGCGCGGCGGACGGCGGAGCTCGCGGACTCTATCCGTGAGCGCGAGGCGACGAAGATTGAGGCACTCGCCGTCCAGCGGGAACGCCTGCGCCTCGCGGCAGATTTGCACGATGGCTTTCAGCAATACTTGGCGGGCGCGATGTTTCGCCTAAAGGCGGTCTTCAACTACTTGCCGTCCGTCGGCACCGAGAAGTGCCGCGAACAGCTGGAGAAGATGCAGGAGGCGTTGCAGCATACTCAAAACGGACTGCGTGCGACGCTTTGGGCTCTGAATGAAGAAAGCCAAGGTCCCGAGTCACTTCCAGACCTCCTGCGCTTTGTGGCGCGGCGGATGCCTCATTGGGAAGGCATTGTCTCGATTGTGAGTGTGGGGACGGAACGCAAGATTGCCCGCCGCGGCGCGACATCCCTCTTGCTCATTCTGCAAGAAGCCGTGGCGAACGCGATTCGCCATGGCGGCGCGAGGTCCGTCGCCGTTAGGATTGAATTCACATCTGAGCGGCTACGGCTCACGGTGACGGACGATGGCTGCGGCTTTGATGTCTCGCTCTTGGATGAGAATGGGCATTACGGACTCTCCACGATGGAGCGCCGCATAACCGAGCTTGGCGGCACAATGTCCCTCACCTCCGCCCCCACCCACGGCACCACCCTAGTCTTCAACCTAAGTTATTGACATTGAACGCATAAAATCGTATAATCCTTAGTGTTGACTGAGAGAAGGAACAGAATGATACGGACGCTTTTCTACGGTTCGGCAAATCAGATAAAGAAGCCCGAGTTTGGTCTTGGCAAGAGAACCAATGACTATGGGCTGGGGTTCTATTGCACCGAATCGGAGGATTTAGCGAAAGAATGGGCGGTTGCGCGTGACCACGATGGCTGGGCAAATCGCTATGAGATAGAGGAAGCGGGGCTTAAGATTCTTAATTTGAATGACCCCGACTATTGTATTCTCCATTGGCTCACAGTCCTACTCGAGAATCGTCAATTTGAGACGGAATATGGACTCGCCTCCGAAGCGAAAGAGTACCTTAGCGCCAATTTTTCCGTGCCCTATGAGTCCGCCGATGTGATTATTGGGTATCGGGCGGATGATAGCTACTTCTCCTTTGCCCAGGACTTCATCGCGGGGGCGATTTCATATTCGCAACTAACGGAAGCTATGCGGCTCGGGAAACTCGGCAATCAATATGTGCTGAAGAGTCCGCGTGCATTTGCCGCGCTGACTTATAAGGGGTCCGTTGCCGCCACGCGTGCGGAATGGTTGGCGCGGAAGGATGCGCGAGATTCTACGGCACGAAATGAGTACTTAAGCGGACTCCGCCACAAACGCATACCAGGCGATTTACGGATAGACCGCATAATAGACGAAGGAATTAAGCCCCATGACCCCCGCTTACAATAGAATCTATTTGCAGGTGGCGCAGAAGGGGCTGGGGCGGATGCTGGACTTTGCCTGCCACGGACTTGGGTTCGCGGCGACGGACTTTTGGCGGCTATTCTTGACTTCAGGCGTAGCGGAGCGCTTTGGGGCAGGCGAACCACATTTGCTCGCGGGGATGAGCGGGCTCGAACTTGCCTATGAGGTACTCGATTGCTCGAAGGTTGACTATATCCGCCCCGAGAACCCCATATGTCCCGCCACGAAGTCGCCTGAGTATTGGGCAGGGTGGGCACTCGCCCGTTATCAGTGGGAAAGCGGACGCACCTTCGAAGAAATAAACAAGTCCGTACCCATAGATGCGGTTATCCTGATGTATAGTCCGTACCACGAAATGGATATTTCCCAGTTCGTAGAAGAAATGGAGCGTCGCTTGTGCCGATGAAAGGGAATCTCCGACATACTGGCGGGCGAGATGAGGAGGTGCGCATTGCCTTGCAGATTGAGGTGAATCGGGCGCACGGCAGGTCCCTGCTGGAGGGCATTTCCGAATACGCCATCGACCACCGCAATTGGCGGCTAAGTCTCATTGATGCGGACGAGATTCTGCACAAGAAGACGCTAGAGAAATACGACGCGTTCATTGTCCGTATTATGGATAAGCATACGGCGAACATTTTCGCGGCAGTGGGCAAGCCCATTGTGGATGTCTATGGGCGAACGGATGAGAGTCCGTTCACAACCATCCATCTCGACGACGAAGCCATTGGGCAAATGGCGGCGGAATATTTCGCGGGACGCTATTTCACACATTGCGCTTATTGTGGCTTTGGGGGCGTGCGTTTTTCGAAGGCGCGCGGTGAAGCCTTCGCGCGGCACTGTGTTCAGCGCGGGCTTACCTGCTTCGATTATGCCAAGGCTCAGCATAGCGACACGATTAAGGATACTTTCTTTCGGAATGAGCGCATAGACAATGACAAAGACCCTGCCGCGCTGCGTGCGTGGGTGGAGTCCCTTCCGAAGCCTGTCGGCATATTTTGCAGTAACGACTTGCGGGCGGTGCAATTGCTGATGGCACTCGATAAGAGCAAAGTTGTCGTCGGACGCGATGTGGCGATTCTCGGTGTCGACAATGATACCGTACTCTGTATGACGGCGAATCCGACGCTCTCCAGCATTGATACGGGAGCCAATGCGCTCGGACGCCGCGCGGCACAACTTCTAGACGAGGATTTGGCGGGTGCACCCGCAGGGCGGCGTGTTCTGCACGGACCGCTTCGCGTCGTTGAGCGGCAATCGACGAATCTTTGGCCATTTGTGACCCCGTGGCTTGGGAGCGCGCTTTCTTTCATCCAAGACCATCTCGCGAGTGGCGTAACAGCGGCGGAAGTCGTTAAATATATCGGCTATTCGCATCCCGTTGTGAATAGAGCGTTCAAGAAGGAGACGGGCTATACGATGAAGCAGGAAATTGTCCGTCAGCGCCTCGAGCGTAGTGCGCGGCTCTTGCGCAGTACGGATAAAACGACTGCCGAGATCTCCGATCTCTGCGGCTTCGCGACGGTGCAATATTTTACCACCTCGTTCACCGAGAAGTTCGGGACTTCCCCCAATATCTGGCGACAACAGCAGAACGGCTAAAATGCCGCGTTTCAAAATCCGTAATATAAAATGCAGGAATTGCAATATATTTCTGCGCACGGATATTGTATAATAGAAGTATGTTCAGTTACATAATAGGTCTTGGTGCGGCCGTGATGATGCCTGTCATCTTCACCGTGCTCGGTGTTTGCATTGGAATTAGGCTCCCGAAAGCCCTTAAATCAGGGCTTCTCGTCGGCGTAGGTTTTGTCGGACTCGGTGTCGTCACGGCACTTCTGACATCCGCGCTTGGTCCCGCGCTGAAAGGGATGATTGAGCATTACGGGCTCAACCTCCCCTACTTCGATCTCGGGTGGCCAGCCGCCGCGGCAGTCGCCTATTCGTGTGCGGTCGGGGCGTTCATTATTCCTGTTTGTCTTGGCGTGAATCTCGCCTTGCTTCTCATTGGCGTGACGCGCACGGTGAATATCGACCTTTGGAACTATTGGCACTTCGCCTTCTTGGGCGCGATGGTTTACTTCGCGACGAATTCACTCGCGTGGGCCTTCTACGCGGCAATTGTCCTTTATGTGATTACCCTCTGCCTCGCGGACTTCACGGCGAAGGGCTTTCAGGCGTTCTATAAAGATATGGACGGAATTTCCATTCCCCAGCCTTTCTGCCAGAGCTTTACGCCATTTGCCGTTACTCTGAGTTGGCTTCTCGACCGCATTCCTGGCTTCTCGCGGCTTAATATTGACGCGGAAGGCTTGAAGAACAAGTTTGGGCTTCTCGGCGAGCCGCTCTTTCTCGGCGTGCTCATCGGCTGTGGTGTCGGCGTGCTCGAGTGTAAGAGCGGACGCGAGATTGTGGATAATATCCCCGTCATCCTCAAGCTTGGCGTGACAGTGGGCGCGGTTATGGAACTTATTCCGCGCATTACGGCACTCTTTATCGAAGGTTTGAAACCCATTAGCCAAGCCGTGCAGACGAAACTCTCGACTTCCTTTAAGGCAAAGACCACCTTCAATATCGGTATGTCACCCGCCCTCGTGATTGGGCATCCGACAACACTCGTTGTCTCAATTCTGCTCATTCCTGTAATCTTGCTCCTTGCCGCGTTTTTGCCTGGCAACCGCTTTCTTCCGCTCGCCTCTTTGGCTGGGATGTTCTACCTCTTCCCGTGCGTCCTCCCAATAACGAAGGGCAATGTGCCGAAGACTTTCCTCATCGGACTTGTCGCGCTCATTTGCGGACTCTACTTCGTCACAAATCTGACGCCCGCCTTCACAAAGGCGATTGCCGCCGCGAATTGTGAGGGCATCGCCGTGCCTGAAGGCTTCGAAGGCGGCGCGGCACTTGATTTCGCGTCCGCCCTTTGGTGCTGGTTACTCTTTCACCTTACCGTAACCCTCAAAGGGGTGGGCGCGGCACTTGCGGGACTCCTCGCGGTTGCCTTGTGCGTTATTAACTTTATCCGTATTAGGAGAGCCAAATGAAGACCTTCACACTACTTTCCTCGCTTTTTTGCGCGGCAGTTTCCTTCGCCGATGTCTGCACTTGCGGAGTCGCGACGGAACGAAATGACGACTTCTACTGGGAAAATGATAAGGTCGCGTTTCGTGCGTACGGACCGCGCGATGTCCATCGCTGGAGTGGCTTTGATGTCTTCAATAAGGGAAGTGCCGCGAATGAAGCGGCGATGATTTTGCACGGCGCGGCAGAAGATAAGTATGGCGCGTGGCACAATCTCGCGACGGTGAAGGGTGGGCTTCGCACCTTCGACAACTACACGATGGGAGCCTCGCGCGGCGTGGGCGGACTCGCCTTCTGGGGCGACGGAGAATGGAAGACTTTCCCCAATTGGGAATCGTGCGAAGTCTTGCATACGGGTGACGATTATCTCGCGTTTCGGCTCGTGTACCCCGCCTTTTCGAGCGCGGGACGTATGACTTGCCGCATTATTCTCAAGCGCGGCGAACGATTCTTCCGTAATGATGTCAGCTTTGAGAAGGACTTCGTGGATGATTTCGCCGCAGGACCCGGTATGGACCTTGAGCCCAAGCGCGACCACAAAGGGGCTCTTCTCGAAGAACCTGGCCTTGTTGCTCTTTATGAGGACGAGAAGAAGGATTCAAATGGCAATGGCGAGGGTTCTACAATGTCCGCCATCTTCATCGCCGACCCGAGTGCCGTCGAAGTACGGACGGACCTCCAGAACTGCCGCGTTTTGCTCTTTAAGAAGAGCCGCTTCACCTATTGGGCGGGCACGAGTTGGTCGGGGATGGGCGAGATTACGTCCGCCAAGGCGTGGTTTGACGCGGTGCGGGCGTTTAGGGAGTCCGTCTGCCGCGAAGAAACGAGTGCGAAGAGCCCAGAGGCGACACTTGCCGCACAACTTCCCTCAATTTTCGCGAGGTCCGTCGTCCACTATCGTGCACTTGACGCGGCGGCGAGCCCGCTCGCCGTAGGGACTGAGGAAATTGTCCAAGATAATGAGAAGTCAAACCTCCTCTTCCCGACGGGCTACAATCGCGCGAAGAAGTGTCTTGATATGCGGTCCATTTATTGGTGGACGGCGGGACATTTCCCAGGCACCCTCTGGTATCTCTATGAAGCGACAGGTGACGCGGCACTTAAGGAGCGTGCCCTCTTCTGGACGGAACGCCTTGCTCCCAACGCGACCGCCGACACCAATCACGACCTCGGCTTTATTATGAATTGCTCGTTTGGCAATGCGCGGCGGCTTTTGAAGACCTCGAAATATGATGACTTGCTTGTTCAAACGGCGAAGACTCTCTCGCGGCGATTCTCGTCCGAACTCGGGGTGATTCGCAGTTGGGGGAATGTTGATGAAAAGAAGAACTTCTTGGTGATTCCAGACTGTATGATGAATCTTGAGCTTCTCGAAGTCGCGTCCAAGATTTCGGGCGACCCGAAGTACGATAAGATTGCCCGTAGCCACGCGACAATTACTCAGAAGAACCACTTCCGTTCCGATGGTGGCACTTATCACGTGCTTAATTACGACCAGAGGCCAGGCTTTGTGGGGAGCGTGCAGGAGATTTGGCGCGGACAGGGACTTTCGTGCACCACGGCGTGGAGTCGCGGACAGTCCTGGGCGATTTATGGTTACACAATGATGTATCGTGAGACGAAAGATTGGCACTATCGGGACTTCGCAATAAAAGTTGCCGATTACGCGGTAAGTCATCCGAATATGCCGACGGACGGGATTCCGTACTGGGACTTTGGTGCGCCTGGCGAGGAGCGCGACAGTTCAGCGGGGTCCATTATGGCGGCGGGACTCCTTGAGCTTGCGGAAATCGTTGGCGGTGAGAAGGGCGCGGCGTATCGTGCGTTCGCCGTGAAGCAGCTCTTGTCCCTCGCCTCTCCCGCCTATTTCTCGGAGGGCGACGAGATTGGGCATTTCCTCTTGAAGCACGGCGTCGGACACAAGCCCGCAGGTGGCGAGGTGGACTCACCTCTCACCTATGGTGACTACTATTTTGTGGAAGCACTTTTGCGTTTCAAGAACTCTCTAAAGGACAACTAAAATGGCAATACTAGTAATCTTAGCGGCAACAACTATGAATATCACATTTCAAACAGCGACACATCCAGAG
>CAVLAC010000032.1:12543-18280 GCA_963661055.1 bacterium | reverse complement strand
CGCCGCGAAGCCCGCGCAAGGCGAGGAGACGGTATTCCGGCGACGAAGCATGGCGCGAGGATTCGCGGATGAAGCCGCCGAACCGTGCCCGCACGACGAACGGTAGCGAGACCGAGAACGCCCCTCAAGCGCGGAGGCGCGACGCGACGAGCTCGACCAGAGTTGCCAACGCGGCACGGCGGGCGCTCGGCTGTCGGCCCCCGCCGTGCCGCATGTTGTCAGGTACAAACGCGGGGCGGAAGGGACTCCGCCCCCTACCTGTCGTGGCGGACTGAGCTGGAGGGGCGACCCTACCAATGGGGCACGAAATATGGTATAATAGTGGTATGCAAATTGAGATTCTACCCTCGCTACTCGCGGCGGACTTCGGTGCGTTCGCGTCCGAGATTTGCCGCGCTCAAGATTCAGGCGCGGAAGCCTTACATTTGGACATTATGGACCCGCATTTTGTCCCTAATCTTTCGTTTGGACCTGATGTGGTTGCGCTTTCCCGCAAGGTCGCCCCGAACTTCTATCGGAATGTCCATTTGATGATGTCGCGTCCCGACCTCTATCTCGAGAAATTCGCGGCGGCGGGGGCGCAGACCTTGCAGATTCACATTGAGGCGGACTGCGACCTGCATACTGAATTGCGGCGTATTCGCTCCTTAGGACTCAAGGCGGCACTCGCGCTGAACCCAGAGACACCTGTTGAGATACTTACGCCTTATCTAGATGAAGCGGACGAGTTTCTTGTGATGACGGTGCACCCTGGTTATGGCGGACAGAAGTTCATTGCGGAGTGCCTCCCTAAGGTCGCGTGGCTACGAGCACGCAAGCCGCGCGTCGATATTATGGTGGATGGCGGTATTAATGACCAGACGCTCCTTCTCGCGGCAGAAGCGGGGGCCAACCAATTTGTGGCGGGGAGCTACCTCTTCAAGCAGACGGATATGAAGAGCGCGGTTGATGACCTGCGTCAGCGTGCGAATGGGAGGGGTGTATGAGAGAAGTCGTACTTGGTGTGACTGGCTCAATTGCCGCGTACAAGGCGGCGGAATTGGTGCGGCTCTTTGTGAATGCGGGGGATAATGTCCATGTGATATTGACTCCGAACGCGGCAAAGTTTGTGACCCCGCTCACATTTCAGACGCTCTCGCGTAATCCAGTTGGGATTGACGAATTTGCCGCGCCGACGGACTGGAAGCCCGCGCACATCTCACTTGCGCAAGCGGCGGATCTCGTGGTTGTCGCGCCCGCGACAGCCAATACGCTCGCCAAAATGCGTGAGGGCATTGCGGATAACTATTTACTCGCGACACTGCTCGCGACAAAAGCCCCCATTGCTGTCGCCCCCGCGATGAATACAGGCATGTGGGAAAATGCCGCGACACAGGAGAATCTTGCCGCGCTCAAGGCGCGGGGTGTGACGGTAATTGCGCCTGGAACGGGTGCCCTCGCGTGCGGTGTGACGGGAGCGGGACGCCTCGCCGAGCCAAAAGCCATTTTCGCGGCAGTTAAGGACCTTAAGAAATGAAGAAGGTCGTCGTAGTTATACCGACCTATAACGAGAAGGAGAATGTCCGTGAGATAGCCTCCGCCGTCTTGGCGGTCGCGGCGGAACTTCCTGATTGGACGGTGCAACTACTCTTCGTGGACGACAACTCACCTGATGGCACAGGGGCGATAATTGACGCGATCGCGGCAAATGAGCCGCGCATTGCTTGCCTACATCGTGCGGGCAAGGAGGGGCTTGGGCGCGCTTACTTGGCAGGTTTCGCGAAGGCACTCGAGATGGGGGCGGACCGCATCGTTCAGATGGACTGCGACTTTAGTCATGACCCGAAGGCATTGCCGCGACTCTTGGCGTCCGAAGCCGACCTCGTCATTGGCTCACGGTATGTGAAGGGCGGTGCGACACCTGGGTGGCCCTTTAAGCGGAGGCTTATTTCGCGGCTGGGTGGATGGTACATCCGTCTGATGACGGGGCTCCCTGTGAAAGATCCGACGGGCGGCTATAAATGTTGGACGCGCGCGGCACTTGAGACGATGGAACTGGGCACGATTGCGAGTATGGGCTATTCGTTCCAGCTCGAGATGAACCATCGGGCGTGGCAGAAGGGGTGCTCCATTTGTGAAGTGCCCATTGTATTTCCTGATCGGCAACGCGGCGAATCGAAGATTACGCCCGCCATTGCCAAAGAATCCCTCAAAATTGTTTGGAGGCTTAAGAGAATATGAATAAAAATAAGGTAAAACCGCTCTTTTTGGTACTGTCCGCCCCGAGTGGCTGTGGCAAATCGACGCTCGTCGATATGCTTCTTCAGGAGTATCCCGACTTCGTTTACTCGATTAGTTGCACGACGCGTGCGCCGCGCGGCGAGGAGGAAGATGGGCTTGACTACCACTTCCTCACGAAGGAACGCTTTGAGCAATTGATTGCCGAGAATGCGTTTATTGAGTATGCGAAAGTGCACGACAACTACTACGGCACGCTCAAAGCGCCTATTGAGGAAGTGCTTGCCGAGGGCAATTCGATGATTCTCGATATTGATGTGCAGGGCGCGGCGAAGGTGCGGGAGTATGTGAAGAGCCTGCCCAATACCGACCCTCTGAAGATTGGTTATGTCGACATTTTCATTCTGCCGCCCTCGCTGGAAGAGCTGCGGCGGCGGCTCGAGCATCGCGGCACAGATGCTCCAGATGTCATTGAAAAGCGCCTCCAAAATGCGGAAGGCGAGATGGCGCGGGCGGGCGAATATATGTACCGCGTCACTAATGACGACCTGAGTGTAGCTTATAAAAGATTTTGCGATTTGATAGATGCTCTCAGTGGGCGTATGTAAAATCCGCGAAATTATGATATAATATAAGGCGTTGCCATTCGTGGCGACAAAAATTCCATGATAAACTCTACGGAAGAAAGTAAAAGAAATGAACTATAAATATATGTGCCTCAATCCGATTGCGGATTGCGGGCTCAAGAACTTGGACGAGCGGTATGCTCGTACTGAGAAGTTTGACGAGGCGGACGCGGTGTTCGTTCGTAGCGCCAAGATGGACGAACTCGTGCCTGGCAAGAACTTGCTCGCCGTGGCGCGTGCGGGTGCGGGTGTGAACAACATCCCTCACGCCGACTATGCGAAGAAGGGCGTCGTTGTTTTCAATACGCCTGGCGCGAATGCGAATGGCGTGAAGGAACTCGCTGTCGCCGCGCTCATTCTCGCGAGCCGCGATATTGTGGGCGGCATCGAGTGGGTTAAGGAAAACGCGGCAGATCCCACCATCAATAAGACGGCTGAGAAGGCGAAGAAGGCTTTCGCGGGCACGGAAATCAAGGGCAAGAAACTCGGCGTTATCGGGCTTGGCGCGATTGGACAGAAGATTGCCAACGCGGCAGTTGGGCTTGGGATGGAAGTCTATGGCTACGACCCCTACCTCTCGGTTGACGCGGCGTGGAATCTTGACCACGCGGTCCGTCACTGCAAGAATGTTGAAGCCATCTACAAAGAATGTGACTACATCACAATCCATGTGCCCGCGCTCGATTCGACCAAGGGTATGATTAATGCGGACGCAATTGCGATGATGAAGACGGGCGTAATCGTCCTCAACTTGGCGCGTGATGTCCTTGTCAATGAGAAGGATATGCTTGCGGCACTTGAGAGCGGCAAGGTGCGTAAGTATGTGAGCGACTTCCCGAATGCGACGACGGCGGGCAAGAAGGGGTGCATTGTCATTCCTCACCTCGGTGCGTCGACGGAAGAAGCGGAAGATAATTGCGCGGTTATGGCGGTCAAGGAAATGCGCGATTACTTGGAAAATGGTAACATCGTCAATTCGGTGAACTACCCCGCTTGCACGCTCGGGCCTGCCACCAAGGCGGGGCGTATCGCGATTTGCCATAGCAATGAAGCGAATATGCTCGGCGGCTTCACCTCGATTTTGGGCGCGGCGAAGATCAACATCAACGCGGTCGCGAATAAGTCGCGCGGCGAAATCGCCTACACGCTTATCGATACCGATACGGCGGTGCCTGAGGAAATCGCGGCGAAGTTGGCGGCGAATCCCGCTGTCATCCGTGTGCGCGTCATCAAGTAAGTTACATGGGCTACGCGAAGAAGAGTAAGACTTCTGCTGTAAAGCAACCCGTTGCCACCCCTGCGGCAAAGGCATCCTCCATTTGGAGTATGAAGCTCGGGGGCGGCAAGGTTAGTACGCGCATGAAGCGTACGGAAGTCTTGCTCTTTACTTCCGAATTAGCCGACCTCATCGAGGCGGGCATGACGCTCGGGCAGGCGCTCCATGCCCTCGCCACGCAAGGCGAGGAAGGGAGCGGTCAGCGTTATGTCTGCCACGATTTGTGTGAACGCATTGTGCGTGGCGAGAATTTCTCGAGTGCCCTCGCGCGGCACCCCGATACTTTTGAGCCCCTCTATTCGAATATGATTCGCGCGGCGGAAGCCTCGGGCGCGATGGTGGAAGTCTTGCGGCGACTTGCCGACCACTATGAGCGCTTTGATAGTATGCGCAGTAAGATTAAGAGTGCGCTGAGCTACCCCGCGATAGTTATGATATTCGGTGTCTTTGCCGTCATCGCGGCACTTGTGTGGATTATTCCTAAGTTCCAGAAGGTCTTCGACTCGATGGGCGCGACATTGCCGCTACCGACACGCATTCTGATTGGGATGTCCGCCGCGCTCACGAGCTACGGATGGCTTATGGCGATTGGTGTCGCGGCAGGTATTTGGTGGTTCCGTAAATGGAAGGCGACACCCGCTGGACGGCTGAAAGTAGACGGATGGAAGCTGCGTGCGCCGCTCATTAAGGGCATTGTCGCGAGTGGGGCGTATTCGTCGCTCGCTTACACGCTTAAGACGCTCCTTTCAAATGGCGTAGATGTTTTGCAAGCTCTCAAGATTGCCCAAGAGACGTGCGGCAATGCGGTTATTGGCGCGGCACTTGGCGATGCGCGGCGGCGAGTGACGGACGGCACCTCAATCTCAGGTCCGCTCGCGGCGAGTGGGGTTTTCCCGCGTATGATGACGGATATGCTCGCGATTGGTGAGCAGGCGGGCGATATGGCTTCCTCCCTTGAACATATTGGCATTCGTTATCAGAAGGATATGGACCGCAATATCACGACCTTCACGAATGCGCTTGAGCCAATTCTTATTGTGGTCATCGCGGCGGCGGTGGGCTTTGTCGCGGTGTCGATTCTGATGGCTGTATTTCAGGTTTCCGCAACGCTGGGTTAAAAGGAGATGTGCACTATGAAAACGGATGAGATAGCGAAACATCTTCAAAATATTGGAACCACCTTGCAGAAGATTGACGCGCTCAATGTGTGGCAACAAGCGGCGGGGTACAACTGGATACTAAAGCCACACGGGGTTATTTATCCTTATTTCTTTACGATGATTTATCCAGCCGAGGACAAGCCGAGTAAAGCGCGGATGCTGCTACTTGAAGGGTGGCAGTCGATGCACAGCTATGTTCGTCTAAGGATAGACCCTGACGCGGGGTATGTTTCTAATTTTATGGAACTCCCGCAGTATCAAATGCAATTCCGCAAAGCGGGAGGGGCTGCATTCTGCCGCGTAGATCCCGGCTATGCGCCAGCTCAGCCCACGCCTGAGCAATTGCCGATTCTTGACCGTATGCTTTGGGAGGTTTATGGCGTACTTTTGCGTGTAGAGAGTGAGCCCTCGCTTATGCTTAAGTACGCGAATGAGCGTGCCCTCTTTTCGCGTGTCGA
>CAVLAC010000032.1:0-12302 GCA_963661055.1 bacterium | reverse complement strand
CTCGTGAACGAACTCAACTGTGCGAACGCGGCTTATGACGGAATCAAGGGGCTTTGGGTGGGTATGCCCTCGTATATTCTGAAGCGATTTGTGGCGATGAACCGCCTGCCGTGCGAGATACAGGTTGTCTCAGGGCGCGTTTTTCGCTTTTTGCGTGGGCTTATCTTGCAATTGCCCATCAAACTTACAAAGAAGGCGGGAGTCCCTGCATTGGATGACTTCCTCCTTAAGAGGAGCAAAGACGATATATGCAAAATAGAAGAACAGATGAAAAGAGACGGATTGTCGTAACAAGTGCGTTGCCGTATGCGAATGGCGACATCCATTTGGGGCACTTAGTCGAGTACATCCAAACGGACTTCTTTGTCCGTTTCCAGAAGTTGCGCGGCAATGAGTGCGTCTATGTTTGCGCCGACGACACTCACGGTACGCCCATCATGATTCGTGCCCGCAAGGAGGGGATTACCCCTGAGGAACTCATCGCCCGCTCTCACGCGACGCACCTCAAGGACTTCGGCGACTTTCAAATCGCGTTTGACAACTACTACACGACGAATTCGCCTGAGAATAAGGAGCTTTCCGAGCAATTCTACGCGGCAATGGTCAAGAGCGGCGCGATAACGAAGAAAGTCACGCCCCAGCTTTACTGCGAGCATTGTAAGATGTTCTTGCCCGATCGCTTCGTAAAAGGCGAGTGCCCGAAGTGCGGTGCGGCGGGGCAGTATGGCGATAGTTGCGATAAGTGCGGCGCGACATATGGTGCGGAAGAATTGGGGCACCCAATTTGCACGACTTGTGGCTCGACGCCCATCGTCAAAGACTCCGAGCATATCTACTTTGAACTCGAGCCTCAGCACGACTATTTGGAGAAGTGGATTCCTGGTCACACCACGAGCGATGTCTCGAATAAGCTTCTTGAGTGGTTCAAAGAGCCGCTTCGGGGCTGGTGCATCTCGCGCGACGCACCCTATTTCGGCTTTGAGATTCCAGGTTGTAAGGATAAGTTCTTCTATGTCTGGGTGGATGCCCCGATTGGCTACATCGCGAGCCTCAAGAATTGGTGCACGAAAAATGGGCGCGGCGATTTGTGGAATGACCCCGCGACTGAGCTTTATCACTTTATTGGCAAGGATATTATCCGTTTCCACTGCCTCTTTTGGCCAGGCATGTTGCACGCGGCGGGCTACAAGGAACCCAATAAGGTCTTTGTGCACGGCTTTTTGACGGTAAACGGAGAAAAGATGTCCAAATCTAAGGGCACCTTCGTCAATGCGCGTACTTATCTCGACCACCTGCCGCCTGAAGCCCTGCGTTATTATTACGCGGCGAAGTTGGGGGGCACGACGGACGATATGGACTTGAATCTGACGGATTTCGTTCAGCGCGTCAATTCTGATCTCGTCGGCAAGATTACGAACATCGCCTCGCGCGGCGGACAAATGTTGCAGAAGAAGTTGGAAGGGCGGCTTGGCTCTTTGGATGACGAGGGCAAGGCTCTCATTGAGAAGTGCCGCGCCGCAAGCGAGACCATCGCCAAGTTCTATGAAGAGCGCCGCTTTAATCAGGTGGTTGTCGAAATTTGTCGCTTGGCAGATGCCGCGAACGAATATTTCGACCGCCGCGAACCGTGGAAAACGGTGAAGACGGACTCCGAAACGACGCGCACGACCCTAACTGCCGCGCTCAATGCGTTCCGTTTAATCGCCATTTACCTGCAGCCCATTTTGCCCGTCTATGCTGAAAAGGCGCGGCGGTTGTTTGGTGAGGATGCGTGGGCTTGGGATTCGCTTCAGGAGACGCGGGAAAACTGTGCGCTCGGGACTTATGAGTATCTCGCCAGTCGCATTGATTCGAAGCAAGTGGATGCGATGATTGCCGCCGCGACCATTAAGCCCGCCGATTCGGGCGAAGTTGCTCACGAATCGCGTGCGAGTAAGAATAAGGCGAAGGCGGCGACAACCGCCCCTGCACTTAAGGCGGAAGTCGCGTTTCCTGACTTTGAGAAGCTCGACCTTCGCGTGGGCACAGTTGAGAGCTGTGAGATTGTCCCTAAGAGCTCGAAACTCCTCAAGTTCGTTCTCGACGCGGGGTCGCTCGGCAAACGGACTATTTTCTCTGGAATCCGCGCGGCGTATCCCGAGCCCGAGAAGCTCGTCGGACGCGAAGTCATTTTCGTTGCCAATCTCGCCCCCCGCAAGATGTCCGTCGGTGTCTCCGAGGGAATGATTCTCTTCGCGGGTGAGCCTGGCGTAAATGGTGGCGTGCTTTCGCCTGCTGAACTCGCGGGTGGCGGCACTCCCGCAACTTAATAACTAAAGCGTTATGTCCGTCTTGAAACTAGCGATAACACTTACTTGGGCATTTGCCGCAGCTGGACTTTTCTGGTATGCGGTGAATGTCGCGCGCGAGGTTACCTATGTGACATTGGCGGACGGACGCCGCCAAGCGCGGGCGTTGCCTTTTGTTTTCAAGTTGCTTTTGCCTTTTGTGGGCAACTTTGATAAGCTTTTGGCGCGTCCGAGCTTCGAGAAGGCTATTAAGGAATATGACAGCAAGCTCATCTCGGCGGGATTTGAAGGACTCCTCTCTGGACGCGAATTTGCCGCGCTCGAGGTGCTGTGTCCGCTCGTCTTGGGCGTGGCGTGGTGTCTTATCGTTTGCCTCTTTGGAGCGATTTTGCCTGATTCGCTCTTTACAGACGCTCGTCTGCCGCTTTGCTTGATGGGAATCGTCCTTTTTGTGCTTCAGCCACGCCTTTGGCTACGCACGGCACTGCGTAAGCGCCACGAAGCCGTTGTGAAAGCATTGCCATTCGTTCTCGACTTGCTGACACTCTCGGTGGAAGCTGGAATGGATTTTATGAGCGCTCTGCAACGCAATTGTGCCTCGCGCAAGATGGATCCGCTCAATGAGGAACTCTTACGGATGACGAAGGAAGTCCAAGTCGGGCTCTCGCGCCGCGTGGCACTCGGGAATATGGCGGAGCGCGTAAAAGAGCCGAATCTGAAGTCCGTCGCCTTCGCGCTCATTCAGGCGGACGAGCTCGGCGTTTCTATTGGGTCCGTCTTGCGTATTCAGTCCGAGCAAATGCGAGAGCGGCGTTTTGACCGCGCGGAGAAGCTTGCGCACGAAGCCCCGACGAAGATGCTCGGTCCGCTTATGCTCTGTATTTTCCCTGCCGTATTTATTATTTTGTTAGGTCCAATCTTAGCGCAGGCTATGAAGGGGCTTTTGTAGGGACAAAGAGAAGAGAGGAGACGCTATGGCTAAAAAATATGAGCTTGTTCAGATAGCGGGTGAGGGTGCGGGTCGTCGCACGCCAATTCCTGAGACGGGCTTGCGCATCGGGCGCGCCTCCTCAAATGATTTGGCAATCGCGGACGAAGAACTCTCGCGTAATCACTGTCTTATTGATTTCGCGGCGGACGACCTTCGCATTCTTGACCTCGCGAGCGCGAACGGAACTTATGTTAATGGCGAATCAATCGGCGCTGCACCTTGCGTCTTGCATTCGGGTGATGTCATTGAAATTGGCGTGACGCGCTTGCGGGTAGTCTCGGCTACTGACTCAGGAAGTGCCGCCGTTGATTTGGGGCTTGAGTCTACGCCCGCAGCAGGGACGGCGGGCGCGGCAAATGCTCCCACGAAAAAGTCCAAGGCGCGGCGTTTTGTGCTCATTATTATTGGTCTCCTCGTCTTGGGCGCGGCGGGGGTCTTATTCTGGCTTCCAGTTGACCAAGCAGAGCCTTCCCAAACTGCCGCGACATCCCAATGGACGCTCGCGGCAGAGAAAAATGGCTTCTTCTCGCTTTACTGCGAGAATATCGAAGCCAACAATGCCTTCATCTTCCGTTATCAGATGACAATTGGCCCTGACGCGGTTTTGCGTGTGGTGAGCGATAATGTGCCAGGCGAAAATCGCCATATTGATAAGAGTACGCGCCTAAGTCCCGAGGTCATTGCCCGCGTGGACGCCATCTTCAAAACGCAGGGTTGGAAAGACCTCGACCCCGTCTATAGCGGGATGTCCGTTATGGACGCGAATGAGTTAAAGTCTAGCCGTGTGCGGGTGGTTCGTTCGGGCGGCGTTAAGGATGTTCTTGTTGAGAACACCCCCGAACCCCCAGCCTTTACCGCCGTGCGGGAGGCACTTGAGACTTTCGCACGCAACGAGCTCGGCATTTGGGCGATTCAGTATTCGCGTGAGAAACTAGTTGAACTCAGCCTCGCGAGCGAAGAGACGGGCGACGCGAAATGGGCAGATCGCGGCGTTGAATATGGCAACCTTTCTGCCGCGATTAAGGCGTATAAGGAGTCCCTCTTCTACCTTGAGACTGTCGACCCGAAGCCGTCGCATTTTGCGTCCGTTAAGAAGAAGCTCGAAGAAGCGGATACGGAACTCAACATGCGCTACCGCGAACAGCGTTTCTTAGCCAACAAGGCACTCAACCTAGCCGATTGGGATGAGGCGAAGAAGCAATTGCGGATTCTCTGCAATCTCATTCCAGACAAGGATGACCCGCGCCACAAGGAGGCTAATGCTAAGTTAATAGAGATAGACGCACGCCTTCGTGCGGCGAAGAAGGGAGGTGCGAAATGAGCAAGTTTAAACTTCTAATCGCGGCAGTTTTCGCGTGCGGGCTTCTCGGTGTCCAAGCGGCAAGTTCCCGCGTCGATTTTCGCAGTTCTCCCAAGGGCGCGAAAGTGCTCGTGGACGGTGTTCTTCGTGGACAGACCCCCTTGCGCCTTTTTGATATTACACCAGGCGACCATCACGCGACCCTCCTGCTCGCGAATCACGAACCTGCCGAGCTCTTCTTTACAGTAAATGAGACAGCCTATTCGTCTCAATATGCGGAACTTGTTCCGTTGAAAGGGCTCTTGCTCGTGCAATCCGAGCCGACAGGGTGCGATATTTCGCTCGACGGGCTCTCCCTCGGGACAACGCCGCGCTTGATTACATCCCTTGATGCGGGCAATAATTACCGCCTTCTTCTGCAAAAGCCAGGCTTCCAGCCGCGTGCCGTTGATGTGAAGTTCGATGGGCGCACGCCACTTGTTAAGAAGGAGACGCTCATTCTCGATAGCGGCAGCCTGCAACTCACGAGCGACCCCATCGGCACGGCAGTTATGGTGAACGGCATCCCGCGCGGCAATACGCCCCTCGTCGTGAAGCGCATCCCCAAGGGACGCGCCACGGTGACTCTCACGATGGAAGGCTATGCGGATGAGACGCGCGAGTTTTCGCTGAATGCGGGCGAGAGCCAGAATGTGTTTATTCGTATGCAAGGCTTGCCAGGCACCCTGAGACTCTCGGCTGTTCCCGAAGCGGCGCGAATTTATGTGGATGATATTCAGCAAGGCAAGGGCTCGTGTACGCTGACGGGTCTTAAGCCAGGCACTTATACGGTCCGTGCTGAGTTGGAAGGCTATGGCACAATTGAGAAGGCCATCGAAGTTGGCAATGGGGCAACGGCGGCGGAAGAATTGCGTCTTCGTAATATCATGGGTAGTCTCGAAGTGCGCACCTCCCCAAGCGGTGTGAAGGTGTATCTAGACGGACGCTACTGTGGGCTTTCGCGCTCGACTGACCCGACATCGACCCTCAGTGACCTCTTGACAATCGCCAATGTCAAAGAGGGCGACCATACGCTCCTTGCTAAGGCGGAAGGGTATGCCGAATACTCGCGTATAATCAAGACGGAGCCCCTCAAGGCTATGCCGCTAAAGATTATAATGAAGCGAATCTTTATTCCAGATATTGAAATTGAGACTGATAGCGGCACTTATCGCGGCATTTTGCTTGAGCAGGACGATTACGCTCTGCAAATTGAGGTTGCTCTTGGTGTGACGCGGAGCTTCCCCAAGGAGACGGTCCGTAAGGTGACGATGATTACGCCAGAGAAGCTGAAGGAGGCAAAGGGCGAGTGAAGAAGCGGCTCGATTTGCTTCTTGTAGAGAAGGGACTCTGCGAGAGCCGCACGCGTGCCCAAGCCCTCGTTTTGGAAGGCAAGGTGCGTGTCGCGGGGCAAGTCGAAACGAAGGCATCGCGGCAGATTGACGAGGCGACCTCCGTGGAGATAGAGACTCCGCCGCGCTTTGTTTCGCGTGGTGGCGAGAAGATGGAAGGCGCATTCGTCAACTTCGGGAACTTGGGGCTCACAGCGACGGAAAAGATTTGTCTTGATGTTGGCTCTTCGACGGGCGGCTTTACGGACTGCCTTCTTCAGCACGGTGCCCGCAAGGTGATGGCGGTAGATGTAGGCACAAACCAACTCGCGTATAAACTGCGTGTTGACCCGCGCGTTTGGGTAAGGGAAAGCTTTAACGCACGCAATATGTGCGCGGCGGATTTGCCCGAGACGCCCTCGCTCGCCGTCACAGATGTCTCTTTTATCTCCCTTAAGCTCATTCTGCCGCCGATAGTCGATGTTCTCGCTTCGGGCGGAGAGATAGTCGCGCTTATCAAGCCGCAATTTGAGGTTGGGCGCGGCAATGCGCCAGGCGGACTCGTCAGAGATGAGAAACTTCGCCTTGCCGCGAGGGATGAGATCGTTGATTTTGCCTGTGAGACCCTGAAGTTGGAACTTAAAGGACTCTGCGAATCGCCTGTGCGCGGCAAGGAGATGGGCAATATTGAATATTTATCGTATTGGAGGAAACCGCAATGATTGCAAAGTTGATTCTTGATAAGAAGCGGGAAGGGCGAGCACTCGGTTCGGCTGAGATTCGTGAGTTTATTGAGGGCTTTACGCGCGGCGAAATACCCGATTATCAGATGAGCGCCCTCGCTATGGCAATTTGTTGCCGTGGAATGAATCCGCGTGAGACCGCCGACTTAACGGAAGCTATGAAGAACTCTGGGAAGTGCCTAACTTGGAACTTCCCAACTGCCGATAAGCACTCAACAGGCGGGGTGGGCGACAAACTTTCCCTCATCATCCAGCCCCTCGCCGCCGCGTGCGGGATTGCCGTGCCGTCTCTGACGGGTCGCGGACTCGGCATTACGGGTGGAACGGCAGATAAGCTCGAGACGATTCCTGGCTATAACGCGGCACTTTCGCTGGAGGCCTTCCAGAAGGTCGTCGCGGAGGCGGGAGTTTCTATGACCGTGCAGACGGACGAAATTACGCCTGCCGACAAGAAACTCTATGCGCTTCGTGATGTGACAGGCACGGTAGCGTCTATTCCGTTGATTGTAGGCTCTATTCTTTCTAAGAAGCTCGCGGAAGGGGCGGGCACGCTCGTCTTTGATGTTAAGTATGGCTGTGGAGCTTTTATGAAGACTCCCGAGGAAGCGAAAGAGCTCGCTTCCGCGCTGGTACAGGGAGCCAAAGCGGCGGGACGTAAATCTGCCGCGCTCCTAACGAATATGGATATCCCCCTCGGATTCGCCGTCGGCAATGCCAATGAGGTCGCCGAGGCACTCGACATTCTAAAGAATCAACCAAAACGCCTCGCGGCAATTACCGCCCTCTGTGTGGAATTTGCCGCGCTGATGGTCTCGCTCACGAAGGAGATTCCGCTTGATGAGGCGCGAACCCTCTGCCGCGAACGCTTAATGGACGGCGCGGCGCACAAGAAGTTTGCCGCGATGGTTGCCGCGCAAGGTGGTGATTTGGACGCGTTTGAAAAGCGTTTTGCTCAGCCTGTCTCCAAGTTCTGCATCCAAGCGCCGCGCTCGGGCTATGTCTCTGAAATCAATGCGGAGAAGGTGGCGCGGGTCGCCCTGAAGCTCGGGGCGGGACGCGAAAAGGCGGGCGATCGCATTGACCCCCGCGCAGGCGTTACGCTCGCCGTGCAACTGGGTGACCGCGTCGCTACGGGTGCACCCCTCGCGACATTGGAAACTTCGGCGGGGCCTGACGGACTCGAAAGTGCCGCGTCCGAGCTTTTGAAAGCCTTCGCTTTCGCGTCCGAACCTGTGGAAGTCGCTCCGCGCATCCTTGAAAGGATTGATTGAGCGGCGTAAATAGAGTATAATATTAGCCATCAATGACTATCCAAAGACAGAGTGACGAACTAAATACACGCAATGCCGCGTTCGATAATCGGCTGCGTCCGTCTGATTTTTCAGGCTTTGTTGGGCAAAACAAGGTCCGTGACCGCCTTATGCTCGCTGTGAAAGCGGCGAAAGATCGCGGCGAATCCCTCGACCATGTGCTTTTCTCGGGGCCACCTGGACTCGGCAAAACGACCCTCTCCTACATTTTGGGCGAGGCGATGGGCGTGAATGTCAAAACAACATCAGGTCCCGTCATTACAAAGCCTGGCGACTTAGCAGGGCTCTTGACTTCCCTTGAACCAGGCGACATCGTCTTCATCGACGAAATCCATCGAATGGCGAAGACGGTCGAAGAATATCTCTATAGTGCTATGGAGGACTTCGCCATCGATATTATGATTGACCAAGGGCCAAACGCACGGAGCGTCCGTCTCGAACTGCCGCGCTTTACGCTCGTTGGCGCAACGACGCGCATCGGGCTCATTGCCGCACCTCTTCGGGCACGCTTTGGGCTCGTCAATCGCCTTGATTACTACCAGCCGCCTGAGCTCGCGGAAATTGTGACGCGTAGCGCGGCAAAACTCGGTGTCGATATTGACGCGGAAGGTGCTCTCGAAATTGCCCGCCGTAGCCGTGGTACGCCGCGTATTGCCAACAACCTCCTGAGGCGCGTGCGGGATTATGCCCAAATTAAGGCAAATAACTTTATTACAGGTTCCGTCGCCACAGCGTCCCTCGGACTCCTCGAGATTGACCCTCACGGCTTGGACGATATGGACCGCCGTATTCTTGAGACCATTTGCGTTAAGTTTGGTGGCGGTCCTGTCGGACTCTCCACTATTGCCGTCTCAGTCGGCGAAGAAGCGGATACAGTAGAAGATGCGTACGAACCCTTCCTAATAATGGAAGGCTATCTCGAGCGCACCCCCAAAGGTCGCGTTGCCACCCCCCTCGCCTACACCCGCCTCGGCCTCCAAAAATAACGAGCCTTAGCCCATTGCCCAACTAATTTTCGGAACGGCAAATTGCCTATTGACTCCGAACGCCCAGAAATGGTATAATATTCGGCATTCGCTCCCACGGTGGGGGTGAATGAAGCGAATGATTCGGGGTACTCCATCCTCGAACAAAGCGGATTAATCTAACAACAAGGATTGAAAGGAAACAAAATGGAAATGCCAACATCTACCCTCACGGGTATTTCGCTCAAGGATATGTTTGACGCGGGTCTTCACTTCGGTCACCAGACCAAGCGTTGGAACCCGAAGATGAAAGGTTACATCTTCGATAAGCGTAACGGAATCCACATCATCGACCTCACGCAGTCCGTCGAACTTCTCGACGAAGCGGCGCAGTTTGTGCGTGACACTGTTCTCGCGGGCAAGAAGATTCTCTTTGTTGCGACGAAGAAGCAGGTCGCGGAACTCGTGAAGAATGCCGCGACGGAAGTTGGTCAGTACTATGTGACTGAGCGTTGGCTCGGCGGTACGCTGACGAACGCGAAGACGCTCCGTTCTTCCGTGAAGCGTATGCGCCAGTTGCAGGCGACGGCGAAGGCGAATGGCGGCGTTCTTTCTGAGCACAAGCAGGAAGCGTCGGTTCTTCGCCGCGAACTCGCGAAGCTCGAGAAGAATTTGACGGGTGTTGCCGATATGGCGGAACTCCCGGGTGCGCTTTTCGTCGTCGATGTCGTGCGTGAAGCGAATGCGGTTAAGGAAGCGCTCCGTCTCCACATCCCCGTGGTGGCGCTCGTTGATACGAATGCGGATCCTGAGCCGATTGACTATGTGATTCCGGGTAACGATGACTCGGCGACAGGCGTTGAGCTTATCGTCAAGGGCATCACCAATGTCATCAAGGCGGCGAACGACGAATACAGCGCCAAGGCGGCGGAAGAGAACCGCAAGCGTGAGGCGGATCGCAAGAACCGTGAGGAAACCGAGCGCGCGGCGCGTGCGGCACGCAAGGCGAAGGCTCCTGCGCGTGATGGTGCCCGTAAGGCGGGTGCGAAGGGCGGTTCGATTGCCGCGAGCGTGAAGGCGGCGGCGCGTAAGGCGAAGGAAGAGGCCGAACAGAAGGCGAAGGCGGAACTCGCCGCTAAGCGTCAGGCCCCCGTCAAGCAGGCGGAAGCTGCGGTTGATGAAGCCGCGAAGGCGGCTGCTCCTGCGGCGGAAGCGCCTAAGGCTGAGTAATCTTATTACTAAGAAAGGAATTTACAATGGCTATTACCATTCAGCAAATTAAAGAGCTCCGCGAAGCCACTGCGGCGGGTATGGGCGCGTGCAAAGAAGCGCTCACCGCTACGAACGGCGATATGGGCGAGGCTGTTAAGTACTTGCGTGAGAAGGGACTCGCCGTCGCCGCCAAGCGCGTCGATAAGGAGTCCAAGCAGGGCATTGTCGCGCTCGCCGTGTCCGAGGATAAGAAGTCTATGGCGCTTGCGGAAGTGAACTGCGAGACGGATTTCGTTGCGAAGACCGAAGCGTTCATCAAGTTTGTTGATGACGCGGCGAAGGCGGCTCTCGAAGGCAAGGATGTCTCGACGGCTCTCGAAGACGACTACAAGATGCTCCTCACCAAGACAGGCGAGAATGTCAAGATTCGTCGTAGTGAGCGCTATGTCCTCGAAGGAACTGGTGTTCTCTCGGGCTACATCCATATGGGTGGCAAGATTGGCGTTATGGTCGAGCTTTCCACGCCTTGCGATAAGTGCGCGGCTTCGGCGGAACTCGCGGAAGCGGCTCACATGATCTGCTTGCAGATTGCCGCGAACGCGCCTAAGTACATCAATCCTGAGGATGTTCCTCAGGCTGAGATTGACGCGGAACTCGAGATTAAGCTCAATGCGCTCAAGGAGCAGAAGGGTAAGCTTCCTCCCGAACAGGCTCTCGCGGGCATCAAGAAGGGTATGGCGGCTAAGTTCTGCACCCAGATTTGCTTGACGAAGCAGGATTATGTGGCGGACGCTGACCTCTCGGTTGAGAAGTACCTCGCGGGTGTTTCTAAGAACTGCGGCGGCGCACCCATCACTATCAAGCGCTTTGTGCGTATGCAGCTCGGTGCTTAAGAGATTGCGGGGCGCAAGGAACTTGAGTCCCCTATTTATCTAAGAAGAGCGCGGCACTTTCTGCCGCGCTTTCTTCTTTTACCCCTACTCATATCCGCCTTAATTTGATATAATATTCGCCAGATGAAGATTGTTGTTTATAAGAACAATATGACGACTGGACGCGGTGCCGACCGCGCCGTAGGGACGCTTTGCGGACTCCTTGCCGCTACCCATGAAATAATCCTGCTGACAGGCGAGGGCGCGGCATTGTCGTGTGAAATGGATAGCCGCGTGAAAGTCTCGCGTATCCCCCTCACAACTGCTGCGCTCAAAGAAACACTCCTCGCGGCAAAGCCTGATCTTATCATTTCTACAGGTACGGACGAGATACGCGACCTTGACGCAGCGTTCCCGACAGCGTTCCCAGCCCCAGTTATCCAGCAATTCCACATTTATCCACCGAGTGCTTTTAAACCGCGTCGTTGGATTCGCAATGCGAAAATCAAGCGGGCACTGAGGCGATGCACGGCAATTCAGGTGCTATTGAGCGAATATGTCGAAATTACACGCAAGGTGCTCAATTATAAGGGCAAGATTTGCGCAATTGGCAATGTCGCCCCCGCGAGTCAGCCGCTGCCGTCCGCGACAGGCGAGCCAACGATTCTTTATCCCGCCGCTTTCCATAAAGATAAGCGACAAGAGCTCCTTCTGAGAGCCTTTGCCTTACTTAAGAAGCGCGTCCCAACGGCTAAACTCATACTAGCGGGCAAGGGCAAAGATAAGGACGTCGCGCGGCTCCAGAGTCTCTGCCAGAAATTGGGCATTGCTACGGATGTCGCCTTCCCAGGATATATCACAGACTTGCGCTCGACCCTCGCTACGGCAACACTCGTGGCATTCCCGAGTCGAATTGAGGGCTTTGGACTTGTTCTCATAGAAAGTGCCGTCGTTGGACGCCTTGCTGTGGGGTGTACGGACTGCCTAGCGAGCCGTGATCTTCTGCCTAAGCTAGGCGGAATCTTGGCGAAGCCCACTCCTGCCGCGTTTGCCGAGGCTCTCGAGCAGGGGCTTGTCGCGTCAAGAACTTATACAGCCCCATCTGCCGCGCTTGAGTCCTATTCACCTGAAGCGATTTCCTCCCAGTGGAATACTCTCATATCCCCTCCTTTTTTGTGATGAAACAGCAAAAGTAGGGCTCTTCGGGCTTTTTAGTGGAAATGCCCCCTACACTATTGGCAAAAGGTTCAA
>CAVLAC010000031.1:0-18823 GCA_963661055.1 bacterium | reverse complement strand
GGGGCGGAGTCCCTTCCGCCCCGCTAAATATGGGCTATCTCGCGGCGATTGAGGCGTTCTTGGCGGCGGAGCACGCGGCGGGACGCTCCACGGCAATTGGCTATTGGAGCACCAACAATAAGTGGGTCGGCAAAACTGCCGCGCAGTTCGTGAAAGACCTCAAAGCCGCCTACGCCCAACGCGCCGCCATTCGCCACACGAAGTAGCGGCAGCGGTCACGCAAGGGACTGCGCCCCCTACCAATTTGATCTTTGACAATTGAATTTTTTGCTTATAGGAGCTCCTCTTTCTCTCTGCGTGCTCTCGGAGTGAGATAACACGGCATGCGAAAAAGTGCTTGCATTTGGGCGCGGAATGTAATATAATCTTAACTGTAATGATTACAGAAGTGTCTAAATTACTATCCGAACACGGGATTTCGCCGACGCCTCAGCGTTTAGCGATATTCAACTATGTCTATGGTCGGGTGGACCATCCGTCGGTAGACAAGGTGTTTCTAGATTTGCGCAAGAAGATACCGACGCTCTCGAAGACGACGGTCTACGCGACGATGCAGAAGCTTGCCGATGAGCATCTCATTGGGCGCGTCTCGATTGAGGATGGCGAGGTGCGGTATGATGGGAGCGCGAAGTTCCACGCTCACTTCAAGTGCCGCGGATGCGGACGGCTCTTTGATGTTGCCGTCGAGGAGCCTCACAATAAGCCGTATGCGAACTTGCCGCGAGGGTTCCGTACGGACGATGAGCAGTTACTTTACTATGGTTTGTGTTCCAAGTGCGCTGAGAAGGGCACACGGACGCAAGAAACAACAAAAGCAAATCGGTGCAAGCCGAGAAGGAGAAACGAACAATGAAAAGATGGGTCTGCCCCGTATGTGGGTATGTGCATGAAGGTGATACGCCGCCGGAGAATTGTCCGCAATGTGGCGTACCGGGCTCAAAGTTCCGTGAGGAAGCCGCCGCGACTGGCAAGAAGGTCTGGGCGTGTGAGCACACGGTGGGCGCGGGCAAGGTAGAAGACGCGGAAGTCACGCAGGGACTTAAGGACCACTTTATGGGCGAATGCACTGAAGTGGGGATGTATCTAGCGATGTCGCGGCAAGCGGAGCGCGAGGGATACCCTGAAGTGGCGGAAGCGTTTAAGCGCTATGCTTATGAAGAGGCGGAGCACGCTTCTAAGTTCGCGGAGTTGCTGGGCGAGGTTGTCACTTCCTCGACTGAAAAGAATGTGGCGATGCGGGCGGACGCTGAACAGGGTGCCTGCGCGGCAAAACTCGCCATTGCTAAGCGCGCGAAGGAGCTCGGTTATGACGCGATTCACGACACCGTCCATGAGATGGCGAAGGATGAAGCGCGGCATGGCGCGGGCTTTGAGGGTCTTCTCAAGCGCTATTTCGGCAAATAAGTGCCGCGATAGAGGCTGAAGACATTTGGGGCAGGGGCAAAAAGCGTCCCTGCCTCTTGCGTTTTCCTTTGGCGTTTGGGAGCAAAGTTTGGTATAATATAAACCAAGAAATGGCGAATAATCAACATATGCAACATCATAAAGGCCCGCGCGAGATGGTGACGGGCGGCGAATGGCTTTACGGACGCAATCCCGTGGAGGAAGCGCTCGCGGCGGGGCGGCGCACGGCGACGGAAATTGTACTCCCGCCCGCGACACCCGATGAGGACGACCAACTCAAGCGCATCCGTGATGAAGCGCACGCGCGGCGGATTGTGGTGCGCACGATGGAGCGTGCCCAACTTGATAAACTCACGCGCTTTGGGCATCACCAGGGCGTGGCACTCAAGGTGACGGGGTATCCGTATGTCGGGTTTGAAGAAATCCTCGACGCGGCAAAAGAAGATGAGAATGCGCTTGTTGTGGTGCTTGACCACTTGGAAGATCCGCAGAATGTCGGGTCCATCCTGAGAACGGCGTGCGCGGTGGGGGCGACGGGTGTCGTCATTCCTGAGGATCGCGCGTGCGGGATTACGCCCGCCGTGGCGCGGGCGAGCGCGGGTGGCGCGGAATACATTAAAGTCGCACATGTCGTCAATGTCGTGCGTGCGATGGAAGATTTGAAAGCGGTGGGCTTGTGGTTCACGGGACTTGATTGGGGCGAAGATGCCCGCAATTATACCGAAGTCGACTTCAAGGGGCGTGTCGGGCTTGTCGTGGGGGCGGAAGGCAAGGGGCTTTCGCGTCTCGTGCGCGGCACGTGTGACTTCATCGCCGAATTGCCGATGCCAGGCGGCTTTGAGTCGCTGAATGCGGGGGTCGCCACAGCCGTCACACTTTACGAAATACTTCGTCAACGAAAAGGTAATAAGTAATGGATAAGAAACTCTATATTAATCCTCCACTCGTCAATCGTGTCTACGACTGGCAGAAGGGTCCGCAACCGAAGACGCGTGCCGCGCTTGATAAGTTCTTCAAGTCGCCTGCGATTCGCAAGGTCAAACAGCAAATCTGCGAAATGGGGCGGCGGATTTATGCGCGCGGCTATACGGACGGCAATGGCGGCAATATTTCCGTGCGGGTCGGCGAGGATTTGATTCTCTGTACGCCCACGCTCTGTTGCAAGGGCTTTATGAAAGAAGAGGATATTTGCCTTTGTGATATGTCGGCGGGGCAACTTTGCGGCTACCGTCCGCGCACAAGCGAAGTGCGGGTTCACATTGCGATGATGAAGGCGACGGGCATGAACGCGTGTATGCACTGCCATCCGCCGCACTGCAATGCATTTCTCTTCGCGGGCATTGTTCCCCCGAATGGCATTAACCCCGAGGCGGATATCTTCCTCGACCAGATTCCCCTTGCCCCCTACGGCACGCCTGGTACGGACGAAGTCGCGGCGAATGTCGCTGAGGCGGCGAAGAAGTCGAATGTCGTCTTTATGGAAAATCACGGCATTGTCTGTGGCGGACGCGATGTTGAAGAGGCGGAATGGTTCGCGGAAAATGCGGATGCCTACTGCCAAGTCTTGCTGCTCGCGGCGGGGCACGGCGCGAAGTTGCAGCAGGTCGGCAAGAAGTCCGTTGAGGACTTCCTCGCGATTCGCCGCGCGATGGGCCTGGCGACACCGAAACAGCCGCTTTACAACACCCACACCTTCAACGGCTACAAGATGAAGGTAACGGGCAAGTAAGAGAAAGTCATTTCCAAACACAAATAAAGGAATACAAAAATGGTTAATCGAATCATCCTCAATGAAACCTCCTATCATGGTGCAGGGGCCATCAAGAGCATTACGACGGAGCTCGCCGCGCGCGGACTCAAGAAGCCGATTGTGTTTTCTGACCCCGATTTGATTAAGTTCGGTGTCACGAAGAAGGTGACGGATCTTCTGGACAAGGCGAAAATCAAGTATGCAATTTATTCCGAGATTAAGCCAAACCCGACCATCAAGAATGTGAAGGACGGCGTGAAGGCGTTCAAAGTGGCGAAGGCGGATGCCATCATCGCGATTGGCGGCGGCTCGTCGATGGATACGGCCAAGGCTGTCGGCATTATCGCGGCGAATCCGAAGTTCGCGGATGTGCGCTCTCTCGAGGGTGTCGCCCCGACGAAGTTCCCCGCTAAGCCCATCTTCGCGGTTCCCACCACGGCGGGCACGGCGGCGGAAGTGACGATTAACTATGTTATTACGGATGTTGAGAAGCACCGCAAGTTCGTCTGCGTTGACCCTCACGACATTCCTGTCGCGGCATTTGTCGACCCCGATATGATGTCCTCGATGCCCAAGGGGCTCACCGCCTTCACGGGTATGGACGCGCTTACTCACGCGATTGAAGGCTTCATCACCAAGGCGGCGTGCCCGATGACGGATATGATGCACCTCGAGGCGATTCGCCTTATCTCGGCGAACTTGCGTGACGCGGTTGCCAACAAGCCCTCGGGGCGTGCGGGTATGGCGCTCGGGCAGTACATCGCGGGTATGGGCTTCTCGAATGTCGGTCTTGGTGTCGACCACTCGATGGCGCACGGACTTTCCGCGCTCTACGATATGCCGCACGGCAAGGCGTGCGCGATTCTGCTCCCGACGGCGATGAAGTTCAATGCGCCGAAGACAGGCGAGAAGTACCGCGCCATTGCGACGGCGATGGGCGTTAAGAATGTCGAAAAGATGTCCCTCGCCGATGCGCGTAAGGCGGCGATTGCGGCCGTTGAGAAGCTCTCGAAGGATGTTGGCATCCCGAAAGACTTGAAGGGCGTCCTTAAGAAGGAAGATATCGCGTTCCTCGCGAAGAGCGCGTATGCGGACGCGTGCCGCCCGGGCAATCCGCGTGACTGCACGGTCAAGGACATTGAAAAACTCTATAAGTCGCTAATCTAATCTACTAAGATGGCACCAGAACAACGCACCGGAGACCCCTCAATGGCGTCGGCACTCGAAAAGATTGCCGCCCACAAGGGGGACTATTCATGTGAGGTAGAGACCCTCGGCGAATGCCGTATTCTCTCCCCTGTTCGCCACCACGAGTTCATTCGTGATGGCGAGCGCATTCTCGTGACGGAAAATGAGTCTTACTTGCGGTACATCCGCGAGAAGCTCGGGCACGCGCCGACCTTTGAGCGCGCGGGCCCTCACGAGATGATATTCCACGACCCCAGTTGGACGCGCGTCGGTATTGTCACGGCGGGCGGGCTTTGCCCAGGTCTCAACAATGTCATTAAGGGACTCGTTGAGATTCTGACTTTCGACTACGGCGTAAAGAATATCTTCGGCATTCGCTTTGGCTATGCGGGGCTCAATCCCGACTTTGGCTATCAGCCGATAATGCTCGACCCAGATGTCGTTGACACCATCCACGAAAACGGCGGCACAATCCTCGGCTCAAGCCGTGGACAGCAACCGACTGAAAAGATTGTGGATACACTCATCCGTATGAACATCAATGTGCTCTTCTGTATTGGCGGCGACGGCTCCCTCAGGTGTGCACGCGATGTGGCGGAAGAGATTAAGAAACGCGGACTCAAGATTTCCATTGTCGGCATCCCGAAGACCATCGATAACGACCTCCAATTTGTTGGACGCTCCTTTGGCTTTGAGACGGCAGTCGCCGAAGCGACGGCTGTGACGCGGTGCGCGCATGTCGAAGCGAAGGGCACGGCGGGCGGCATTGGGCTTGTTAAGCTGATGGGGCGCGACTCAGGCTTTATTGCCGCGTATACTTCAATCGCGAATCCTGTCGTCAACTTTTGCCTTGTCCCTGAAATGGACTTCACGCTCGAAGGTCCTCACGGGCTCCTCGCGGCACTTGAGAACCGTTTCGCGGCAGGCAAGACCCACGCGGTCATCGTGGTTGCGGAAGGCGCGGGGCAGAACCTCATCCAGGGCGAGCCCGAACGCCGCGACGCGAGTGGCAATATCCTCAAGAAGGATATTGGCGAGTTTCTGAAGTGCAAGATTACCGAGTACTTTGCCGCGAAGAAGATTAAGAGTTCCGTTAAGTACTTCGACCCCAGCTACACCATTCGTTCGGTGCCCGCGAGAGGTACGGACGCTATCCGTTGCTATATGCTCGCGCGAAACGCGGTGCACGCGGCAATGGCGGGGCGCACGAATTGTGTTGTGGGCAATCTCGGCGAGAGCTATGCGCTTGTGCCGATTAAGCTCGCGACATTCGAGCGTCAGACGCTTTCCCTCAAGAGTGACTTGTGGCGCAGCGTTATGGACGCGACGGGGCAGGAGTTCTACTTCAACGGCGCGGAAAATAGCTCGGCAGCTATGTCGCCACTCTTTATTGCACCGTAATGCCTATGAAACTTGAACGGATTACCTCGTGGCTTTCGCGGACCCTTAATTGTGCCGCGTTCGACGATGTCTCGAATAACGGACTCCAAATCGCTCGTGAAGGGGACGAGGTAAAGGCTGTTGCCTTTGGCGTCGATGCTTCCGTTCAATTTCTTGAAGACGCGGCGGCGGCGGGTGCGCAACTCGCCGTCGTCCATCACGGCATTTCGTGGGGCGGCGGCATTCGTCGGCTCATGGGGAGCGAGTATGCCGTCGTAAAGACGGCGATGAAGCATAATCTCGCGCTCTATGCCGTTCATTTGCCGCTCGATGCAAACCCGAAAGTAGGCAACAATTGGGAGCTCGCGCGTTCGTTTGGTGCGACGAAGATTGAGCCTGCCTTCTCCTATCACGGCAATATCATTGGTGTCATTGCCCAATTAAAAGACGGACGCCGCGTTGGAATTTGCTCGGGCGGTGCAGGCGAGTTCGCGGTGGAAGCGAAAGAACGCGGCTGTGATCTTTATGTGACAGGCGAGGCGAGTTGGGGCGACCAAATTGCCGCGCAGAATGTCGGTATGAAGATGATTCTCGCGGGGCACTACGAGACTGAGACCTATGGTGTCGCGGCACTGGCGAAGGCACTAGCGCGGCGTTTGCGCGTTAAGGTCGTCCTCGCGCCTAAGGCGCCTAAAATTAGCCTCGACGCATGAGAAAACCTGCTCTACCATTCCCCATCCTTTTTGAGGATGACCGCGTCATTATTATCGATAAGCCTGCGGGAATGCTCACAACCCACACGCGCCTTCAGGGACGCTATGCACGCGAGACGCAATATACAGCAGAGAATATCCTAACCGACTATCTTCGCAAGGGACAGTGGAAAAGCTCGCGGCGCGCGTGGCTTGTCCATCGCCTTGACCGAGAGACGAGCGGAGTCTTGATGTTCGCGAAGAGCCAAGCCCTCGCGGAAACCTTGCGCGAGAATTGGAACAAGATTGCCCGAAAGACTTACCTTGCTCGTGTGAGCGGAGTGCTCAGCGAGAATGAGGGCGTCTTTGAGTCGTACTTGCGCGATAATCCAGTGACGATGAAAGTGAAGAGCGTCGCCGATCCGCGCTTTGGGAAGTTCGCGAAGACGGTATGGCGCAAGCTTTCAGTTGAAGACGGCACGACACTCGTCGAGGTCGACCTTAAGAGCGGACGCAAGAATCAAATTCGCGTCCATTTCTCAGAAGCGGGACATCCGATTATCGGCGATGTGAAATACGGCGGCGAGAAAGCCTCGCGGCTTTATTTGCACGCGCTTGACCTTCGCGTCAAAATGCCCCAGGGCGATGAAGTGGGCGCCCACGCGGCAATTGACTGGATTGACGCGTAAATAGCACTTTTGTGTAAAAGTTGAACGCAAGCAGTGCTAAATATGATATAATAATGGTATGAAAATCATTGGTGAAAAACTATTTGCCCGAGATGAGCAGGGTCGTCTGTTGAGCCGCATTGGCACAATCTTCTTTAAGACGCCCGGACTCGTTACCGCGCGTGGTGTCCACGCGACCCAGCGCTTATTGTGGATTGATACGCTTAATGCGGAACGCGCGAAGGAAAATCAGCCCGCGCTGACCCCCGAAGAAGTCGCGGCAGAAATGGAAAACTCCGTCGACTTGATTATGTCGGAAGACATCGTCTACATCCGTCCCGACCCCGAGCGGATGGATCTCGCCTTTAAGGCGGACGAAGAACTGCAGAAGTTCGTTTCCAAGCGGCGCGTCCGTTATTTGAATACCCATACAGCTAAGGTTCGCAATGCGCTTCGTGCACGCGGCGAAAACTGGCGTATGGCGCGGCAACCGATTTCGCAGGATGATATGAAGCGGCTGATTGAAGTTTCGCATGTCGCCATTTCTCACGAGTGCATTTATTATTATAATCACAGCACGGGCACGCGCTATTTGACCGTAGGTGGTTATTCCCAAGTTGCGAAGCTTTCCGCTGCGGCATTTCGTGAGCAGGTTCGCGAAGTCGTGGAACTCTTCTCGCGCCGCAACCGTATGGGCAATCCTGAGGCGGAAGTCTTCCCGACTTCTACGCCGATTGAGATTTCGAAGGCTATCCGTTCTATTAAGGTAGATGAGATGACGGATGACGCGCTTCGTGCGGCGACGGATAAGATTGACCGCGATTGGCGAATGTCGCTCCCCGCTGAGTTGCGTGACGAGAGCGTAGAGAACTTTGCGTGGCGTAATGCGATGTGTGCCATTCTGACGCGGTCGACGAATGCGCCCGAGATTGATGGTAGCGAACTCATTCAGGGGCTTTCGCCAGAGTTTTTCCGCCAAATCGAGTGGCTACCGGGCGCACGCATTGATCGCGGCGAACTTATCTTTGATCCTCTCTGGGATGAGTTTAACCGCACGCACGACCCCGAGCTTGGGCAAATCTGTGACCCGCGTGTGCGCAATATCATCTTCAACTTTATGCGGTTCTATCGTGACCTCCAGTATGTGAATGTGGGGCGTATCGCGAATTCGCTCTCGCGCCGTCCAGACGCGGAATTACATCGTGGATCCATCTATATTTTGCAGTTGAAGGAAACGAGCCGCGATGAACCGTATGTCGCGATTTTGCGCTTCCAGAAGTGGGGCATCGCGGAACATCTTGACGAAGGCAAGAACTTGTTACAGTCCATTCTCGAGGCGAATGATTACGCCGACTACATTATGGATCGCCGCTTGATGTGCCAACAGCTCGGTATGAATCTGCCGCAGTATGTGGGCTACGGACAATTCGCTGAGCCTTATCGCGGGCACAACGAGTACAATGGCACGACGGTTCGCGCCTACTACTTCATCCGTGCCTACACGGGCGGCACAGCGTCCGATAAGGTGCCTGTCGCGAAGTTTCGTAACCCCGCTTACGCGAAGAAGTTTGCGCAGCTTATGGGCGCGGCGGCAGCTTTGGATATGATTGTCGGTCGTCTCACCTCGAGCTCGGGCGATAATGTCTTTGACTGCAACTACGAAATTGTTCAGCAGGGTGCGGATGGACTCCCCGAGAATATCGCGATTATTGACCACGCGGGTTCGTTCGTCGGTTACTTAAAAAGCTTTGAGGAACTCATTACGCCTTACGCCAATGTTGTGCGGCGGCGCGTCCCTTATCTTTCGGATGTCGCGGCGTTTACTCAGGCGTTTGTCGCGGGCTTTAAGGAGAAGCTCGTTGAGACGCGCACGAAATATTTGGAACGTAAGAAAGCCTTCGATGATCTGCTCGTGCACCGTCCGTTTGACGCGGCGGGTTCGGCGGCATATCGTTGGGCGAAGACGCTGGAACGCCTTGAATCTTGCGACCCCGAGTATCTCGCCACGCTTCTCGAAAAGGCGATTAACGCGTAATGGAGTAACCCGCCGACTTTATGTTGAAGTATATAGGTAAGCGCTTTTTGCAAGTAATCCCGACCACCTTCGGGATACTCGTGCTTACCTTTATCCTTTTTAATGTGGTCGGCGGCTCACCTGCTGAGACCATCCTCGGCAAAAACGCGTCGGCGGAGTCCATTGCCGCGTTCAATAAGCTTTACGGCTTCGATAAGCCACTCATCTTCGCACTTGACTCGCAGTTTGTGATCTTTATCAAGAACTTAGTGATGGGCGACCTCGGATATTCAGTGGAGTTAAAGGAGTCTGTGGCGTCCGTCCTCCTGCGCGGCGTTGGTCCTTCGCTTTCGCTGACCGTGCCTATGCTAATTGGCGGAACTTTCGTTGCGCTTATGCTCGCCTTTCTTTCCGCTGCCAAGCGCGGCACTTTTGTGGATAAGTCGATACTCGTCGTCTCGACTATCCTTATGAGCGTCAATTATGTTGTCTGGGTTTTGGCAGGGCAGTTCTTCTTCGCCTATAAGGCGCACCTCTTCCCAATTTGGGGGTACGGGGGCGCACAATTCCTCGTCTTGCCCGTCCTTATTGGCATTGTGAGCTCGCTCGGAATCGATGTGCGGTTTTTTCGGACGGCTATTCTTGATGAAATCTATAAACCCTATGTCCTCACCGCGCGTTCGCGGCACTTATCGGACGCGGCAATTATGGTGCGGCATGTCCTAAGGAATGCGCTTATCCCCATTGTCACCTTTGTTTCGCTCTCAATTCCCTATCTCTTCACAGGCTCTCTACTCCTCGAAAGCTTCTTTGGGATACCTGGACTTGGTTCCGTCGCGATTAATGCCACCCATTCTTCGGATATGGCCGTCGTACGCGGCGTTGTGGTGATGAGTGCGCTTGTGTACCAATTCGTAAACCTCGCGACGGACCTTCTTTATGCCGCGCTTGACCCCCGCGTGAGGTTGAAATAATATGATGAACGAAACCGAGATGTGGGCACAAGCGAGTGCATGTATCGGCGAGGGACGGCTCTCGGTCGTTCTGCCCGTTTATAATCTCGGCGCTTCTATCGCGGAAAATCTGCGCAAAATTGCCGCGCTTTACACCTCGCACAATCTCCGCGCCGAGCTTATCCCCGTGGACGATGGTTCGACGGACTCCTCCCGCGCGGCAATTGAGAGCGTGACGAAGGAATTTGCGGACGCGGCAAAGACGGTCGTCATCAAGCCCGTCTTCCTTGAGATGAATAGCGGGAAGGGCGCGGCACTTCGTGCGGGCTTTGAGGCTTCGTCGGGCGACTATGTGCTTCTTCTTGATGGCGACTTCGATATTAACCCTGCCCAAACCGCACGCTTCTTCGCGGAACTCCTCGACAAGAAGGCGGATATCGTAGTCGGCTCAAAGCGGCACCCCGAATCGGTGGTACAGTATCCGTTGCACCGTCGCCTCGTGAGTTGGGTGTACTTTACGCTCGTACGCCTTACAATTGGCTTGCCGATTACGGACACTCAAACGGGAATGAAGCTCTTTAAGCGCGATATCCTCGGCGCGGCACTTGGGCGGATGCTGGTGAAGACTTATGCCTTTGATTTGGAGCTCCTTGCCATTGCCTACCAGCGCGGCGCACGGATTGTTGAAGCACCCGTTATCATCAACTTTGGTAGCAAGTTCGGTGCCCTCAAGCCTTCCACAGTAAAGGCAATGTCCATTGATTCCCTCGCCGTCTTTTATCGCCTGCGCGTCCTCAATTACTACGCGACGCGCACTGTCCCCGCGCTGTTACCCTATCCGCCGCTCGTTTCGGTTATCATCGCTTGCCCACGCGCGAGTTCCGTTCTAAAGGAGTGTCTGGACGCACTCTCCAAACAGACTTATACCAACTTCGAAGTACTCGTTCTCCCTGATGAAACTGAGCCGACATTGGAAGGGAGTCCCAATTGCCGCGTCATTCCTACGGGCAAGGTGCGCCCTGCCGAGAAGCGCAATAAGGGACTCGCCGCCGCGAAGGGTGAAATTGTCGCTTTCATTGATGATGATGCCTATCCCGATTGCCATTGGCTTGAGTACGGAGTCCGTGAATTCGGCGACCCGACGGTGGGTGCCGTGGGCGGCCCTGGCGTAACGCCTCCGAATGACACCTTCCTTGCGAAGTTGGGCGGGCGCGTCTATGATAATTGGCTCGTCTCAGGCAATTATCGCTACCGCTATCGTGCGGGCGGAATCTGCCGCGATGTGGATGACTACCCGAGTTGCAACTTATTTGTCCGCAAGAGTCTTCTCGACGCGATTAAAGGCTATCGCACGGACTTTTGGCCAGGCGAAGATACGCTTCTCTGTAAGGATATTCTTGCTACGGGTGCACGCATTTTCTATAGTCCGTGGGTTATTGTCTACCATCATCGCCGCGCCTTATTTGCCGCGCACCTTCGGCAACTCGGACGCTATGCGTTCCATCGCGGCTATTTTGTGAAGCGGTATCCGTCTAATTCGCGGCACTTATCGTATTTTATTCCTTCCCTTTTCGTCCTTTATCTTATTCTTCTTGTGCTCAGCGCGGCGTTTTTGCCTTGCGCGGCACTGAGTGTCGCGTCCGCGCCGCTTGCGCTCTACGCGGCACTTGTGGCGGTGACGACTTTCAGTCTGAATCCGCTTGTGTGGTTACTCACTTTCGTCGGGGTCGTCGTTACGCACCTTGCGTATGGCGTCCGTTTTGTTCAGGGTTTGCTTGCACGGAAAGTTCCGTGTGAGTTTATTGGAAAGGATCACGCCTAATGGAAGATTGGCTCGACCTCCAACCTGACCCTCAGCATATGCACCGCGAGCGCGAAAAAGCGCGGCAGTTGCGCAAGACGGACTGGTGGCGTGCCCAGTTGCAGAAGGGCGTTTGCCACTACTGCGGCAAGCAAGTGGGCGCTGAGAACCTGACGATGGACCATGTCATCCCTGTCGCGCGGGGTGGCAAGTCGGTGCGGTCGAATTGCGTCCCTTGTTGCAAGGACTGCAATAACAAGAAGAAGGCCTACACGCCTGTCGAGAAGATTTTGGACGATTTGTTAGCAAAGGGGCTAACATAAATAGGAAAGGGTAAACCCATGCCTACAACGAAAAAACGGCAATCCGCTGCGTTGCCTAAAAAGAGCAGCAAAAAGACAACCGCGTGCAAGAAGACCGCTTCTTGCAAGAAGGAAGTCGCGTGCAAGGTGAAAGCTCCGTGCAAGAAAGTTGCCTGCAAGAAGGCGGCTAAGTGCGCGAAGAAGGCACCTGCCAAGAAGGCGCCTGCAAAGAAGGCTCCTGCTAAGAAGACAACAGCTAAGGCTAAGAAGTAAGAAGAATGGAAGAATCAGCTCTCATTTGGGCTGCGTTCTGCGGCGCTGCGTATCTTATCGGTGGGATTCCGTTTGGTTTTCTCATCGGTAAGATGCGCGGGGTCGATATTCGAACGGTCGGCTCAAAGAATATTGGCGCAACGAATGTATTTCGCTCGGTTGGTAAGAAGTGGGGCTTCATCGCCTTCGCGTGTGATGTCCTGAAAGGGCTCATCCCCGTCCTCATCGCGCGGCATTTCGCGGGAAGTGGCGCGGCGTGGACTCATCTCGCGCTTGTTACGGGGCTTGCCTGCGTCATTGGGCATATGCTTACGCCCTATATGCGCTTTAAGGGGGGTAAGGGGGTCGCGACAGGCTTTGGTATGCTTATCGGGCTCGTCCCTGCACTTGTCGGGGTCGCTTTCGCGCTCTTCATTGTCGTTTTTGCACTTTCCCACTATATTTCGCTTGGTAGTTGTTCCGCCGCCGCGTTTTTGGCAATTATGATTTGGCTCCCTTATCTCGGTTCGAGTGGCACGGCGAATATTCCCCAGGCGGTGCTCGTGACCTTCATCTCGCTTTTCGTCATCTTTAAGCACCGCGCCAATATCGGTCGCCTCATCAAAGGGACGGAAAATAAGATTTATATCTTTAAGTCATGAAGACTTCGCAATTCTGGTATCCGCTCCCCCAGCGACTCATCGCCCAGCATCCTGCCGCCGTGCGTGGCACGGAAAAGATGATGGTGCTCCACCGCGATACAGGCGTTTTGGAGCGCCGCCACATCGCGGATATTGTTGAGTATATTACCCCCAACGACCTTCTCGTCGTCAATGATACGAAAGTCTTTCCCGCGCGGCTCATAGGTAAATGGTCCGATTCGGAAGGTGCGGTCGAAGTCCTTATGATTGCCGCCGCGCCTGAGGCGGAAACCGTCAAAGAGCTGGTCTGGAATTGTATGATTGGCTCGGGACGCAAGTGCCGCGAAGGGCAGGTCGCCGTGTTTGGTCCGCACGAAGAACTCAAAGTCCGCCTCCTAAAGCCCCTCGAGGGCATTGGGATGTGGAAGGTCGAGTTCCTTTGTGAGAAGCCGCTAATGGAACTCCTTGACGAATTTGGGCACACACCTGTGCCGCCCTATGTGAAGCGCGAAGGCACGCGTGCCGAGGAGCTTGAGGATCGCGAACGCTATCAGACGATTTATGCGAAGCATGTTGGTAGTGTCGCCGCGCCCACGGCGGGACTTCACTTTACACCCGAGATATTTGCCGCGCTCGACGCGAAAGGCGTAAAGCGTGTCGCAATTACGCTCCATGTCGGACCTGGCACTTTCCGTCCCGTGAAGGCGGAAAATATTGAAGATCACCAAATGGACTTCGAGGCGTTTACCGTCTCGCCCGAGGCGGCGGACGCCATTAATGCCTGCAAATTGCGCGGCGGACGCGTCTTTTGCGTAGGTTCAACGACGGTGCGCACCCTCGAGACGGTGGCGAATCGTCCAGATGCCGAAGGGCAACCGCTTGTTGTGCCAGGTACGGGGGCTTCGAATATCTTTATTTACCCGCCTTATAAGTTTAAGGTTTGTGACTGTATGCTGACGAACTTCCATTTGCCGCAGTCCACCTTGCTTATGATGATCTCGGCTTTGGCGGGGCGCGAACGCGTTCTTTGCGCCTACGCGATGGCCGTTCGTGAAAATTACATGTTCTTCTCTTACGGAGATTGCATGCTCATTGTTTGATTGGTTAGGATCTCTATGAAGCGACAAGCACCCCATCACGCGGCAGGACTCGTCTCACTCGTTGTGAACAAGCCGGACGCTAAACTCTTGCAGGATTTCCTCGTCCAGAAGTTCGCGCTCTCGCGGCGGACGGCGAAGGCGGTCATTGATGGACGCAGTGTGTGGGTGAATCACACGTGTATTTGGATGGCGCGGCACACACTCAAGACGGGCGATAAGGTGGAAATCCCGTCCGCCGTGGTAAAGGGGGCACAAAAGCAGTCCGCCCTGAGTACAGGAAGCGCGGCACTTTCGCGCGGCACGACCCCCACGAAGCGGCATGTGCGCGTTCTTTGGCAGGATGAGGCGTATCTCGTCTGTGATAAGCCCGCTGGACTCGTCACATGCGATGACCCGAAGAGCGTGGAAGCGATTTTGCGTGTGCAAGAGAAGATTCCGACGCTGGAAGCCGTCCATCGCCTTGACCGCGATACGACAGGCTGCCTCCTCTTCGCGAAGAATCACGCGGCACTTGTCGCGGCAATCGAACTCTTTAAGACTCATAAAGTGACGAAGGTCTATCGCGCCATTGCGCTCGGACGCTTCCCCTATGCACACTTGAAGATAGAAAAGCCTCTCGACGGAGAGCGCGCCGTTTCGCAGGTGGTCCGTGAAGCGACGGGACCTGACGCGAGTTTCCTCAAGGTCAAGATTGATACGGGGCGCACCAATCAGATTCGACGGCATTTGGCTTCGGTCCGTGCACCGATTTTGGGCGACCGCGTTTTTGGACTTAAATCCGCACGCGATCCGCGCCTTATGCGTATTCCGAGGCAGATGTTGCACGCGGCGACCCTCGAATTGCCGCATCCGCTCGACCCGCACGCGAAAATCACAGTGCACTCGCCGCTCCCAGCGGACTTTCGCGGCACTTTGCGTCTTTTTGATATGGGCAAGTAAGAAAGGAATGCTAAAATGAAGAACAATTGCATATTCTGTGCTATCGCGGCGGGGGAGATTCCGTCCTTCAAGGTCTATGAGGACGATCTCGTACTCGCTTATTTGGATATCAACCCTTTTTCAGAAGGGCATACGCTCGTCATCCCGAAGGAACACTATGCTGGACTCCTCGATACACCCACTGAGAAGCTACAGGAAATCATCGCACGCGTCCAGAAAATCGCCGCGCATATCAAAACGGCACTGCCTTGTGACGGATTCAACATCCTTCAAAATAATGGCGAGGCAGCTGGACAAACCGTGCCCCACCTGCACTTCCACATTGTGCCGCGCGTAGGCAAGAACGCGATTACATTTGAGGGTCAGCCGTGTGATATGTCCACCCTCGCTACCCTCGCCACCCGCCTTCGTATTCCCCACGAATAAAATCCCCCACACTCTTCGGTTAAAATATGATATAATATTCGCCGATGAAAGTTGCGAATAGTTAGAACCGAAGGAGTACCCAATGAAAGTATTGTTGTTTGATACGACGAATGCGTTTCTAACCCCAGGAGGGAAGACGACGCACGCGCTTAAATTGCAGAAAGCCATATCCAAGCTTGGAGTGGATATTCAATTTGCGCGTTGGTGGGATGAGCGCCAAAAAGATGTGGATTTGATTCATTTTCTAGCCCCTGTGCCAATTGCCGCGCGGGAGGCAAAAGAACGCGGCATAAAGACATTTCTTTCAATGATCTTTGACTTTGCGACAAACTTGTCTGAACAAGAGAAACGCAAAGCTGTTTTTAAGTATAAGGTACTGACGCATTTGCCTTTGGGCATCTCAAAAAGGTTTGGCTATTGGAATGCTTTGCCTTATATGGATAAAATTCATTTTATCCATATAAATGATAAAGAAACGGCTATGCGATTCTTTCCGCAATTTATCCCAGAAGAGAAGACGCTTATTATACCTCACGCTTATGACCCCGAGGATATGTACATTAGCGGTGGACTCGATATCAAAGAGAAGGGATTCCCTGATAAGTATTTGGTATCGTGTGCTAATATCTCCACCCGCAAGCAGACAGTTCTTTTGGCGCGGTATGCCAAACTCGCGAAAGTTCCGATTGTGTTTATGGGAAGCCGCACGCTAACAGACCCATATTTCAAGGCATTTGAAGCTGCGGTTGATAATAAGTATGTGTTTTATCCAGGTTATGTAAGTAAAGAATGGCGTGATTGCATTGAACGGAACGCCTCGGGCTATGTGCTCTTGTCGAAAGGCGAAAGTGGCTGTATTGCTGTTTATGAAGCGGCGGCATATAAAATGCCTCTTTTGCTTGCGAATCGTCCGTGGGCATGGGGCTATGATAAGCCGACTCATATTTCTTTCTGCGATGACTGGGATGAAACTAAGGCGATTACTCAATTACAAGCGTTTTATGACAAGGCTGGACGTTTAGATGTTATGCCATTTAATGCGCTTACTTGGGACGATGTTGCAAAGTTCTATGTAGAAGAGTACAAGAAGTTGTGCTCTTGAAACTGGCGTAACGCGGTACATAGAGCTTTGGCAGGGTCGCGGGCAGCATTAACCGCCCCCCGATTCTTTCACTCTAACACAGCCATTTTTCACGGGGCGGAAGGGACTCCGCCCCCTACCATTAGGACATGAGGGTTGGGAGACTCCCGTACATTCCATCGTTGCGCGGCAGTTTGTGCTTGAGAGAAGAGCGCATTTTTTGGTATAATATTAGCCGAATCCTAGCGGACAAGTTTCAGCAACCGCCGTTTCGGAAACCGTGGTTGCTGAAACATGTACCCGCTTTTTCGGCGCGGCGAAGAGTCCGTACGAAGGAGAATTGTAGTATGAAGTTTTTTGATAGAGAGGATAAGATTGAGGTCTTACGCGCTCTTCGAGAGAAGAGTCTCGTGGAGGCTCAATTTACAGTTGTCACGGGGCGTCGCCGCATTGGCAAGACGGAACTTGTTAAGCGTGCTCTAGGAGATCGTGACTTTGTTTATCTTTTTGTGTCACGCAAGAGCGAGTCGGATCTCGTGGCGGACTTTGTAGAGGAGTTTAATCGCGTATGCCCTAATTCTGTTTCCTCTGAGATACATACGCTTCAGGGCTTTTGGCGGGAGATGTTCAGAGTCTCGAAAGAACATCCCATTACGGTATTTATTGATGAGTTTCAAGACTTCTATCGCGTCAATCCTTCTGCATTTAGTATTTTGCAGGGGCTTTGGGACCGTGAGCACGGTAGCGCGCACCTGAATCTTGTTGTGTGTGGGTCGATTAATACTCTCATTAATAAGATATTTCTTAATCGCAAAGAGCCTCTTTACGGACGCCAAACGGCGTTTATGCGTGTTGAACCATTTTCCGTTGCAGTATTGAAGTCCATTTTGCATTATCACAAGAAGGATTATACGCCTGAAGATTTATTGGCTCTTTGGGCATTCACTGGCGGTGTCGCGAAATATGTGGCTATTTTAATGGATGCAGGGGCAACAGATTTCGGTAAGATGTTAAAGGTGGCTGTGTCGGAAGACTCATTCTTTTTAGAAGAAGGGCGAATTCTTTTGGGTGATGAGTTTGGGCGCGATTATGCGGTCTACTTCTCGATTCTTTCAGTGATTGCGCGCGGCGTTACAACGCGAAATGAGATAGAGCAGGCGGTGGGGCGTCCCGTGGGCGGTTATCTTACACGCCTAGAAGAAGATTACCATCTTATTTCTAAACGGATGCCTTTTGGCTCAAAAACGGCACGGCTGGTTCGTTATCAGATTAATGACCCTTTCTATAGGTTCTGGTTCCGTTTTATCTTCAAGTACGATGGTATGGTGCAAATGAAGAACTTTGGCTTGTTGCGTCAATTTGTAAAGCGGGATTATCCAACTTTTAGTGGGTTAGCGCTTGAGAGTTACTTCCGTAAGAAATATGAGGAGTCGGGAGCGTGGTCGCGACTGGGTAGTTGGTGGGATAGGAAAGGCGAAAACGAGATCGACCTCATTGCAGAGAATGAGTTAGATGGATGCTACCAAATTGCGGAGATAAAGCGCGAGGCTAGGCGCATTGATTTAGAATTGCTTAAAGCGAAGTTTGCTGTGGCGCGTGAAGCACTTGGGCTTCCGCGCAAGGTAACGCCTGAGTTCATCTCGCTCTCCCTGCGCGATATGTAGTGGCGGGCGACACCCGCACGAGCCGCCCTCCACTTTTCTGAAACTCTGTGCCCTTGTGCCTCTCGGGTTAAAAACTAATCCTGTAATCTTGTCTAAATAGGCTTAAGTAGCGGAGAAGAATGGGGTGGGAGGCTAAGGGCTATGGGTCGCGAAGCGCAGGAGAACGGGTTTGGTCAAGGAGGGGAACGGGAAACCAACGCGTTGCTTTTGCAAAACCATCGCGTTGCTTTTATAAAACCAACGCGTTGCTTTTTGTAAACCAACGCGTTGGTTTCCCAAAGAGAAGCGCGGGCGCGCCCATTATGAAGTGCAAGGCGCCCCATAAAGTCGCTGTTTTAGCACCATTATCTCACGCAGAGCCCCAGTTTTTTGCGCCTTTTTGCCTTCGACTGTATCTTGTGCCTGACAATATGCGGTACGGCGGGCGGCAACCGTGCTAACCCGCCCTGATGCGGGTGTCTTGCTTGTCCACGCCCCGCGTCCGCCCGTCTCACTCCGCTCAACACTCGCCCGCCCCTCCCGCTCCTCACCTTCAGTCTAGCTTGCTGCGGTTACGCCCGATTCTTTC
>CAVLAC010000030.1:11253-18919 GCA_963661055.1 bacterium | reverse complement strand
GGTTAAGGGATTCCTCTTTTTCGAGGAGGGAATCGAGCGAATCGCTTCCCTCAATTACCCAAAATCCCTGAGTCTTATCCGCAAGCCCACTGCATTCGGCAAGAAGCCGTTCCGCCTGGGCGAGTTCGGGGGTCGGACGGTATATCGCCTGGGGTTCCGTCGCGAATTGTGCTTTGAAAATAAGAACGCCTACCCCCAAAACGAAAGGAGGAAGAAAAAGGGGTAGGCGAAATCGAAGTCGTGAAGATGTAGTGGCGGGAGCAAGGGGTGCTTTGACCGTGACCGCAGGATACAAATAAAGGACGCTCAATAAACTCGCGGCGAGTCCCACACCCAAGAAAACAGCCGCTTGCCGAAGAACAGGTATTCCGCTAAAAATGAGAGGCAAAAGGCTAATTTCAGTAGTTAAGCAAGAGACAACCAGCCCACGGACCACATGTGCCGCGTTTTCAGAGGTCGCCAAAAGCTTATGGAACGCATAATCGACGACAAGTCCAAGAACCGTGGTACTCAAAACGAAAGTGAGGGCGTGAACGGCACCAAAACAGGCAATGAGCGCAGCACTTCCAGCCAAGGAAGCACAAAGAAGCGTCAAGAAAAGGTAGGGTATCCATTTAATCGACTTGAAGACAATGAAGCTCAAAAGGACAATAAAAGCAACGGAAAATAGCGTTAAACCACTCATTTCAGTGCGACAACGCGCGGCAGTTGTAGCAGTGTGAATGGGGACGCCGCACGCCACAGCCGAAACAGGCTCGGAAATAAGTTCCGTCCGAATCGCGTCAAAGGCTTCCTTAAACTCGATTAACCGCATAGTATCCGCCAAAACCTCAGGACGAAGCTCGACAAGAAGAAGGATGTTTCTCTTGCCATCCTTTTGGACGGAGAGGAGTCCGTGGCACGGCATCCACCCCGAATAGGTGGACGGAAGCGAGGTTATATAGCCATTAAGGAGACCGAACGGGTCTTCCGTCGGCGAAAACACCGTGGGAACGGGGGAAGAAAGATAAGAACGCAAGGCGCGGCGGGCGAGTTTGGCGCGTCCCTTGGGTGTTTTCAAGAGTTCGCGGCTACTTTCGGAGACGAGTCCGCCCGCGTTAACGCGGCAAAAATTGATGAATTCGATAAATTCTTTACCATCAACGCGTGCGTGGACTTGGGCAACGAAGTTAGTCGCCCCTTCCAATCTCGCGGCAAGATTTGTCGCGGCACTTTGGGCGAGGTCGCAGTCGGGGGCGGAAACGATGACTGGCACAAGTTCATTCACGGGATTCCGCAACGCGGCAGGAATTGCCTTACCCGCCGAACCAATGAGGTCATAAAGGGAAGTCTCCAGCCGAACAGGGCGAATCCAATAAAGCGTAGCCCCTAACGCGGCAAGAAGTAATGGCGTAAAAATGCAAGCAAGAAGGCGTTTTTTGCTCATTTCGCCTCCTTTTGCCACAGCTGATGAGTGCCGCGCCCGAGTTCCTTGAAGGTAAGATTAATCTTACCTTGTTGCGCTGTGTACCAAACGACATTCGTAATTTCGTCCGTTCCCGCCACCTCAATTCGAGTAAAAAGCCGTTCGAGGGGGGCAAGGGACGGAGTTAAGGTCAACTTCCAGCTGTTTGTACTAGGTGTCTCTACCTGCCAAGCGAAGAGTCCATCAAATGCCGCGCTATTGCCGCGCGAAAAAGCGTCCGTTCGGGTGCGAATTTCCTCATAATAAGGCAAATCGGCGAGATCTTTTATCCGCATACCCTCTTCATCAGCGAAAACCATCGCATTCGTGGTCATCGTGATAGTGGAAACTAGGGGAAATCGCATATCCCAAACAATGCCGCGAAAGCGTGCACAAGAAACGATGCCCGTAGAAACGAGCGGACGCACCGACCCTTGAAAAGTACGCTCCATTTTCCACGCGGCATCCGCGTCCAGTGCTCTCCAGAGGGCATTTTGGCAGGCGGACGGCAATTCTGCCGCGCTTAAACTCGCGAAAATAGCGCAAAAGACGACTAAAACAAGCCCTTTCACGCGTCACTTCCTTCCGCTAAATAGGAGGCGCAAACTCCATTTTCGCCCGTCAAAGAGCAATCAAAGCCCTTCTCTGTCTTCACGACCCGCAATTTAATAGAGGCGTTCGGCAGGATAATCTTCTGGAACTTAAGGCGGCGATAGGCTCCGTCCTCAGGGAAGTCAGGGAAAACTTGGCGGGCAAAATGACGGATATAATAAAGTTGCGCCACGCCTGGCAGGATGGGAAACTCGGGGAAATGTCCTTGAAAACACTTCAAATCGCTCGGAAACACCAAAGTAGCGGTAAGTTCCGTAGCGGAAGAGGTCCATTGGGTCACAAAGGGTTCCTGTGCCCAAGCATTTAGGGCGGCGAGCGCGGCACTTTCCGTCGTCTTGCCCTGTTCGTTGGTGGGCAATTGGCGGACAAAGCGAATACGCCGCGGGAATGCCGCGTCCGTAATTTTAGGGAGCAGGTCATTGCGCAATTGCGCTGTTAGCATATGGCTAATCTCGGGCGGGTTTTGAAGTGCCGCGCTCGATGGCACAATGAGCATACCTAAACGCGGCACTCCTGTCGAATAAACGACGGCGCGTGCCCGTTCGACGAGGGGGTGTTTCTCGAAGATAGTTTCAATTTCTGGCAAAGAAACATACTTTTCTAGTATTTTTACGCGGCGATCGGTGCGTCCGAGGAGTCTAAAGTGGGTATCATCCACCATCTCCACGGCATCAGCCATCGTAAAGGGCTTATCCTCTAGAAACGACGAATAAACGGCGAGCCCCAATGGAATAGAGGTTACACGAACATAAGGATAGACCTTCCAAAGATCTCCGTGCCCCTGACGGCGGGAAGCAACCGTGCCAACTTCCGTACAGCCAAATATTTCGAGGGGACTAAACCTCAAAACCGAAAGAACCGCCCGAGATGTTTCGCGGCGCAGGAGGCTTCCCGAGGTAATAATATCCGTAACTTTGCCCCTTAGGAGAGGGAAGTCAGGGTGTTTAAGCGCCTTCTCCAAAAAGGAGGGGGTTGTGACGAAAAGTATGCGTTTATAAGTATTCGCGAGGTCAAGGAGTTGCTCAACAGAGGTAACAACACTCGGGTCGACATTGAGTCCAGCAACTTTGGGGGCACGCACCCGCCAGAGGGCTCCGTACATATGCTCTTCTCTGACGGACGACACAACCGTCACCCCCCGCTCCCCCCAGACTTCGGGGAATTCACGGACTAGCCCCTCGGCGTCCGCTTGGAGGGAACCTTCCGAGCGGGGAATTTCCTTTGCCGCGCCCGAGGTGCCCGAGGTCCTAAAGAGGACGGTATTGCCCCTGCGCAGGGGTGGGTCTGAGGCCTGCGCATCAGAGGCATAGGGGTCTGCGCAGGGAGGCATAGCGGGCCTCCTAAGACCCCTATGCCTCTGATGCGCACACCCCCTACCCGCCCTTGCGCACCGGCGGTACAGCCACTCGCCGAAGAAGAGGCTTCCCATCAAGACATAGGCTAAAAAGCCGTTATAGAACGCCCATATCTCGAGGGGGGCAAAGAGAGTCGCAATCGTTATGAGGAGGTGAAAAGTTAAGAAAACAACCCAAATCCGCGTCACTTTGCGGCAATATAACTTTTCTGCCGCGTCCAACTTCGCTCCAAGGCGCGCGGCAACACATTCAATTAAGGGACGGCGGTAAAGCGAGACGGTAAAAGTCATCCAAACAATCGCCACCATCACGACTGGATAGAAGCGAAACCAAACATTGGCACGGACAAAGTAGAGAGTCCATACCAATGCTATAGAAAAGAGCGTCCAGCCGAAGCGCTTCATTTAGCCTGCTCGGCCATCAACTTAAGGATAACATCCGCCACATCCCCGAGGGTGCGGATAGCCTTAAAATCTTCCGCCTTAACCTTAAGTTGGGTTTGGTTCTGGAGGCGGACTATTAGGTCAACGGCATCAATGCTATCGAGGTCGAGGTCTTCAAAAAGGCGTGCTTCGGGCTTAAGTGCCGCGCGGTCGCATTCAAACTCCTCAACGAGCACATCGCTAATGGCAGAAAGTATCTCTTTTCTAGTTTTCATAATCTCTCCTATCGTTATTAGTCCTCTAAAGGAATGCCCGCATTGGTAGCAATAAAGTCCGCAAGCGTGGCAATGCTGTGAAAGTGTGCGCGGTTCTCGTCCGAATTCGCCTTGAACTTAACTTGGTACTTTTTGCGAAGTGCCGCGCCAATTTCAAGGGCGTCAATGCTGTCGAGCCCTACCCCCTCCCCAAAGAGGGGCTTCTCAGCGGCTAAATCCGCCGCGGTGAGTCCGTCCATTTCAACGGACGCCAAAATAACGCCGCGAATCTCGTCCTCAAGTTCTTTTCTCTTCATAATTGTTATTTCCTAATATCCATCGCCGCTTTTTTAGCATCTTTCGCACGCTGTTCGGCGGACATTTTCATATCATCCTCGCGTTGCTTAATGGCTTTTTCGATTTCACGAATCGTATCCTTGACTTCAATAGAGTCAGGGATGATGGAAAGTGCCTTTTGGGCATCGCGTTTCGCTTCCTCGAAGCGTCCGAGCTTCATCTTAATAACGGCGAGGTTATTCCAGACGGCGGGCTCATTTTCATTGCGCTTCAAGCAGCGGGCGAGGTACTCCTCGGCGCGGGCGTACTGCCCTTCTTCGAAGAAGCTCATACCCATACCAAAGTTCGCGTCCGAATTATCGGGGTCGGCCTCCAAAATGGGCTTCGCATAGTGCCGCGCAAGCTGGAAGTTCGCCCGCACCAGCGCGAATTGCAGACCTTCGCGGGGGGTCATCTGGCGCATAACGGTCTGATTCGCCTGCGAAACATTCGCGATTAGCTTCTGGAGGGACTCATTCTTATCATCAAGCTTATTGGCATATTCACTTTCTTCCATTGCCACCTGAGCATTATCCGCGTGGTCAGCAATTTCGGCACGAATACGCGCCAAGCGCGAAAGCCGCCACTGCATAAAGAGGAAGAGATCGTGGACTTGCCGCCCCGCGAAGGAGCTGATTTCGCCGCTGTCGTAGAACTTAAGGATATTATCCATCAAAAGCCGCGTCACTTTTACGCCCGAGGCGACCACTTCGGGGTCCATATTGACGCGGGCAAGGGTGCCCGAGGTGGCTGGGTACATCCCGCCACTACGACGCCAAAGTTCAAAGCCAATTTGGACAGCCGATTCGGCGAGGCGGGCAGGTTTATCGCGCTGCCAAGTACTCAGGATATTCGCGCCACCAATTTGGGCTGAAAGGCGGTCTTCCTCGTCGTCCAAATACTTTCCGAGGGTGGAATTGCGCCGCGAAGTAAGTCCATTAAAGACGGGCAAACAGACGATATTCTTACCTTCTGCGGCAGCCTGAAGCTCAATTGCCGCGTCATAAGAGCCATCCGTAAAGAGCCAACGGGCATCCCCTGCCTCACGGACCATTTCCATCACATAGACCCGCATAAGCGAAAGCATACGGTTTGTGCGGGGCTGGTAGCGGCTCGGCAAGACACCAATCGCGAAAACGACGCAAATTACAAGGAAGACATACTTTTTAACCGTCTTATTGCCGCGCTTGATTTGCATTGCCGCGTCCGCACTTCTGCCCATACGAATCGCAATGCGGCGGGGGTCGCGGCAGAAGAGGTTCACTGAGAGAACGGTGAGCGCGATAAGGAAGCCAATCGTGAAGAAAAGGACGAAAAGTGCCAAAAGATACGGATTGTGCACCATTTCGGGCGACTTAATCCAATTCCACGACCAGAGGGCACGAATCGAAAAGAGCTGCACATACGAGAGAGTGCCCACCACAAAGATGGTAAGACCCTCGGTGTAGCCCAAGAAGTACTCAATATCCGTCGTACGATAGACGAACATCAACGAAACGACGAGCACCATAATGGCGAAACCGCCGCAGATAATCCAACCACCAGCCGAAGCCGCCGAGAAGATTGTATTGGAGTACTCAACAGCGTAGGCGAGCGGCACGCCGCTCCCCAGCATATTCGTCGCCTCGAGTCCGCCAAACTTGATGAAACTAACGATATTTAGTGCAATACCAACAACTAAACCGAGTGCCCAATAGAAGGTCAAATACCACTTCGAGGTTTGGAGCTTGTAGGCGTCCATCAAATCGATGTGGGTAAGTTGACGCTTGGAAAGGAGGATTAGATATCCCGCCCAGCACATAATAGTAATAATGAAGCCGAAGGGAGTCTCAGCCGAAAGGAGGCCGAAAAGCGCCATTGCGATGTAGGCGGGGCGCACACTGCCCGAAGTCAGGAACTTAATCCACTCAAACGCCGCGACAATCGTAAGGATAAGGAGGAGCGTGCGGGGCGTAAAGGAAAGGCAGAGTTGCCAAATCGGGTCTGAAGCTGTGAAGAGGAACGCGGCAAGTGCACAAATAAGCCGCGCTACATATCGCCGCCAATACACATATTCAACGGTCTTGGAACGGATGAATAGTGCCAAGAACCCACGGAAGAATAGGTACATAAACCCGAAGATAACGCCGAATGAGAGTTTGCCGAAGAAGGCAATGACCGCATTGCCCGCGCCGACACCCGTTATCGCGTAGACGGTCCGTGCAAAAAGTCGCCAGAAGCCTGGGATAATTTCCAGCGGAGCCCGCAAGCCCGCCGCTTCAGCGCACGCACTCCACGCCGAGGGGTGGAGTGAAGAGAAACTAAGTATGCTAATGAAGATAATCCCGCAGAGACCCAAAAACGCCGCGATTATGTAATCATTCCACGAGAATTTCTCGGGCGAAGGGTGTACGAAACAGCCCTCCATGTCGTCTTGCTCGGCGACATAGAGCTCTTCTTTTAGGTCCATCATCCTCTGGTTCTGGAACATTATCCTTATCCTTTCGTTAAAAGTGCTAATATTTTACCAAAAAATACCTCAAATTACAAGCAAGAACATCACTTTGGCTCCATTTTTTCGAATTCTCGCGCCTTTTCGAGCACTTTTTGGGCAAGCGGACGCTGTCCGAGGGTCAGCAAGCAGTCGGCGTACGCCTTCAGAACGGGAATGTCGGTCGGGCGAATGGCAATCATCGTCTCATAACATTTTGCCGCGCCTTTCAGGTTGCCGACTTTCATAAAGGCGCGGGCATTCACCGCGAGTCGGTAGAGCCGCTCCAAGAGCATTGAGTCATTTGGATTCCGCTTCCACGCGGCAGACCACGCGTCCAGTGCTCCATCTTCGTCCCCGTGCCGCGCAAAGATTGCGCCTTTCAGAACTTCGCGGCGGATGACCTGCCGACTACGGACCTTCTGCAGAAACTCTTTAAGGATATCCTTATCAACCCCAGCCTTCGAAAGCCAGTCAATCGGCGGAACTTCCCGCGTCACAAAGTTCTCGGGCAGAACCGTCTCAGTCAAATCACCCTCAAAAGCGTCCTTCAGCTCCTCCCATGTGCCAACATAGCTCGAGAAGATGTCCGCTGGTTCCATAAGCCCCGCCGCCGCAAAGGAGTCGAAGAGGTTTTCGCGTGTAAAGAGGTCAAAAAGCGCACTCACCTTCAATTTGCGCGGCTTGGGGCGTCCAATCAAGAGCCAATCATACTCGCCAGGCATCCAGAGATGGTAGGAACGGAACGGGAATGTCTCCAAATCTTCTTTAAACTCAACTTTTTTGAGGTCTTTCGCGTTGATGAGCCGCAC
>CAVLAC010000030.1:0-10377 GCA_963661055.1 bacterium | reverse complement strand
CCTGGCCAAGTTGAGCCGCCGAGGAGGATGCGTCCCGCGCCAATCCAGTCCCTCATTTCCGCTTCTTTCGCGGCATTTCTGTGCGCGACATCAAACTTGAAGCTACCCGTTGTTTCAATCTTCTCTTGGGGAGCACCTGCCGCGATGAGGCGTTCGGTATCGAGGCTACTCTGGGAGAAAATGCGCGTAAATGCCGCGAAAACATCCTTGAACAGCAACTTAAACGCGGCATAACGGGGTGCGCTACGGTCACTGACGCGGGCATTGATGAGGAAGAGCGGTATCTTCCCCTTCGCTACGCGGCGGATGAAGAGCGGCCAAATCTCGCTTTCCGTCAAAATCACGGCACGCGGCTTGACGGTTAAGAGAGCGCTTTTAACGAAGTTCGGGAAGTCGAGGGGGTTATAAATAAGGACATCCCGCTCAGTCACTTCGCGCTCCGCCATCTTCCAGCCCGTGGAACTCGTCGTTGAGAAGCAGAAGCGGACGGACGGTTCTTGCCCGCGCCATTCGCGCATAAGTTGCCCCGCGACCTGCACTTCGCCGACCGAGACGGCGTGAATCCACACGAATTCACCCTCATTAGCCTTTAATTTGGCAATTATCTCAGGCGGATACAGCGCAAAGCGGTCGCCCATCCGTGCCCGATAACCGCCGCGGCGAATCATCCGCAACAAGAAGCCTGGCAACAAGAAAGGGAAGCCGAGGGCAAAAACGAGTTCGTAGATGAGCCACTTCACGATTCGACCCGCACTCCCGCCACTAAATCTTCACGAACGCCCACGCCACAAGCAATCCAGCAGTCCGCCCCAATGGTGACGCCTGGCATTGTGCAACTATTCGCGAAAAATGACGCGCGATCGCCCACTTTCACACCCGAAGCAATTGCCGCGCCAGGCCCGAGGTTCACAAAATCGCCCAGTTCCGCGGCATGTCCGATGATGGAGCGTGCCCCAACGAGGCAGAACTTGCCGAGGACGGACCCCACCTGCACGACCGCTTCGGAGGCGACATATGTCCCGCAACTAAACTCCGTCGTCGGCGAAATCTGTGCCGACGGGTCGATAATGGCGGGGAAGTCAAAGCCGCGCAGGCGATTCACCATATCTATGCGCTTCTGATTCTTGCCAATCGCGATAAAGACGGACGCGGCAGGGTAGTCGTGGGCGGCTTCCTCTACCGTGCCGAGAATCGGGTAGCCCTCAAAGTTATCCCCCTTCTTCCACTTCGGATTATCGTCCGCGTAGCCCAGGATGTGCCAAACGGGGCTCGGGGAGACGGCATTTATCCGCTCAATCGTCCAGATGGCTTCGCGTCCGAAACCGCCTGCGCCAACGATGAATATGTTTCTCATAGGGGATTCTCCTCTAGTAGTTAACAATCAATAGCCCGCACGCCCAGTCGTGTTCGTCGGGTAGACGACCTTCACACCCGCCGCTTCAATCGCCATACGGATGTTTGTGCCCGCAATTTGCATAGAATCGTAATCGAGCGTCAATGCGCCTTGCGTCAAATCCCAACGGAACGAGTTCTTGCGAACGCCGCCATACGGAGCAAGTGCCGCGACGACTTTATTTGTCTCAGAGGCCTTAAGCCCTGGCAGAGACACCGTTAGCGTACGGATATCCTCCCGACGGCAACCCGTGAAGGCAACTAAAATAGCGGCAAGTATAAGGATTCTTTTCATTTATTTGTAGGTTGTGGGGTCAGAGTTAGGGCCAAAAGGCGAGAGATCGCGCAAGCCTTTGATGACGGGCGGAAGCTTCTCGAGCACATAATCGACATCTTCCATCGTATTATAGCGCGAAAGCGAAAAGCGCACCGAACCGTGGACGGCGATAAACGGAACGCCCATCGCCCGAATCACATGGCTTGGGTCAAGCGAACCCGACGCGCAAGCACTGCCCGTCGAAATGCAAATTCCAAGGTCACTCAAGCGGTAGGCAATAGCCTCGCCCTCGATATACTCAAAGCTGACATTGAGCGTATTCGGGAGGCGATGTGCCGCGTCACCATTGACGCGCGTATTCGGGCACGCGGCAAGTATGCCCTTCTCAAGCTTATCCCGCAAAACCGTGAGCTTCTTCGCTTCCTCCGCCATACCAAGGCGGGCGAGTTCACACGCCTTAGCGAGCCCGACAATATACGGAACATTCTCCGTGCCCGCACGCCTGCCGTTCTCTTGGTGTCCGCCGAGCATAAAGGGTTTAAAGTGTACGCCTTTACGGACATACAGTAAGCCAATCCCCTTCGGGGCGTGGAACTTGTGTCCGCTCATCGAGAGCATATCAACGGGCACTTTCTGGACATCGACAGGTATCTTGCCCGCGACTTGGACGGCATCCGTATGCAAAATCGCGCCATATTCCTTACAGATCTCGGCGATTTGCTCCATCGGGAAGACCGTGCCCGTCTCATTGTTCGCCCACATAATGGAGACGAGCGCCTTTTTCGTGTCCTTCAGTTCCGCCCGAAGCTGGTCGAGGTCGATTTGCCCCACGCCGTTTACGGGCAGCTCAACTTCCGTCCAACCATTCGCCTTCAAACGCCGCGCGGGCTGGAGGATGGCGGGATGTTCCACCGCCGTCGTTATGATTTTCGATTCCTTGCCGAGGAATTCCGCCGTGCCGCGCAGTGCGGTATTATCCGACTCAGTCGCGCAAGAAGTGAAGATAATTTCTTCGGGCGAGCAGTTGATGAACCGCGCCACTTCCTCCCGTGCCCGCGTCAGATAACGCGCAATTTCGCCGCCGAAAGCGTGCATAGAACTCGGATTGCCGTATAAATCACCTAAAAACGGTAGCATAACATCGCGCACCTCAGGGGCTACGCGTGTCGTCGCATTATTGTCGAAGTAGACTATTCTTTGCATTGCCTAACTATTATACCATATTTCGCGTCATTTTGCTTAGCCGCGCGGATGAAATTTCGCACATTCCTCCTTAAGCCGCTCGACCGAAACATGGGTGTAAATCTGTGTTGTAGAAAGTGACGCGTGCCCGAGCATCTCTTGGACACTGCGTAAATCAGCCCCCGCGTCCAGCAAGTGCGTGGCGAAACTATGCCGTAATTTGTGGGGTGTGAGCGTCAAGGGGAGTTGCGCTTCAGCCAAATACCGCTTCATACGGTGCTCAACTACGCCGCGCGAAAGTGAGCCAAAGCGGTCGCCCAAGAATACGAGGGAGTCCATCCCCGCGCATTCGGGTTTCTGATTCGCAACTTCCCGATAGAGCGACTCCAACGCGTGGATGGCGGGCTTACCAAGAATAACGAGGCGATCTTTCGAGCCTTTGCCCGTCACAATAAGCGAGCCCCGATTGAAGTCGATATCGCCCCATTTAACCGATAGTGCCTCGCTTATACGGCACCCCGTCGAATAGAGGAATTCAAAAATCGCCTTATCCCTCAAGGCAGGATAGGTCTCAATTAGCCCAAGTGCCAAGTCTTTCAACGGACGCGACAAGAACCGCCCGACATCCTCCTGCGAGAAGATGCGCGGCAGAGTGCGGGCGAGGCGAGGTCCGCGCATATAGGCAAACGGATTCTCCTTCACCACCCCTTCACGCTCCAAAAAGCGGAAGAACGAACGCCCCGCCGCCAATTTGCGCCGCAGTGTCGCGGGCTTCGCCCCCTCGTGAGAAAGCGCGGTGAGATAGCGGTGCGCGGCACTTTCGCCGAGCGTCGCCCACTCATAGGGAGGCTCCGCCGCCTCGCCCCAAGTAGAACCCACCAACTGCGCGAGATCTTGCAAGTAGTTCTCGCGCGTATTCAGCGACATATTCCGCTCACCCGTTAAATAGTCCGCAAAACGCGCAATTAACGGGTCGTCCTTTGTGAATCGGTTTAACGGACAGCCTGTCGCCTCGGGTTTCATTACTCTTGCTCTTCGAGTTCCTTCTTTTCCAACTCCTTCGGCAGCGGCAAATCACACCTCTTCACCTCTTCCTCGAAGTTAGGAATCTGAGCGTGATAGACGCTCAAAATGCGCCGCAAAGCCGTGGCTTGCCGCATACTCAGGATGTGCCGCCGCTTATATTGGGCGCGCAGGCTTTCAGCGAACTCCTGGTCGTCGTAAACCTTGTGACCCTTGCGCGACTTCGGCCGCCATTCCTTGATGAAGCCAATGAGCGCAAGCATATGCTCCACAACCGGGTCTTTCGTCGGCGGCGTAAAGCCACCCGGCACAAACTCCGCCAGATTCGCGATGATTTCCGCCGAATTAGGCAAGCCCGCCGAGTTCTCGCAGACACTACGCGCCAAAATCGCCATTTGCTTCACCGACAAGGCGCGTCCGTGATCATATTGCTCACGCAGGCTCTTCATAAACTGGCTCTCATCCGGCACATTAATGCGGTCAAGTTGCTCAAACGCATACTGCACCTTCGCGGGATCTGCCTTTTGCGTGACCGTGATCATACTATTCGTCATGAGCCCCGCTTCGGCGAGGGTGCGCTCCGCGTCAGGAATCTGCTCCTTATAAAGAATGACGAGACGCACGAGGAAGTCCAACTGCTTCGCACTCAACATCTTCTTCGCGTCGCGTTGTTGACGGACGCTCTCCACGAAGGCGTGATCGTCATAAATACGCTTACCCACCTTCTTCGCTTCCTTCCAAGTCTTAACTTGGTCGAGGAGCGAGAAGACAATATCAAACTTAGCATCCTCAGGTGCCGCGTCGCGGCAAGACTCAAGCGAAGCGAGGAAGTTCTTGTAGAAGTCGCTGAGCATATCGTTCATCGGCTCGCCCTTCTCCTCAATCTTATCGAGCTCGGCTTCCATTTGCGCCGTATAGCCGACATTGAAGAGCGAATCGAGCTTCTTCACAAGCCAATCGCACACCAAAATGCCGCGCTCGGTCGGGATGAGCTTGCGCTTCTCGGTCACCGCGTATTCACGCAGTTTCAGCGTCTCAATTGTCTGCGCATAAGTAGACGGCCTTCCCACACCATTCTCTTCGAGCGCCTTAATGAGCGCTGCTTCGGAGTAATTGGAGGGACCCTTCGTCTGCTTTTCATCCGCGAGCCACCGCACCGCCTCGAGATTGTCGCCTTTCGCCATCTCAGGAAGCGCATCAACTTCGTCACTCGCGTCATTTTCCTCTTCATCGGGATTCGTCGGACGCTTCTTCAGCGAGAGCTTCATAACCTTTAAGAAGCCTTCGAAGAGAATATCCGTCGCCGAAGCCGTGAAGATGTAGCTGTGCGTCAAAGAAGCCTTGCGCGGCTCAAGGGTGACCGTGCGCAAAAGTGTCTTCGCGTCCGCCATCTGGCTCGCCAAGAAACGCCGCCAAATGAGGTCGTAAAGCTTAAGCTCGGGCGCCTCAAGTGTCGTAATGTCTTTCGGATGCCGCGTCACTTCCGTCGGGCGAATCGCTTCGTGCGCCCCCTGGGCATTCTCTTTCGACTTATAGAAGTTCGGGGTCTCAGGATAGAACTTCTCGCCAAACTCTTGCGTAATGAGCGCCTTCGCCGCCTCACGCGCTTGGTCGGAAACATTAACCGAGTCCGTACGCATATAGGTGATGAAGCCCTTCTCATACAGACCCTGCGCGAGCTTCATCGTCCGTCCAGGCGAAAACGCGAGCACGCTCGAGGCGGTCTGCTGCAAGGTAGAAGTCGTGAATGGCGGGAGCGGATGCTTCGTGCGCGGCTTTTCCGCGACATCCGTCACCTCGAGGTGTGCCCCAGTCAAATCGAGGAGCATATTATCCGCATCCTGCTTCGCACGGACATTCGGTTTTTCTCCGTCGAGTCGCGCCAACTTCGCGATAAAGGGCGGCAACTTCTGCTTCTGCGCCTCTACGCCGAGCAAATAGTAGGTCTCGGGCTTGAACGCGTCAATTTCCCGCTTGCGCTCGACGAGTAGGCGCAAGGCGACGGACTGCACCCGCCCCGCGCTCAGCGTATAACTACGCGGACACTGCACATACTTCCAAAGAAGAGGCGAAACCTTGTAGCCCACCAAGCGGTCGAGAATACGCCGCGCTTGCTGCGCGTCCACACGCGGCATATCAATGTCACGCGGCTCAGAAATTGCCTTTAGGACGGCGGACTTCGTGATTTCGTTATAAGTGACGCGGCAGAATGGCTTCTTGCCCGCCACGGGTTCGAGCACCTGCTTCAAGTGCCAGGCAATGGCTTCTCCTTCACGGTCAGGATCGCTCGCAAGATAGATCTTGTCGGAAGTCTTTACCGCCGCCTTCAAATCGGTAATTACATGCTCCTTGCCCTCAGAGACGACATACTTGGGCATAAACTCCCAGTGATTGTCGCCGTCCTTCTCAATCTCAATCGCCTTATCACTCTTCGGCAAGTCACGAATGTGCCCCACCGAACTCTTAACTGTGAAGTCAGGTCCTAAATATTTACCGATTGTCTTCGCCTTAGCAGGCGATTCCACTATTAGCAGATTCTTACCCATATCTTTTTCTATCGACTCCTTCTTTTTACTTAGCCGTCGGCCAGAACTTATCCGCGAGTTTCGTCGGGATGCCTGTCTCGGACTTCTCAAAGCAGTCCGCCAGAATCTTCCAGCCCAAGTCAAGCGCTTCTTCGAGCGGAATATTGACGGAGAGATCCATCATATTCTTCTCAAATGCCGCGCCATACTTCAAAAGCTTCATATCCCACGCCGACATACGAAAGCCCATCGACTGTTTCTCAAGCGCTTCCTTATACTGCGCATAAAGCTTAATCATGGCGTCCATAATCGTGCGGTGATCTTCACGCGTGTTCTTGTTGACCTGCTGTTTCAGACGCGAGAGCGAACCAAACGGCTCGATACGCCCGTTACGCAAGTAGAACTGCCCTTCCGTAATGTAACCCGTGTTATCCGGCACAGGGTGCGTCACATCGTCGCCCGGCATCGTCGTCACCGCGAGAATCGTGATGGAGCCCGCGCCATCAAAGTCAACAGCCTTCTCATAACGCGAGGCAAGCTGAGAATAGAGGTCGCCTGGATAACCACGATTGGACGGAATCTGCTCCATCGTAATCGCGATTTCCTTCATCGCGTCCGCGAAGCTCGTCATATCCGTTAGCAACACGAGGACATCCTTGCCCTTGAGCGCAAACTTCTCGGCGACCGCGAGCGAGACATCAGGTACGAGCATACATTCGACCGTCGGGTCCGCCGCCGTATGAACGAACATCACCGTCTTCGAGAGCGCGCCCGACTTATCAAGCGTATCACGAAACTTGAGATATTCGTCATACTTAAGCCCCATACCGCCAATGACAATGACATCCGAGTCAGCCTGCAGAGCAATACGCGCCAAAAGTTCGTTGTACGGCTCACCCGCACGCGCAAAAATAGGCAACTTCTGACTCTTCACAAGCGAGTTGAAGAGGTCAATCATCGGGATGTTAGTGCGCACCATCTCGTGCGGCATAACACGCCGCGACGGGTTGACCGAGGGCTGTCCAATCGGCGACTCCTCGCCCACCACGGCAGGCCCCCCATCACGCGGCACTCCCGCACCCGTAAAGGCGCGTCCAAGAAGGTCATCCGAGAACGGAACCTTCATCGTCTCACCCAAGAAGCGAACCTTCGCCGCCGTATCAACGCCACGCGCACCCGCAAAAATCTGCAAGGTCACATTGTCGCCATCAAGCTTAATGACCTGCGCAAGCGAAGTGCCCGCACGCGATTCGACTTCCGCAATCTCGCTATATTTCACGCCCTCGGCGCGCAGAGTCGCGACGGACCCCGATAGCGCGTCAATTTTGTGGTAAATCTTGTTGTTAAACATTTTATTTACTCCTTTAGCGTTTACAGTGCCGCCGCCGTGACCTTCTCAGTTAATGCCGCCTTGCCGGACGCGAACCGCGCGTCCTCAAACGGCGTATCGTTCCAGTCAATGAAAGCCTGCCGCAAGTCGGTAAAGAACTTACGCGTCTCATCCTTCGTCTTAAAGCCGAAGCTTGCCGCGAGCACCTTCTCGACAATGTCGAACATCTCGCGCTGACGGGCGACGGGGGTCGTCGCGTCCGCGTCAGAGAACGCGTTCTGTTGCAGATAAACCGCGTCGAGGAACTCCGCCTTCAAATAAGTAGTGAAGTCCTCAAGGCTCGTACCTTCTTCGCCGACGACTTTCATCATCTGCCCAACTTCACTGCCGCGCCGCAGAATCGCACGCGCCTTCTCAACGCGCTCCTGCTCAATGACCGACGGATAGTGACTCCAGCTCTCGAGCGGGTCAATCGCGGGATAACGCCGCGCATCCGAACGGGCACGCGAAAGCCCGTGGAAGCCGCCCACGACCTTCAAGGTCGCCTGCGTCACTGGCTCATCGAAGTTGCCGCCCGCAGGCGAAACCGTGCCGCCAATCGTGACGGACCCAACCGTGCCATCTTTCAGCTTCACACGCCCCGCGCGCTCATAGAACGCGGCAATGCGCGATTCCAAGTAAGCAGGGAACGCTTCTTCGCCAGGAATCTCTTCCAAGCGTCCCGAAAGTTCACGCATCGCCTGCGCCCAGCGCGAGGTGGAGTCCGCGAGCACGAGAACGGCGAGCCCCATCTGACGGAAATATTCCGCGAGCGTCACCGCCGTGTAAACCGAAGCTTCACGCGAGGCGACAGGCATCGACGAAGTATTACAAATAATAATCGTACGCTTCATCAGCGACTGCCCCGTCTTCGGGTCGACAATCTCAGGAAACTCCTTGAGCGTTTCAACGACTTCGCCCGCACGCTCGCCGCACGCCGCTGAAATCACGACATCTACCTTCGCATAACGCGCCGTCGTCTGTTGCAAAACCGTCTTGCCCGCACCGAACGGACCCGGAATGCAGTAAGTTCCGCCTACGGCTACTGGGAAGAAGGTATCAATCGTCCGCACCGTCGTCTCAAGCGTCTCAGTCGGCGCAAGGCGCTCAGTAAAGCACTTAATCGGCACTTTCACAGGCCAACGCTGCATCATCGTCACCTTAACATCGTTGCCCTCAGAGTCCGTCAGCGTGGCAATCGGGTCGAGTACCGTGTACTCACCCGCCGCCGCGAGTTCCTTTACCGTGTAAACGCCGCGGAACGCGAACGGAACCATAATCTTATGTCCAGGAAGCTTATTCCCATCGAAGATGCCCTCGGGCACCCAGCCAAGCCCTTCGCCCGCCGTTACCTGCGCACCGACTTTCGCCGTCGGATGCCACGCCCACTTCACATCACGCGGCAAACCTGGCAGATACATGCCGCGTTGCAAGAAGAAGCCCGCGTCCTTAGAAATCTTGCTCGCCTCTTTCGCGAGTTCAGGTAGCGGGTTTTGGAGGCCGTCGTAGACCTGCCCAAGAAGACCTGGTCCCAATTCCGCCGCGAGAAGTTCGCCCGTGAACTCAACCGTGTCATCCACAGCGAGGTCGGTCGTCGACTCAAATACCTGCATGTCGCACCGCGAGCCACGCACACGGACAATTTCCGCCATCAGCCGCTTTTCGCCGAGTTGGGCGTAGCCGACTTCGTTTTGTGCTACCGCGCCTTCAAAGGCAACGGAAATCATATTGCCATTTACTGCGACTATCTTACCTTTTGCCGTCATTTAAAAATACCTCCGAATACTAAATCAGTCTCGTTTTGTTTCCGCCGTAAGGCGGTCAAATGCTTCATTGCCCTTCGCCTGCGAGATTTGTGCACGCTTAAGAGCAATGTTAAGCCGAATAGCGTAAGCCTCGAGCGCGCCTTTGCCCAAAGGAGCCGAGGGCGCGATGAGTTCGCCTGCCGCGTCCCACCACACACGATCGAGTAGCGCCTCGCGCTTGAAGACATCCTTCTCTTGAAAGCACGCCTTGACGCGTCCGCACCAATAAAGCGCGCACCCCTCTACAGGACGCTGCCACACGCGGGCACTTTCAGTACTCGCGCCTTTCGCGAGAGCCCGCGCTTCAGCAAGCGTATTCCTGAGTTGCGTCTCAAGATCGCGCCACTTCGCGCCAGGCTCAGGCCATACGCCCCCACAGCGCGAAAGAAACTCCTCGCGTGTAATCGGCGATGGCGCGTCAAATACAAGTGCCGGCAAGCTCGAAACTAAATAGTCCGTTGCCATACCCTGCCTCTTTTATTCCCGCACGAGCTTAGCGAGGTCAGGACGCAAACGCCGCGCCAATTCTGCCGCGACAACCGCGCCCGTGAACGCGTGCTCGACGCGCCCGCCATCAACTTTCACGGCGAAGCCTGTACGCACGCTCTCATCAGGAACGACCGTCAGGTTCTTCTCGCCCGCGAGTTGCGCCCGCAAGGTTTCCGCAAGAGCCGGGGGGACGGCAACTTCTGCCGCGCCCGTTAAGCCCTTCAGCGACTCCTTAATAAGCGCGCTCACACTTGAGGCATCCGCAAGTGCCGCGTTGACATCCCGCACGAGCACCTTCTCAAGAAGGGTCGTCAC
>CAVLAC010000029.1:13695-19115 GCA_963661055.1 bacterium | reverse complement strand
CCCGCGATAAGTGACGCGGGGGCTTCCACGCCCTGGACGAGCGTTGGGTAGAGGCGAATCTCGAGGGACGGGAAGCGCCGCGTCAGCACGCGGCACATATCGTGGACGACCGCGCCCGCTTCGCTGGTGATGAGTCCGATACGGCGCGGCAGATAGGGCAAGGGACGCTTTCGGGCTTCATCGAAGAGCCCTTCCGCCTGCAACTTCGCCTTGAGTTCCAGATATTGGCGCATCAAGTCGCCCGCGCCCGTCAACTTCGCCGCGAGCACCACGAGCTGATAATTGCCGCGTGGCGGATACACCGTCGCATTCGCGTAGACGAGCACCTTCGCACCGTCCGCGAGCCCCTGCCGCACCTTGCAACGGTCGAGGCTAGATTTGAACATCACGCACGAAATCTGTGCCCCCGCGTCCTTGAGCGTGAAGTAGGCGTGCCCGCTCGGGTAAATGCGCCAGCCACTAATCTCGCCTTCCACATAGATGCGCGTATAACGGCTCTCGATTAAGCCCTTAATTCCCGCCGTGAGAGCAGAAACCGTTAGCGTCGGATGTGTTGTCTCGGCTTCACTCATATACGACTCGACCGCTTCACGCGGCGTTTGACATCCTTAACGGAATGAATGCCGACCGAGAGAATTATCCCGACCGCCATAAAGGCAGAAACGAGATTCGTGCCGCCATAACTGAAGAAAGGTAGTGCCATCCCCTTCGTGGGGAGCGCCTCGCAAACGACACCGAGATTGAAGGTAGCCTGAAAGAAAATGATGAACGCCATACCATAGGCAAGAAAGCGTCCGAAGCGATCCGCCGCGTGGTGGGCGATGTAGAGGGAAAGGATAAAGAAAAGGACGAAAAAGAGCAGTACGAGAATGGTAAAGGCAATACCAAACTCCTCCGCGCCGACGGCGAATATGAAGTCCGTATGCGCCTCAGGCAAGTAGCCGTGCTTTTGCATCGACTGCATATACCCGACGCCCCATAAACCGCCGCGCTGCAGGGCAACTCGCGCCATAGCGACTTGGTAAGCGGCGGGGTTATCCGTGTCATCCCCGCCCAAAAACGCCGCGATGCGTCCCATACGGTTAGAGTTGGTGAGGAGCTTTACGACGAAGAGTGCAACCCCCATCGCGCCGACGCTAAAGAGGTGCAAAAGCCGCACGCCCGAAAGTAGCATAATGAGTCCAGCTGTAATGAGAATCACCATCACGGACCCAAAGTCGGGCTCCAGAATGACGGGCACAATGAGGAGTCCCACAATCATCGCGCTGATAATTGCGCCGCGCCCGAAGAGTTCAACGCGCCAGCCGAGCCTATCCAAATAAACCCCGAGACTAATTACCGTCGCCAATTTCGCGAGTTCGCTCGGCTGTAGGCGGATAGGACCAAGGCTTATCCAGCGCTGTGAACCATTAATCGCGGGGAATAGGAAGACGGTCCAAAGTAAAATAATAACGGCAATGTAGAAGAATATTGTCAGCACCAAGTTATCGCGCCATTTGTGGTAGTCGAATATGGCGAGCGCAGCCGCTATAACGATTCCCACCGCCAAATACGCGAATTGGCGCTGCATAAAGAAGTATACATTGCCGTGATGTAGACGAGCGGCATTTGTTCCGCTCGCGCTACATAATACAATTAGACCCATAGCCACGAGTGCCGCGACTATTAGGCCTAATATGTATAGCGGTGTCTTACGCACCGTCTAATTACTGTTGCTCTTCAGCGTCCGCAGGGAGCTTCAGAACCTGCCCCGCCTTGAGCGGCGCATCGCCGAGATTGTTCAGGTCGCGAATCGCCGCCTGGCTGACGGAAAACTTAATCGCGATATCCGTCAAATCCTCACCCTCAAGAACGGTGTAGGAGACTTCATTCGCGGGAGCTTCCTCAGCTTCAGCCGCCGCAGGAGCCTTCTCAGTCGCGGGTTCTACTGCTTCTGCAGGTGCCTTCTCGGTCGCGGCAGGGGTCGCCTCAGCGGACTTCGCTTCCGTCTTCTTGGGCTCAGCCTTCTTCTCGGCGGCGGGTTTCGCTTCCGCCTTCTTTTCCGCTACCTGCTTCTCGGTCGGGACTTTCAGCTTCTGACCCACACGGATGACATCCTTCTGGAGTCCGTTGAGCTCCTTGAGTTGGCGAACCTTGAGTCCGTAAGCGTGAGCAATGCCACCGAGGGTATCGCCTGACTTAACGACATACTCCTTCGTCGCGCCTGTGTAGGGCTTAGTTTCCGTCGCACCAGCCTTCTTCGCGGCGGGGGTCGGCGCGGGAGTCTTCTGCTCGCCCACATCGATCTTGCCAGGAAGCTTAATCTTCTGTCCCGCACGGATGACATTATCCGCCTTAATCTGCGGGTTCAGGCGACGAATAGCCGCGATGGTCACATTATACTTCTTGGAGATCTTCGCGAGATAATCGCCGCGCTGGACGATGTAAGTCGTGGTCTCTTCTTCGGCGGCGGGTGCAACTTCCGCCTTCGACGCAGGTGCCTTTTCAGCAGGCTCCGCCTCAACGGGTTCCGCCTCAGGTTCCGTCGACTTTACTTCCTCAGGCGCAGGAGCGGGAGCCGCTTCCGCTGGTTTAGCCTCATCCTGTGAAACGGACGAATAGCTACGATAACTCGGGTCCTTGCAACCCGCGAGGACTGCGACAGCTGCCGCGCCTAATACAATACTGACTTTCTTCATTTCTTTGTTCCTTCTTTATTGACGAAGTTCGCGAAGCTTTCGCCGCGTTCCTCGAAACTTTTAAATTGGTCAAAACTTGCCGCGCCCGGCGAGAGGAGGACTGTTTCGCCCGCCTTCGCCTCGCTTTTCACCTTCTCTACGGCATTCGCGAGCGTACCACAAATCTCGCACGCGGTCGCGCCTTGCCAAGCCGAAGCAAAATCTGCCGCGCTCGCCCCGATGAGATACGCCTTTTCTACACGGCTAGAGAGAATCTGCCGCGCCGCACGCGGGTCATCGCCCTTCGGGAGTCCACCCGCAATCAGCCGCACACGCCCTTTCGCCATTTCCACACCCGCGATAAGTGCCGCGATGGAAGTCGCCTTTGAATCGTCTATGTAAACAACGCCCTCTATTTCGCCCACGCGGCACATGCGGTGCGGCAGGGGCTGAAACGCGGCAAATGCGCGGCGGATAACATCGTCCGTTACCCCCGCCACCTTCAAAAGCGCGACGGCGGCGGCGGCATTGGGCGCGAGAATCGGATTATCAAAGTAAGAGCCTTCCGCGAGGGGTGAGGCGGGGAGCCCTTCCGCGAGAATGCCATTCGGGGTCATCGTCAAAAGCCGTCTCTTTAGGGCGTGATAAACCTCAAGGCTTCCGTGGCGGTTGAGGTGGTCTTCTTGCAAATTGAGGATTGCCGCCGCCTCAAAGGCGTGGCTATCGAGCGTGGTTGTCTCGAGTTGGAAGGAACTTACTTCCACAACCGCCCAATCGCACGCGCCCACCGCGCAAACGGGGAGTCCGTAATTGCCACAGGCGACCGCCTTGTAGCCCGCGAGCTGAAGGGCTTCCGTCACCAACTTAACGACGCTTGATTTGCCTTTCGATCCAGTGACCGCGAGAAGTTTCACACCCCGCGCCCTGAGGGACTCTACACCCAATTGTAATTCGCTCTTAACAGGAATGCCAGGGCTCGCAATAACAAGGTCAATACCGTCCGAAAACGCGACTTCATAGCCCGTTTCTCGCAACTTTTGCGCGGCGGCTTCACCACTTTTGCCGCGCCCGAGTATTAACGCCTTGCCTTTCATGCTCCTTTACTTCACTTTGCCGCGCTCAGGACGGGCGGGCAATTCATTGCTGGGCAACATCTTCTCGTGGATGATGAGCCGCCACTGTCCGACGGGGGCCACGAATTCCGCCTCTTCGCCCTCAGGGATTTCGGGGGTCTTGGGCGGAATTGCAATATCCACCCGCGCCTCGTAAGGCGTATCATTCGTCGCGACGCCCCCGCAAATCTTGTAGCCGTTGCCCACATCCTGCGTCTCAGGCTTCTCGGGCAGGAGGAGCCCATACGCCGTCTTCAAGAGTGTGCACGCATCATTCCAAATCTTCTCCACCGAATTGGTCTCATCATAATTCTCAATCTTGCAATAGGTATGAGAGCCATCATCACGCGGCACCCACTCGAGTCCCTCAAGACCCGCGAGCCCTTTCGCCTTCAGCGCCGCCGCGCAGTCCGCACGATTCTTGGCACGGATGCCTTCCACTGCCGCGCGCCACGCCCGAAGTGCCTTCTCATAGAGGTAATTTTCTTTGTGCTGTTGCTGGACGGCGTGAGGTTCCCACGGACCGCACCCCGTGTTCGCCTTATCGGCGACACTGAGCATACAACTCCAAGTTCCGTCATTACGCATACCGACCGCGCACATCACGCGCAAGCGCAAATATTCCGCAATCCAGCTATCGGGATATTCGTGAATCTTTAAGGGGCTAAACTCAGCCACGAACTTGTTCTTCAGGTTATCCTGCGCGACCAAGGCATCCGCCCGCGTCGGCCAATAAGTCGAGAAATAGGCTTCGCCCGTCTCATACTTGCCCGAATCCTCGTTGAAGTGCGAATAAAAGCCGCGTGCACCCTTCTGTCCAAGATGTTCCGCCACCTTCTTCCACACCGTAATCCACGGGCCGTCCTCATCCACTTCATAGCCCTTCGGCAATTCCTTCACCGTGAGCCCTGGCAGGGGCATATCGAGGGACGCGAGAAGCGCGGTTTCATTCGTTGAAAGCTCGTAATTTTCCACCACCTCGAAGAGGCGCACGGGCACCCAATTCGTGACTACGCCATCTATAGTAAAGTATGAAAGTATATCGGAAATATCCGCCCCCCGATAGCCAAGCTTCTCGGCTTCGGACTTCTTTGTGCACCCTGCCACCAATGCACTGGCGGCAAGAATTAGAATGCCTAGTCTTTTCATCTTTCGACTTTCCTTTTACTTTCCATTTACTACAGTAATATTATCCCATTTCCGCGCCCCAAAAGCAAGCGTAAAGATTAGGAGAGCGTAAAAATTAGGTTTCCGCCTGAAGGGCTTCCAGCTCACTCGTCGCCGCCTCCCAGTCCGCCGTGTAGCGATCAATCTCGAATTGCAGAGTACGAACTTTGCGATTAACTTCCGCAAAATCAGTCGTGGGCGAGGGGTTAAAGAGTTCCGCGCTCGCCTCATCGAGTGCCTTTTGGAGCTCATCCACCTTCTTTTCCGCCGTCTCAATGCGCTTTTTGACCTCGCGCAATTGGGGGGCAGTCTTCGCACGCTCCTCGGCGCGGCGTTTACGCAATTCCTTCGGCGAGAGGGTCGCCGTCGCCTTCTGGGGCGCGGCTTCCGCCTTCACGACCTTATTTGGCGCGGCACTTTCAAGTTCCACCTTCTTCTCGCGATAGTAGTCGTAGCCGCCTGGATATTTACGGATTCCCTCCCG
>CAVLAC010000029.1:0-12979 GCA_963661055.1 bacterium | reverse complement strand
CACGAAAACGGTCAACGAAACGCTGAAGCTGTTCGCGGTGGTGGTCTTGGTTCTCCTTCGCCGCTTTGAGATGGCGATAACGGACCTCCCGCTCCTCGAGATAGTAGTCGAGACCGCCCTCATAGCGCGTCACTGTGCCCGCGTCGACTTCCACCGTAAGCGAGGTCAGGGTGCGCAAAAGGTAGCGGTCGTGCGAAATGAGCATAAGCGTACCATCATACGCCTTCAGAAACTTCTGAAGCCAATCGACGGCGGGCAAGTCGAGGTAGTTGGATGGCTCATCGAGAAGAAGCAGGTCAGGTCGCGAGGCAAGAACCCGCGAAAGTTCCGCCCTCATACGCCAGCCGCCCGAAAAACTCATAAAGGACTTCTGAAAATCTTCCGTCGTAAAGCCGAGTCCGCCAAGCGCAATCTTGACCCGCGTCTCAATGTCGTAGCCACCGAGGTGCTCAAACTTCGTCTGCAATTCCCCATACCGCTTCAACTTCGCGGGGTCAGTAATATCCGCCTCGAGTGCGGTCATTTCCGCTTCCATCTCCGAAAGTCCTGGAATGCCGCGCACGGAATAGTCGAGTAGCGTCTGGTCGGGGGTGTCGGGGGCGGGATTCTGCCGCGTCCAGCCAATGCGCGGATTCTGCTCAATGATGAGTTCGCCCGAGTCCGTGGAAAGCTCGCCGAGGATAATCTTAAAGAGTGTCGACTTGCCACTGCCATTCGGCCCCACAATGCCGACGCGGTCACCCTTATTGACGCGGAATGTCACGCCTGTTAGGACATCTTGGTGTCCGTAATGTACCGAAATGTTCCTAAAGTCTAGCATAGCCTTACATCACATACCAAAGGACGCAGAAGAAGTGGCAAATTGTGCCCGCGAGAACGAAGAGGTGCCATACCATATGCGCATAGGGGAGCGACTTCCAAAGATAAAAGATACAGCCTATTGTGTAGAGACCGCCGCCAGTCGCGAGCCACATTGTGCCGAGTCCCTGCAAAGCGCGGATGAGCGGCACAATCGCGAGAACCGCCGTCCAGCCCATCGCCACATAAATCGCGGTGGAAAGATAGCGATACTTGCCCGTCGTGAAAATCTTGAAGATAATCCCAATGAGTGTCGCGCCCCACTCAATGCCGAAGACCGTCCAGCCAAGCCCAGGATGAGTCGGACGCAATGAGACGAGGCAAAATGGCGTGTAAGTTCCCGCAATCAAGAAGAATATCGCCATATGGTCCATAATGTGAAGGACGCGCTTTGCCCGCCACGAAGTTACCGCGTGATAGGCGGACGAAATCGCATAAAGAAGTATCATACACGAACCGAAGAGCGCGGCGGCGGTCACCTTCCACGCAACATCCGTCCCACTTTCCGCACCCTTCCAAACGAGGAGCGCAAGCATTGCCGCGCCCAAGTGCGAGCCCACAACATGCGTCAGGGTATTGGCGAGCTCCTCGCCCGCCGTCTGCTCACGCACTTTTGCTTTCTTTATCTTCATTTACTTCTTAAACTCTTTTCGTACTTGTGAAATATCCGCCGCGATTTGCGCCTGAAGTGCCGCGAGCGAAGGGAACTTCTGTTCGGGGCGGACATACTTTAGAATCTCAATGCGGTCATCACCAAAGGAGCTCGGCACTTCATCCAAGAAATGAATCTCAAGGATAGGCTCTGTCCACCGCGCGTCGCCCATCGTGGGGGCGACGCCCCAATTCGCAATCCCGAGTGCCCCCGCATAACGGACCACATAGACACCATTCGGGGGTTTTACATAAAAGGACGGAACCTTGAAGTTCAGCGTGCCATAACCGAGTTGGCGTCCGACCCCTTTGCCCGTGAACAATTCGCCGCGCACAAACCACGGCGCACCCAACATCGCCTGAGCATCCTCCATCTCACCACGCGAAATTGTCGCGCGAATGCGGGTCGAGGAGACAATGTCGCCCTTGTATTCCGCATAAGGAATGACGGACGCGGCGATTCCATATGCCGCGAGGTCGCTCGGTTTGCCTTCGCCGCGTGCCCCAAAGTTCCAATTCGCCCCCGAACGAACCTCCGTTATGCCGCGCGAGAGGAGGTAATCTTCCACAAAAGCCTTCGGCGAAAGCGCGGCAAGTTCCGCCGTAAAATCAAGCAAGAGAATTTCCTTCACGCCCCGCGCACGAATCGCGGCAAGGCGGTCTTCCAAAGAGGAAAGCAACTTCGGGGCACGCGTAGGGGCAAGCGTCTCGAGGGGGTGCGTGCGGAACGTTAGCGCGATATCCGCTCCCGCTAAAATGGCGCGGTGCCCCAAGTGTACGCCGTCAAAGAATCCGACGGCCAGCGTCATCGCGCCAAAGCCTCCGAAAGTGGGCGGACGAGTGCAGGGAAGTCGCTAATCGAAGTCTTCAAGAGCTGGTCAAACGGCACAGCATTCTCTATCGCGTAGCGTCCCACCCGCGTGCGTCGCAAGTTCATAAGTGTCGCCCCACAGCCGAGTGCCTGACCTAAATCATCAATTAGCGTACGGACTATTAGCCCTTTCGTGCCCGCGACAGTGAAAGTGGCGCGCCCATCTTCACGCGGCGTTTCGACCTCGAAGCGATACACATGCGCCATAAAAGGCTTGTGAGTGCCCGTTGAGACGACCTCATAATCGGAGCTCCCCTCGCGGCGGACGCTGCAGAACTCATTTTCCGTCTGAAACACATCGCCGCGAAACTCCGAGAGGGTCTTTTCGAGTGAGAGTTCGGCGGGAATCGGTTTTTCTTCAAGGAGAGTTCCGTGCGCGTCACCCGTATTCGTGCGCCGCCCCAATTGGAGCTCGCCTGTCCAAACGCGATCCGCCCCCATTACATCCGCGACATACTTATTCGCGTCATTGATAAGAAGAACGAGGAGTCCCGAAGCCGCCGTATCGAGCGAGCCGCCGTGCCCGACTTTCACGAGGTTAAACATCCGTTTCACCGTCTTCACGACGGTAGCGAACGCAATGCCCACGGGTTTATCAACGAACAAGAATCCGTTGAGATTCTCGAGCATACGCAATTGAACAAGGTTAGCCATTAGTCTTCTTTAATCGGCGGCAGTTTGTCGAGTAGTGCGAGGACTTCGTCACCCTTCTCAAGCGACAAATCGAGCTTGAACAAGAGGCGCGGCGTAAACTTCATACGCACTTCACGATTGATAATCGCCTGAAACTTGCGGGCATTATGTTGTAAATGACGAATCGCCGTCTCTTTAAGCGCATCATCGCCAAAGACCGAGATGTCCACCGTCGCGTCACGCAAATCCTTGCCGCACTTTACATTCGTGACCGTGATGAGACCAGGCGCGACCGTATCGCCCTGCATTACGGAATGCATAGATTCCGCAATTACACGCTTCAGCAAAGAGTCAAGTCGCTGTAAACGGTCAACGCCCATAGTCCCAACCCCACTTTATCAAAGGCTGCGCGGCAATTCCTCGAGCGCATAGCACTCAATCGTATCGCCGACTTGGAAGCCTTCATAGTTCACGAAGCACACGCCGCACTCCTGCTGACCCGTGACTTCCTTGACTTCATCCTTGAAGTGACGCAAGGTCTGGACCTTACCATCCCAAACCTTCGCCTTGTCGCGCAAAATACGATAGCGTTCCTTGGCGACGAGGCGTCCGTCGAGCATCTGCGAACCCGCAATCTTGCCGAGCTTACCAATATCGTAAATCGCCTTGATTTCGGCGTGCCCGAGGATGACTTCCTTGTACTCCGCCGGAATGAGGTCGAGCATGCACTGCTTCACATGGTCGAGGAGCTCGTAAATGATGCGGAAGGACGCAATCCGTACCCCATCATGCCGCGCCTGACTCTGCACGCCCGAATCATTGTTAATATCAAAGCCGACGATAATCGCCTTGCCTGCCGCAGCGGTCTTGACATCCGTAAGCGAAACATTGCCCGTGCCTGTACCAATGACATTGAGCCCGACCTTCTCGCTCTTGATTTGCCCGAGGGCTTCCACAATCGCCTCAAGCGAACCTTGGGTATCGCTCTTCACGACCACATTTAGCTCGCGCCGTCCCTCAGCCGCCATACGGCTCATAAGCATATCGAGTGTCGCCGCCTTGGAAGTTGAAAGTTCTTCTTCCTTGCGTTCACGCGCCGTCTGTTCCGCCAAAGTACGCGCCCGCTTTTCGTCGAGCATAACACGGAACTCCGCGCCCGCCTCAGGAACACCCGAAAGACCCGTGCACTTAACTGGTGTCGCGGGCGGCGCTTCCTTAATACGCCGACCCCGATCATCAATCAAGGCACGCACCTTACCAAAGTGCTCGCCAATGAGAATCGCGTCGCCCACCTTGAGCGTACCGCCCTCGACGAGCAAGGTCGCGCAAGGTCCAAGCCCCTGCTGGAGTTCGGACTCAATAACATAGCCATTCGCGCGGCGATTCGGGTTCGCCTGAAGTTCGAGAACTTCCGCCTGAACGAGGATGTTCTCCAAGAGCGAATCCACACCCTCGCCCGTCACACCCGAGACCGGACAGCAAATAATATCGCCCCCCCAATCTTCAGGGGTCAAGCCACGCTTCTGCAATTGCTGTTTGACGCGATCCACATTCGCCGTCGGCTTATCGCATTTCGTGAGCGCCACAAGAATCTGAACACCCGCCTGCCGCGCAACCTTGATACATTCCTCAGTCTGTGGCATAATGCCATCATCCGCCGCGATAATCAAAACCGCGATATCCGTAATGCGTGCACCGCGCGCCCGCATCGCACTAAATGCCGCGTGACCAGGCGTATCGAGGAAGGTAATCTTCTTGCCCGCAATCTCGACTTGGTACGCGCTAATCTGCTGGGTAATGCCGCCCGCTTCGCCTTGCGCCACGTGTTCCTTACGGATGTAGTCCATAAGCGTCGTCTTGCCGTGGTCAACATGCCCCAAGAAGGTGACGACTGGCGCACGCGGCTTCAGGGTCTCTGGCGGATCTTCTGGAATCAAGTCGTCCGCGTCAATGGCCTTCAGGACTGGACGCGCCGCCGCGTCCTTATTACGCGTATGCTCAATCGCGACCTTATAACCATACTTCGCGGCAATTTGTGTCGCCACATCGGGTTCCACGCGCTGGTTGATGGAAGCCAAAATCTTGAGCGCCATCAAATCCGCAATAAGGCGATTCGGCTTCACATTCAACTGCGCCGCCAAATCCTTCACGATTACCGCGCCACGAATAGAAATTTCCTTCGCCTCGGCATTAACCGAAATACGGCTCGTCGGGGTCTGCGCAGGCGCATTTGCACCCGCCCCACGATTCGCGGCAAGTTTATCGAACGCCTTCTGTCCTTCGCGTCCCTTCTTGCCCTTCTTTGTGCCGCGCTCGTCATCATCATAATCAATGGGCTTCGGAGGACGCACCTTCGGCTGTGCCGCGACCGTAATCTTGACCGCACCTGGCATCGGACCCGCCTTGAGCGGCTTAAAGCCAGAGCCCGAACCCGCCTTGAGTCCCACACGAATCTGCGGCTTCTTCGGGTTAATCGAAAGCGGTGCCAACTTGGGCTGCGCCTTCGGGTTAATCGAGAGCGGTTTCAAAACAGGCTTTACAGGCGCTGGAGCTGGGGTCGGAGCAGGTGCAGGCGTGGGTTTCGCCGCAGGTGCAGGTGTCGCCGCCTTAACTTCAGTCTTCTTCTCAGGCGCGGCAACTTCCACCTTCTTCTCTGGGGCGGGAGTCGCTTTCTTCTCAACGGCAGGCTTCTTTTCTGCCGCGAGAGTCATACGCTTAAGGGGACGCGCCGCATAGGCGGCTTTCGCCGTCTCGCTATGCTGGGCGAGCGCGGCACTTTCGGACTCTTTATCTTTCGTCCGCAATTCTGCCGCGCGGGTCGCCTTTTCTGTCCGCCGCGCCATTGCCGCGCTCGGTCCTTGTTCAGAAACGGCCTTACGCACATTAGCGAGGTCACTAGCCTCAATTGTGCTAATGGCGCTCGCTACATCGATTCCACAAGACGCGGCCGCCCGAAGGACATCCGCGCTCGTGACATTCGATTCTTTCGCTAATTCATATACTCTCATCGTAATAACACTTCCGTTTCTGATCAAGAACTTCTATTCAATTACCTTGGACCGTGACACTTACTCCGCCACTTCGCCGTTCATCATATCCGCGACCGTCTTTGCCGCCGCGTAAATGCCCTTGGCCGTAACTTCGTCAATGCCCGTCGCGGCAATGAAGCTCGCCTCATCGTCGCCCGCGATACCCTCGACCGTCAAATAGCCCGCATCAGCCATACGTGTCGCAATCGCCGTCGAGACGCTCAGGGTCTCGGCGAGTTCCTTAATCGCGTTCGCCTTCTGATCTTCGAAGGACGCTGTCGCCAAGGACTTCTTGACCTCGACATGCCAGCCCGTGAGGCGCGTCGTGAGGCGCACATTCTGTCCGCGCTTGCCAATCGCGAGCGAATACTGGTCGGGCGCGGCAATAATGCGCACCGTGTTGGGCTGCACAGGGTCAACTTCAATGGACTCCAACTTCGCGGGTGCGAGTGCCCCCGCAACATATTGGCGGATATCCGAGTTCCAGCGGACGATATCAATCTTTTCTCCGTTGAGCGCATTCACGATGGTGCGCACGCGATTGCCGCGCTGCCCAACGCACGCCCCGACGGGGTCGACATTCTCATTAGAAGTGCGAACCGCCAACTTCGCGCGGTAACCAGGGTCGCGACTGCAACCCATAATCTCCACAACGCCATCAGCGATTTCAGAGACTTCCAACCTAAAGAGAGCTTCAAGGAGCTTCGGCGAGGCACGCGAAATCATCACGCTCGGGCCGTGCGCCTCGGGGTCAACACGCGTAATAATCGCACGGATGGTGTCGCCAATCTGATAATGCTCATTCGGGATGCGCTCCTTGTTGGGGAGAACCATCTCCGTCTTACCCACGGTCACATACACTTCACGCGGCGTAATCGCTGAGATGGTGCCCGTGACAAGGTCGCCGACGCGATCCTTATATTCAGAGAAGGTATTGGTGCGCTCAGCATCACGAATGCGTTGCATAATCATCTGCCGCGACATCTGGGCGGCAATGCGTCCGAGCCGTGAAGCGGGGATTTCAATTTCGAGTGTCGCGCCTTCCTGAACGGCTACACCCTTATTCAAATACTTAGCGCGGGCGAGGGAAATGAAGCCAGGCCCCACATCCTCATTCGAGCAGACTACCGTATCATAGACATGAAGCGAGAGATCTTTGCGATCAATTGTTACGCGCAAATCATTTGTGACATTATGATTGCGGCGAGCAGCCTGAGTTAGGGACCATTCGATTGCCTGCAAGACAATCTCACGGCTCACGCCTCTCTCGGCCTCGATTTGCTGAACCACTGCCAGCAACGGACTATTCATAGCCATCTTTTTCGCTCCTTACTGCTTTCAAAAACCAAAGAACACCCCTCGGACCGATCTCCTGATCGCCGAAAGTTGCTAATATTGTATCACATTTTGCCCTCCGAGGTCAATAGTAAACCTCAAGAAGGCAAAATTTATTATTGCCGCCTCAGGATGCCCGCGAAGCCTCCGCCAGCCACCATTTCGATGCTAAAGGAGTCGCCTTTACGCACTTTCCGCGTCACTTTCGCCGCGTTGTCCTGCCACAAATCTAGCGAATATTCTACCCCATCGTCCAAGAAATCAAGGGTAAACGCGGCACTTGCCGCCTTCTCGCCACAGAGTCCCGCGACATACCAAGTCGTCTCTTTTCGCCGCGCAACGACGATTTTCTTCGCGATTTCGCCAACGGGGACGACCGTATCCTCATAGTTCATCGGGAGCGCCTTCACGAAGTCGAAAACCCCGTGCGCCCCCTCGACAGCCTCGGCAACCGACTTGCCGTGCGGCCAGCGGACAACCGCCGTCGGACCTGGATACACGAGGAGCATCGCGGCAAAATGCGCGGCAGTGCGGTCTTTCTCAAAGACACGCGGCGTATAGTCAAAGGGACCTGCCAAGCACCGCGCGAACGGCAAGGCACAATCCTGACGGACGGGGTGTCCGCCTTCCTCGCCGCCACCGCCTTCCGTTATCATCACATTCGGCCATGTGCGCTCAAAGCCATCGGGAATCTGCTCATCGTGAATGTCGAGCCAGAGATGGTGCTTCGCCGCCGTCGCCGCGAGTTTGCGCAAGGCTTCCGTCGCATCCTGCGAACCATACGAGACAAAGCCTGGCTTCAATCCCGCGACACCCCAACTTTCATAGAGGGCAAAGAGCTCTTCAATATCCGCCGCCTCAAGAACAAGCCCCTGCAAGTAGAGGCAAAGCCCCATCCCCTTCTCCTTCAAGTCACGCGCCAAGGCAGGGATGTCGAGCGATACATCTTTGCGTCCGTAATCCTTAAAGCGCGTCCAAGTCGGATGGTACGGAACATACCCCACGGCAGGACGGAACGGGTTCGCATAGGAATTCGTCACCCAATCGGTGTCATTAGCAATATCGGGACGCTGGGTACGGAAGAAGTCCCTCTCGGCATCCGTCCACGGTCTTTCAGTTCCATACCAACCCCAGTCAATCTGCAAATAGCAGATGCCTGCCGCGCTGTTGGCAACTTGCGCATCCTTAAGAAGTGCCGCGTTTTGAAGTAATCCAAAGTCGCAAGTAGCGAGCCCCGGCTTCACCCACGAAGCCGCGTCAGGCACGGCGCACGGCGGATTCAACGCTTCCACAAAATAGGCGCGCTCGATAAGCCCGCCCGCCGTTGGGGCAATCAAAACCGCCCGCCACGGGGAAAGCGCCTCATATTCGCGCCCAAGTTTTGTTCCGTGCACAAAGACACTCGTAAAACCGCCCTTCCCATTTGCCTTCAAGAAGGAACGCGGCCACTTTTCTGTCGCCGCCTCAAACATACTGAGGTAGAGTCCGTCGGGTGTGCACATCGTAAGCGGCATCCGCCACTTCTCACTACGCGCAAGCTCCGCAACAGGAATTGGCTCGGCAGGATAGGTCGCTTCCGTCCCTTGAATCGCCCAAGCGACGGTGCCCTCGGGAGGCTGGATGCCCGTAATTTCCGCCGCAATCTCATCGAGCGAATAGGTCTCCATCGGCTTCAGGTAACGAACCGCTACACCTTCATCGGCGACACGCAAAATAACCGTGAGTACCGCGTGCTCTTCGCCGCGCCGCCCAAGGGCAATCCGTGCCTCGTTATAGGACTCGGGATATTCAGCCTTGAAGCCCCAAATCGGCTTCCAACTGCCGCGATGCTCATTCGTGGATGAGGACTTCACTTGAAGCCCGCCCTTCAGGCCCTTGGGACCCGCCGTGAGCCGTCCGACAGGACGCCCCTCGTAAGTCACATCCGCGAAAGGCGTAGCCCCTTTCACATCAAAGTTTGCCGCGATTTTCCCATCAGGGGAAGACACCAAAAGTGCCGCGATAAGTAAACTAACCATAGATTCTCCTTATTATTCAATTAGTGTTTAGCCATAGTTCTAAGTAGCTCAGATGCGCACGCATAATTCACAAACTTCCCGCCGCCCTTTAACGGCCACTCCGTGCCCGAATAAATGACATTGCAACTTGCCACCTCATCGGCACATTTGCGAACCTTTTCCATATTCTTGCCTGCACCTTGGTCGGGTGTCATCGCCCCTTTTATCTCCATAAGATGTAACTTCCTATTCTGCTCGACCACCAAATCCACCTCGATTCCGCTATTGTCACGGATATAGTAGAAGTCTTGCCGCAATTGGAAATTACAGCGCGTCTTATACAAGTCCATAATGACCATATTCTCAAAAAGCCCACCAAAAAGCGGATCACGCGCTATTTGAGACGGATCCGTTATGCCGAGCAAATACGAAGCAAGCCCAACATCCGTAAAATAAACTTTCGGAGACTTCACCAGCCGCTTGCCAAGATTTCGGTAATAGGGCTGAAGCCGAATAATAACATAACTCGCCTCTAAAACCGAAATCCACCTCTTAAGTGTCTTCGCGTCTACGCCTATATCGTCCGAAAGAGCATTGAAATTAACAACTTGCCCAATGCGTCCAGCTAGCAAACGGACGAATGTCTCAAAAGCCGTCTGATTCTCAACTTGCACAAGCTGACGGACATCCCGTTCAACATAAGTTCGGTAATATTCTTCATTAGCTGTTGTCGCGTTGAGTCCGTCTGAGTAGATTCGGGGCAAAAAGCCGCGATAAAGTATCTCATCCCGAGAAAACTCCAAGCCCGCACCCTCTAATTCGGAAAGGGAGAATGGCAAAAGTGTAATAAGTGCCGTGCGTCCTGCAAGCGACTGGGAGACCTTTTCTTTCAAGAGGGGTTGATGTGAGCCTGTTAGGATATATTCGCCCTTCTTCCCCGATTCATCTACACGAACCTGTATCCAGCTCAACAATTCGGGCACGCGCTGAACTTCATCTACTATCAACGGAGCGGGATGAATCGCGAAGAACGCCTCTGGATCATCCTCCGCAAGCTTACGCTCACGCGGATTCTCAAGATTAACATAGTTGTATTTGGGTAAGGCGTGACGCACCAAAGTCGTCTTGCCACTTTGGCGCGGACCAAACACCGTCACCACAGGATGTGTCGCCACAGCCTGCTTAAACAACTTGGTAATGTCTCTGTCTATCATCATAACGCTTAAGATTATATCATTTTTACAAAAACGGCGTCAAGAGCCTATTTTGTAAAACTCTCGCGCGCCCCTGCTCCCGCCGCCCTTTTATCTCACGCAGAGTTCGCAGAGAGTTCACTTCAGTTCCTAAGTTTCCAATTTAGAGCGAAGCGAATGGTAGGGTACGCGCCCCTGCGCGACCGCATGGATTTCTCCACGAATTACCTAAGCGTATGAGTGAATGGTAGGGCGGGCAGTCCCTTGCCCGCCGTAATAAAGCAACTACATAAAATCCTAGAGCGGGCGAAGCAAATGGTAAGGTCGCGCGTCCCTGCGCGACCGCTGCGGAAACTAAGAATTTTGCCTCCGTGCTCGCTTACCTAATGCTGATGGCAAAGCCTGTGGGCTTATCGTACTTCGAAGCCTTATGCACGAAGATGCCCTTGGGCGTGCCGTCACAGACCAATACACCAATTACCTTCTTTTGCGTTTCCGCGTCAAGTTCTGCCTTTTCTTTGTCCGTAATTGCAGAGAAGAAGCCTGTCGGATTCGACGATGCGTCATATTTCTGCTCCTTGCTCGGTTCCCATTGCTTCTTTGAGACATAGATACGGAGCGCTCCAATAGTGCTGTTGTTGGCATAATTAACGATATTCGTGACAAGCCCCATATCCGCAAGTGCCTGAACCAACTCTACGCGGCGAATCTTCGTCTGATTATAGAATGCAGCGTACCATTGCTCGCGATGAATACTAGTAAGCTTCGGCAAATCAAGGACAACATTCGTAATTGTGCCGCCGCTATCACCTCTGAAGACATCTTTCGGCAAGGAGGTAATCGTTCCTGCGAGATACACATTCGTTATCGGAGCAGTCTTGAATGTACCCTCACCCAACGCCATCACATTTGTGAGAGCAATATCACCGCGCCAGAATGTGCCCTGAAACGCATAGCCTGCAATATTCGTGACAGCTGGTTTAAGAATCGTCGTTATGTCGATGGGATTCTTGCAGGCAGTTAAGAAACTACTTTCAATTTTGCGCAGGTTAGGGAAGTTGAACTTTGCCGTTTGCAGTGCCGAGCAACTATAGAGGAAATATGTAGCCATCGTTTCGGCAGAACCGCCGACCTCAACCTTGGTGATCTTCGCATTCTGCTTGAAAGTGTTTCCATCTAACAAATCACTAATAATGTCGCAATAGAATTCAAGAACCTTGTCGTAGTCAGTTTTCTTCCAATTTGCAAACACTCCTTTACTGATTTTGATTGACTTAATCTCAGTCGTCTCAGTATCCCCTTCCTTAAGTATGAGCGGACTCCGCAAGTCAAGAACACCGCTTGAACTATCTCCAGGATCCGTCCAACTGCCAACATCTGTCAAAGTAAACACCCCCGCCTCCTTGTCGAGATTAGTCACCTTGAGCGTCCACTGTCCATTAGTAATTACATTATCAGTCCCAGATTTTGTATATGTCCACTCGGTGGCGGATGCCGAGAAGGCAAGTCCGATACACACGACGCCTATGAGTTGCTTTATCATTGTCTTTTTCATAATTGCCTCCATTTACTTTCCTTGTTTAGTTGTGAAAATAAGGGTTGGGTACGCGGGGCGGAAGGGACTCCGCCCCCTACCAGCGTTGCGCTGTGGGGTTGGTATGGGCTTGGTAGGGGGCGCAGTCCTCTGCGCCCCGTATATTGCCTTATTCTAAGCCTTCCTAGGGCTTTATTCAGCGAGGGGGGGGGGGGTATTAAAACTTTGTGCAACGCTTGTAGAGCGCGTCTGAACGCGTTCTACGAGCCTTCTAGAAACTGCCGCGCAAGTGCCGCGCCGCACAGTCTCTAGCGTCCTCACAAGCATTTCCTCTTTCATACCCATTGCGCTAATATTATCTCATATTCCGTGCGGCATGTCAACCCCCTTTTTCAACTTTCTGATTTTAACCACGGAACACACTCAAAGCCGCTTCGCGGCACACGGAAGAAGAGATGGGCGGCTCGTGCGGGTGTTGCCCGACCCGTCGCCGCCTACAATCGCTTGATTCTATTATCACCACGGATTTCACGGATTGACACGGATAGGTAGGGCGGGCAGTCCCTTGCCCGCCATAAAAGTAACCATAAAAATTATAAAGTGGGCGGAGCAAAGAAAGAGGAAGGTGAGGAGCGGGAGGGGTGGGCTCGTGTTGAGCGGAGTGAGACGAGCGGGTGCGAGGCGGCGGATGCGCCGCGAAGCCCGCGCAAGGCGAGGAGACGGTATTCCGGCGACGAAGCATTTGCGCGAGGATTCGCGGATGAAGCCGCCGAACCGTGCCCGCACGACGAACGGTAGCGAGACCGAGAACGCCCCTCAAGCGCGGAGGCGCGACGCGACGAACTCGACCAGAGTTGCCAACGCGGCACGGCGGGGGG
>CAVLAC010000028.1:0-19178 GCA_963661055.1 bacterium | reverse complement strand
TGAAAGAGGTGGACGCGGAAGGCGTGGGCGTAGTCATTCGTGCCAAGCACCTCTGCATGATGATGCGCGGCGTTGAGAAGCAGAATAGCGAAATGACGACTTCCGCCGTCTTGGGGAGCTTCCGTACGGACGAGAAAGTCCGTGCCGAATTCCTCTCTCTCATCCGCCCCTAACGACAGTAGGGCGGTAGACCCTCGCCTATCGATTTGCCTCGCGCAGAAACTGGGCGGTGGCTTGTTAGGTGCTAGAAAGTGTTGTTTCGCCTTAGAGATAGTCTGCAAACCTTGTTTAAGGGTGCAGAGAAAATCTTAGATTTTGCCATTTGGGCGAAATACCCCCTTGCGTTCGAGGGCAAAAATATAGTATAATATATAGACTATAGCGAGGAGTGCCCATTTGCACCCCTCACGGAGAACTAGCGATGAATACAGAACTTCTGAAGAAAGCACACGAAAAGATTGCATCAGTGCCAATTTTGGTTAATCTGGTGTCGATGCGTGAGCGTGAACTCATCAATGGCGCGAAGCCTTTGGTGCACCCGCTCTCGTTCGATGAAGAAAAGATTGACCTTGTTTTGCGCGAGATTGTGGAAGGCAAGTTGACCGCTGAGATCGACTTCGACGCCATTGCTCGCGCTGAGGACGCTAAGGTTAAGTGGAACGAGAAGCACATTAATGTGAAGTCGTTCTACGCGGACTAAAGCGGGCGAGCGGTGTCCGAGAAGAAATTCAATCCTGTTTTTTCTGAAAACCGCAAGGCTCGGCATGACTATGCCGTACTCGAGACGCTCGAGTGCGGCATTCAATTGACGGGCACGGAAGTTAAGTCGATTCGGCAGGGTAGTATTTCGCTCGCGGGCTCCTACGCGGCAGTTCTCGGTGGAGAGCTTTGGCTGGTGGGGGCGGACATCTCGGCATATGCATTCGGCAACCGTTTTAACCACGACCCCAAGCGTAACCGCAAATTACTCGTGCATAGTAAGGAGCTACGCGAACTCAAGATGAAGACGGAAGCGAAAGGGCTGACATTAGTTCCGTTGAAGCTTTATCTTCATCGCGGGCGGGTCAAGGTTGATCTCGGGGTCTGCCGCGGTAAGGCACTTCACGATAAGCGCGAGTCGCTGAAAAAGAAGGATTTGACGCGGGAATTAGAGAGGATGTAAAATATAATACCTCCGTATGCCCGATTTTTGGTATAATACAGGTAGTAATTTCGAGAGAAAGAAGAGAAAACTATGAAGCAGTACAATGTTGGCTTAGTTGGTGTAGGCGCGGTTGGAACCGAGATGATTAAGGTTCTGAAGGAGCGCCACTTCCCGTGCGGGAAGGTGCAGGTGTTCGCGAGCCGCGAACGCGATGAGCAGATTTTGGGCGAGACCTATCACGTCCTTAAGGCGGACGAGAACAGCTTTAAGGGTCTCGACATTGTGCTTTTCGCGGGCAAGACGGATGTCGCGATTGAGCTCAAGGACGCGGTTGTGAAGGCGGGCGCGAAGATGATTGACAATTCGCGTGCGTTTCGTCAGGACCCCGAAGTGCCGCTCGTAGTGCCGCAGGTCAACCCTGAGGATCTCGACTGGAACAAGGGTGTCATTGCGAACCCGAACTGCACGACGGCGATTATGCTCGAGGCGGTCGCCCCGCTTCATAAGGCAAAGAAGTTGAAACGCCTCATTGCCTCCACTTACCAAGCCGCGTCGGGTGCGGGTGCGCCTGGTCTTGAAGAGTTGGAGCTTCAGATGAAGGAAATGGCATCGGGCAAGGCTCCTACCATCAAAGCGTTTCAGCATCAGCTCACCTACAACTTGATTCCGCACATTGATAAGTTTGATGAGACCAATTGGTATACGCTTGAGGAACTCAAGATGCGTAATGAGGCGCGTAAGATGCTTCATGCGCCCGAGTTGATGGTCTCGTGCACTTCGGTTCGCGTGCCGATTCCGCGTGCCCACTCCGAATCGCTGAACTTGGAATTTGAAGAGCCGATTACGCCTGAGGAAGCGCGGCAGATTCTCGCGAAGTGCGAGGGCGTTAAGGTGGTGGATGATCCCTTGAATGGCGGCTACCCGATGCCGATGGACGCCACCAATAAGTATGATGTCCTCGCGGGACGCATCCGTCAGGATATTTCGCGCACGGACGGCAAGGGGCTCGATATGTTTGTGTCGGGCGACCAGCTTTTGCGTGGCGCGGCACTTAACGCGGTGGAAATCGCGGAGCACCTCATTAAGCGTGGACTCGTCTAAGCATGTATCTTAAGCAACTCGATATTGTCGGCTTTAAGAGCTTCGCGGATAAAACGCGGCTCACCTTCGACCCTGGGCTAATCGCTATCGTGGGACCGAATGGTTGCGGCAAGTCTAATGTATCCGACGCGATTCGTTGGGTGCTCGGCGAGCAGCGTCCGACAGCCTTGCGTTGCTCGAAACTCGTGGATGTCGTCTTCAACGGAACAGACACGCGAAAGCCCCTTGGGCTCGCGGAAGTTTCGATTACCTTCGCGGACTGCGAGAAGGAACTGGGGACAGATTATCACGAAGTGACCATTACCCGCCGCGTTTATCGTGATGGGTCAGGTGAATACTTTATCAATAAGCAGCCGAGCCGCCTAAAGGATGTCCAGCACCTCTTTATGGGTACGGGCATTGGTACTTCCAGCTACTCGGTAATGGCGCAGGGACAAATTGACGCGATTTTGTCCTCCAAGCCCGAAGACCGCCGCGCGGTCTTTGAAGAAGCGGCGGGTATTACGAAGTTCAAGGCGGACCGCAAGGAGGCGCTTCGTAAGATTGACCAAACTGAGCAGAACCTCCTGCGCGAGGAGGATGTGCTGCGGGAAATGAAGCGGCAGATTGCGTCCCTCCAGCGGCAAGTCGGCAAGGCGCAGAAGTACAAGGAATATCGGGACGAATTACGCGGACTCGACATCTATGTCTCCAAGCAACGCATTCACGGTTTTGACCAGGAATTGGAGCAAAACGCCGCGAACCGTCAGCAAATAGACGCGGCAATTCAGGAGGCGACTGCGGCCGTTACTCAAGCGGAGGCGCGGCAACAAGAGCTTCATCGCCAAGTCCATGAATTGGAAGAGCGCCTCCAGACCTTGGCGAGCGAGCAAGCGGCGGCGGATGGAGCTTATACGCGTGCCAACGAAGTCATTGGCGTTAATGCCTCGCGAATTGAGGAATATCGTGCCTTTGCTACGCGTGATGAGCAAGAAATAGCCGAGACGCGCAAGCAACTCGAAGAAATTGCAATGCAGGCGGAGTCCCTCGCGCAAAAGACGGCACTCCTCGGCACCTCACTCGAGGCGGCGAAGGAAGCTCAGCAGGCGGCGGAAGCGGCATTTGCGGAAATTCAATCGCGGCGGGATGCGCGGCGAGAAGAAGTCAGTGCCGCGCGGCGGGAGATTTTGGAGTGCGAAAAGCGTGCGGCGGCGGCGCGTGCGGGTGCTGAGGCGGACGCTACTCAGGGTGCGCGGGCAACATTTGCGGGCTCTCTTAATGCCCAAGGCGAGATTTCGGGCACGGTGACACCAGCGGAAGGGGCAACTTCGGCATCGGAGGCACTCTTTGGGCACGCCGAGGAAGGCGATGTCGCGCTCGAGGGCGCAATTTACCGTGAGGGCGCGATTGAGATTTGGAAGTCGGGGTCTGTTGTCTCGACGGTAGATAAGCGCGAGGCGCTTATGGAAGTCATTGATAAGGGTGAGACGGAACTTCGTTCGCTTGAAGAGCAGGTTATGGTCTACTCCCAGCAATTGACCGAACGGCGCATTGCCGCGAGCCAGATGGAGCAGGAGCAGTCCTTCGTCTCTCAGCAGGCGGAAAGTGTGACGCGCCGCCGCGAGGAACTCTCGCGCTCTATTGAGGGACGCGAAGCGGGCATTAAGAACTACCACGATTCTATTGAGCGCTTGACGGAAGAAAGTGGCGACCTCCTCACCCAACTTGATGAACTTCGCCAACGCGCGGCAGATTGCCGTGCACGGATGGAAGAAGAGCGTGAGAAGCGCGGCGAAATGATGGCGCATATCGCGGCGGCGGATGGTGAAGTCGCCGAGAAGCGTACGGGGCTTGACCAAGCGCGGGACTTTCGTGGCAAATTGGAAGTCGCGAGCGCGGAAGTGACGATGCGCCGCCAGAATGTCTATGACCACCTTCGGGATGAGTACGGACTCTTCGCGGATGCCGTCTTAAGAGAACCCGACCCTGAGTGGAAGGATGGGGTTGTTCCCGCCTTGGACGAACTTGAGGCGCGTGTTACTAAGCTCCAAAGTGATATTGCCGCGCTCGGGCCTGTGAATATGGTTGCCGTGGACGAGTGCCGCGAATTGGAAGAGCGTTATGCGAAAGAAAAGGCTCAGCAGGAGGACTTAATCGCGGCAAAAGCTCAGATTATGGCTCTTATTGAGAATCTGAATACGCAATCGAGCGACCTTTTCCGCAAGACCTTTGAGCAGGCGAACCGCAACTTCCAGACAATGTTCACGAAGTTGTTTGGCGGTGGTGAAGCGCGGCTAGTGCTACTGGAGAATGAGGAAGATCCGCTCGAGTGCGGTATCGACATTATTGCGCGTCCGCCCGGCAAGCGTCCGCAGTCCGTGACACTCCTTTCGGGTGGCGAGCGCACAATGACGGCGGTGGCACTGCTATTCTCAATCTTCATGATTAAGCCCGCGCCATTCTGTATGCTTGACGAACTCGACGCGGCACTTGATGACGCGAATATCGGACGCTTCGTGGAGCAGCTCAAGGAGTTCCTCGCGCAGAGCCAGTTCTTGATCATTACCCATAACCAGCACACAATTGCGGGTTCGGATCTCGTCTATGGCGTGAGCCAGCAGGAGAAGGGCGTTTCGCGCATCATCTCCATGCGTCTCGCCGATTTGGGCGTGAGCGAGGATTGAGAAGAATAAACGATTAAAAGAAGCAAAAAGAAGAGATTTTGAGCAATGGCGAAGACCAATTACGGTGCGGACAGCATTAAGACGCTGGACCCAGTGACGCATATCCGTATGCGTCCAGGGATGTATGTAGGTGAACCTGGTACGGGCGCGATGTACCACGACTGTATCTATATCCTGATGAAGGAGGTCATAGATAACTCTATCGACGAATTCGTCATGGGCGCGGGCAAGAAGATTGATGTCACCGTCAATTACGATTCGGGCGAGGTTAGCGTGCGGGACTATGGGCGCGGCATTCCACTTGAGAAAGTCGTGGACTGCGTGAGTCAAATGAATACGGGCGGCAAGTTCGATTCTGACAACTTCCAATTCTCGGCGGGCATGAATGGCGTGGGCACGAAGGCGGTGAATGCGCTTTCGGAGTTCTTTGAGGTGCGCTCGTATCGTGACGGAGAATATTCCGAGGCATTCTTCAAGGAAGGGCGTTTGCAGACGAAGAAGCGCGGCAAATGTGCGAAGGCGGAGCCCAACGGAACTTTCACGCGCTATAAACCCGATACCAAAGTGCTGAAGGCGTTTAAGATGCGCGAGGAGCATGTCCTTCGCCGTATGCGGATGTACTGCTATGTGAACGCGGGGTTGACCATTAATCTCAATGGACAAGCCATTTGCTCAGAAGGCGGGCTCGCCGATCTCGTCGCGGACGAGGCGCAATTCGAGAAGTTGTATGCGCCATTCCACATCCGCACGAAGAACTTGGAGATTATCTTTACCCACACGAACCGCTTTGGTGAAGAATACCACTCGTTCGTGAACGGACAGTACACCACGGACGGCGGCACTCATCTCACGGCGTTCAAGGAAGCCCTCACTAAGGCGCTGAACGACTACGACCCCAAGAAGAAGTTTGATGGGGACGACATCCGTGACGGACTCATCGGCGCGGTAAGCCTAAAGATTATGAATCCCGTCTTCGAAGGGCAGACGAAGATTAAGTTCGTGATGAATGACATTCGTTCTGATCTCGTTGCCCAAATGAAGAAGGAAATTGAGGCGGCACTTTACCGTGCACCTGGCGAGACGGAAAAACTCATTGCGAAGATTGAGGAGACGGGTAAGATTCGCTCTCAACTCAACACGATTAAGAAGCAAGCGCGCGAGCGTTCCCAAGCCGTCAGCGTGCGCGTTCCGCAGTTGAAAGATAGCAAGAATCATCTGAAGCTCGACAAAATCAATAAGAAGACGGGGCAACCCGAGGGCGCGGAAACAATGATTTTCTTGACCGAGGGACAGTCCGCTGGAGGTACTTTAGGGCTCGCACGGGATGCCACCAATCAGGCCGTCTTCTTCTTGCGTGGTAAGCCGCTTAATACTTGCGGACTCAATAAGGATGTCCTTTATAAGAATGAGGAGTTCTTCAACCTCATCAAGACCCTTGATGTAGATGAGACCCTTGAGAATCTGCGTTACGGGAAGATTATTTTCGCGACGGATGCCGATGTGGACGGACTCCACATCCGTATGCTTCTCGCTACATTCTTTATGCGTTTTTACCGCCAACTTATTACGGATGGACGCGTCTTCGTTTTGGAAACGCCGCTGTTCCGCGTCCGTAATAAGAAGGAGCAGTACTACTGCTTTACGGATGAAGAGCGTGAGAAAGCGATAGCGAAGTGCGGCAAGGGATGCGAAATCACGCGCTTTAAGGGGCTTGGTGAGCTGAACGCCAAGGAGTTCAAGGACTTTATTGGTAAGGATATGCGCCTTACGCCCGTCACCTGTGCGGACGACCAGGATGTTGAGAAGTCCATTAAGTTCTATATGGGCAATAACACCCCCGAGCGCAAGAATTACATTATGGAGTCGCTCGTGTGCGATTCATCGGAGTTTTAAGCAATGAGGGACAAATCGGATAAAAATGGGCAACCGCCAAGCGTTCTAGATGAGAGCTTCGACCTCTTCTCGTTTGCGGATGAGGAAGCGAAGAAGAAACAGCCTAAGAAGCTGGCGGCGGCGAAGGAAGTAGAAAGCGTGCCCGTAACGGTGAAGGAAGGGCTCACGGGGCGCGGACCGCTACGTGACTTCTATGATGATAACTTTCGCCAATATTCAGCGTATGTAATCTGTTCGCGTGCGATTCCTGCCGTTGAAGATGGGCTTAAGCCCGTCCAGCGGCGCATTATGCACTCCCTCTGGGAGAAGGATGACGGACGCTACACGAAGGTTGCCAACATCGTCGGTCACGCGATGCAATACCACCCCCACGGTGACGCTTCCATTGGTGACGCGATTTGTGTTCTCGCCAACAAGCTTTGGGGCGAGGGCAAGGGCTACTTGATTGATGGGCAGGGTAACTACGGCTCGCTTTATACGGGAATGCCACACGCGGCGACGCGTTATATTGAGTGTCGCTTGACGGACCTCGCGCGGCACGAAGTTTTCAACAAGAAAACAACGACTTTCGTCCCGAATTATGACGGCAGAAAAGAAGAGCCCGTTTATTTGCCCGCGAAGATTCCGCTTTTGTTGATGTTGGGGGCGGATGGTATCGCGGTCGGACTTTCCACGGCGATTCTGCCCCATAACTTCATTGAGCTTCTTGAGGCAGAAATTGCGCTTCTCCAGAAGAAGCCTTTTACGCTCTATCCCGACTTCCAACTCGGCGGCATTATGGACGCTTCCGATTACCAAGACGGACTCGGCAAGGTGAAAGTGCGTGCCCGCATTGAGAAGGAAGATAAGAATAAGCTCGTGATAACGGAACTCCCGTGGGGCGAGACGACGGACTCCATTGCCGCGTCCATCGAAGACGCGATTAAGAAGAAAAAGGTGGGCGTGCGTAAACTCCACGACCTCACGAGCGATCAGGTGCGCATTGAACTTGAGCTCGCGACGGGCGTGACGCAAGAAAAGGCGATTACTGCGCTTTATGCGTTCACGACCTGTGAAAAGTCACTTTCTTCGCGTCCGATTGTCTTGGAGGCGGGGCGTCCGAAGCTGATGCGCATCTCGGAGATTCTCCAGCACAATGTGACGCGGCTTACGGAACTCACGAAGCGCGAACTCGAGATTCGCCTCGGCGAGCTTGATGACCTCTTCCACGCCCGCACCCTCGACCGCATTTTCATTGAGGAGCGCATTTATAAGCGTATCGAGAGCGAGAAGACTTACGAAGGCGTGCAGAAGACGGTGATTGAGGGCTTCAAGCCATTCTTGAAAGAATTGCGCCGCGCGGTGACTCCCGAGGATGTCGAGCGACTCCTCAAACTCCAAATCCGCCGCATTTCGCAGTTCGATATCAACAAGAACCGCGAAGAGATTGAAGGCATTAAGAAAGAGGAAGCGGAAGTCCGCGACAATCTTGCCCATCTGAGAGCCTTTGTGGTGAAATACCTGAAGGGACTCATCAAGCAGTACGCGAAGAAGTATCCGCGCGTCACCGAAATCCGCACGACCCCATTTCAAGAGGTGGATGTCCGCGCCATTACGGCAACGGAACTCACGATTAAGTGGGACCGCGAGAATCACTATGTCGGCAGCGGCTTGCGCAATGGCGACGAACTCTTCAAGTGCTCTTCGCTCGATGAGCTTATCTTGATTTGGAAGGACGGGCGCTTCCGTAAAGTGCAACCCGAGGAGAAAGTCTTTGTGGATAAGGACTTGCTCGCCGTTCTGCGCTATAATCAGGAAAAGGACCGCGAAACCCGCGAGTTCACCTGCGTTTATGAAGAAGGCGGCTATGGGTTTAGTTATGTGAAGAGGTTCCGTTTTGGCGGGCTTATTCGTAATAAGGACTACCATCTCTCGCCCGAGAAGCCAAAGTCAAAGATTCTCTTCTTGCAAGAAGGGTGCCCCGAGACGCTGTATGTGAAGTATAAACCCGCCAAGAATCAGCGCATCAATCAGCAGTACTTCCTGTTGCGGGAGCAGGTGAAGCGGGCCGCCGCGCCAGGCGGCCCCGAGGAAAAGCAGGATGTCGTGCCTGTGCGCACAGCGAGTGCCAAAGGCAAGCAATTGACCACGAAACCCATCGCGCGTATCGCGTCCGCCAAGGGTTCGTGGTGGGACGAAAAAGCCGCGCCCTCAAAAGGGGTATTAGACTAACGGACGCGATTATGGTATACTAGTAGGTACTATGATGAAACTAGAAGAACAAGTTCGCCGCATAGCTCAGGCGTTAGAGGAGCGAAAAGGCACGGATGTAAAGGTTTACGATGTGCGTGGCAAGAGTGCACTCGCCGACTATTACATTGTCGCGACAGGCGCGGCCGCGCCTCACCTAAAGGCACTCGTTGCGGAATCGCAGCGTGTGATGAAGGAGGAGGGCGTGTCGAGCTACCGCACTTCGGGCGACCCCGAGAGTGGTTGGATAGTCGTAGATTATATCGATGTCATAGTGCATGTATTCTCGCCTGAAGCGCGAGCTTACTATGCGCTAGAAAAGCTCTGGGTGTAAGCCCGCGTTTGGAGTTATGTCGCCCGCGGCATTTATAGATGATCCAAACTGGTACAAGTTCCTACCAGAGACGCGGGAATCAGCCAAAAAGCGGCATTTGCCCACCCACGAGGACTGCACGCTCCTTGATGTAGAAAGTGCCGCGCGGCATTTACGCGCGGGCGGCACGCTGGGTGCCCTCAAGGGCTACGAGGAGAGACCAGGTCAAATCGCGATGCTGGAAGCGATTGCCCGCGCCTTTAATGCACGCGAACATTTGATGATTGAGGCGGGCACAGGTGTCGGTAAGTCGCTTGCCTATCTCGTGCCAGCCATTCTTTGGGCATCCAAGAATGATACGCCCGTCATTATCTCCACGGCGACACGCAATTTGCAGAGCCAGCTGATGCAGTCCGACATCCCTCGCGCCTTGCGGATTCTGGGCGAGGAAGCCGTTGCGCAATTCAAGGCCGCACTTCTTAAAGGGCGCGGCAATTATCTCTGTTTGCGCGCTCTTGGCGACTTCTTTGCCTCGGGCTATTGGACAATGTCTACGGGTGAGCAAGCCGAGATGGAGCACCTCATTGATTGGCTTAAAACGACTCCCGACGGAGACCTTGATACTTATGAGGGACTGCCGCGTGCCCAATTGACTTGCCCAGGCGAAGAGTGTAGTAAACGGCGGTGTCCTTATTTCTCGCGTTGTTTCGTTTATCGTGCACGCAAAGCGGCGGCGGAAGCTCATTTGGTTATCGTGAATCACGCGCTCGTCTGCGCCGACTCCACGAGTGGCGCGGGGTCCATTCTGCCCGCCTATTCACGGATTATTCTTGACGAAGCCCATAACCTCGAGAACATCGCGACGGACTTCCTAAGCCGCGAGTTTTCACTGACGGAACTTGGGCGGCTCGTGAATCGCCTGCAGCGGCGTTCGCGGCGTTCGACGGGGCGTTCGGGCGGAGTGCTCTCGGCACTCGATCGCGCTATTCGTTCGGGGCACTTTGAGAATAAGCCGCTCGCTTCCCAACTTGCCCAAGAATTGGATAGCGCCCCCTCACGCATTAAGCGTCTCATGAGCGCGGCGGAAAGCGTCTTTAGTCGCGCGGCACTTCTGCTCCAGCCAGGCACAAGCGAGGGAATAGTCCGTTATGATGTGAAGGACGGTGTAAGGCGGCATTCGGTGCGCGGACTCTTCGAGGCGTATGATAAGGAAGATTGGGACGAGGAGTCGCTCCAGAAGGCGTGGACGAAGTTTGAGAGCGAAATGGCTTCGATGATTCGCTATCTCCACACGATGCGCGACCAGTTGGCTGAGGAAGCGGAGGAGAATGAATGGAATAATGAGGCGGCGGATTTCGCGACACAGCTGAAGGGGCTCGCGGAAAACTTTGTGTCGTTTACCAATTCCGCGCACTTCATCCTGAAGGGCGAGAAAGATACTCACGCCTATTGGATTGAGCGGCTCTACTTCGAAAATCACCGCACCGTTTTGCGCCTAATTGCCGCGCCGCTCTCCGTCGCGAATGATTTGAAGACGATGCTCTATGATGTCAAGGACTCGGTCATTCTTTCTTCCGCAACCCTTCGTGTGGGAAATGACTTTAAGTATACGACAAAGCGCCTCGGCGCGGCGGAACGCTTCCAGACGCTGGTCGCGCAGAGTCCGTTTGATTATTTTAGCCAATCCCTCGTTCTGGCACCTGATTGGATGCCCGACCCTTCGGCGAGCGCCACGGCGTGCGCGGAGAAGTTAGCGGAACTCTTTAGTGAGCTTTTTGCACTTACGAAGGGACACGCCCTCGTGCTTTTCACGAGCTATGAGATGATGAATGCGGCGGCGCAGGCTTGCCGCGAACCCTTTGAGACAGTGGGGCTTGAGTTGCTCGTCCAGGGCGAGGGAATGTCACGCGAAGGGATGACGCGCCGCCTAAAAGAAAATGCCGCGCCGAGTGTTCTTTTCGGTGCTCAATCTTTCTGGGAGGGCGTGGATGTTGCAGGCGAGGCGCTGACTTGCGTCGTCATTGCGCGTTTACCCTTTGCACAAGTGGGCGACCCCATTGTGGAGGCGCGCGGAGAGAAGATTACGCGTGAGGGCGGCAGTGCTTTCCGCGATTATGCCTTGCCTGAGGCGGTCATCAAGTTCCGTCAGGGCTTCGGGCGGCTCATCCGTACGAAGCGCGATCGCGGCGTTGTGATTGTTACTGACCCACGCATCGTGACGAAGAATTACGGCGCCATCTTCCGCAAATCTATTCCAGCGGCGGTTCACGCCGTTCCTGACATTGACGAACTGCTTTCGCGTGTGAAGGAGTTCTTTATGAGAGGAGAAGCACTTTAATGAGAGGCAAGTTTATAACATTAGAAGGCGGCGAGGGCTGCGGCAAGTCCACCCAGATTGTGCGGCTCGCGAATCGTCTGCGGGCACAAGGTATGGAAGTGCTGATGACCCGTGAACCTGGCGGAACACAACTTGGCGAGCGCATTCGCGCGATTCTCAAGGAAGTCACCGCCGAACCCCTCTGCGACCGAAGTGAATTGCTCCTTTTCCTTGCTGCGCGGGCTCAGCTTATCCACGATGTTATTCTGCCTGCCTTGGAGCGCGGCACTTGGGTGCTGTCGGACCGTTTTTGCGACTCTACTTACGCCTACCAAGGCTACGGACGTGGACTCCCGCTAGAGCCCTTGCGGCTCGCGGACGCTTTTGCGCGGCAGGATGTGCTACCAGATGTGACTTTGTTATTGGAAGCCCCGCCTGAAGTGTGCCGCGCACGGATGCGTGACCGCGAATTGGCGACTCATACTATCGCCGACCGCATTGAACAGGCGGGAGGCTCTTTCCACGCACGCCTCCAGGAAGGCTTTAAGAAACTCGCGGAACTAGACCCCACGCGTATTCACATCGTGGACGGTAATGGCACCGTCGAGGAAGTCGAGGAACGGATATGGTCGTCTCTGAAGCCTTTGCTCTAATTTCCCACGCCATTGACGCAGGGTGCGCGGCGAGCGGATACCTCATCCGTGGCGACTTGGATGGGAGTGCACGCGATTTAGCGCGGCAGATCATCTTTAAGCTTTTCCCTGATGTGCCGCGAACAGGACCGATTTCCCATCCCGACATTATTTGGCTTGAGCCCGAGGGCAAGAGCCGCACAATCAAGACGGACCCCGTGCGTGACGACCTTATCGCCCCGCTCACGCAAACAGCGTATTCAGGCGGCTGGAAAGTCGGCGTGATTTCGGGTGCGGACTGTATGCAGCCGGGCGCGGCAAATGCGTTCTTGAAGACACTGGAAGAGCCGACGCCACGAACGCTATTCTTGCTTTTGACCGATTCGCCTGACGCGGTGATGCCGACGATTGTCTCGCGCACTCAGCGTATCGACTTGCCGCTTGAAAATGACCGCCTAATGGGTGCGGAAGGGGAGGCGGTGGCGCGAATTCTTGCCGAGACTCCCAACACGACCTTTGAGAAGGCGAACGCGGCACATTTGCTTTACGCGATTCTCACTGATTTGGAGGAGCGCGTCGAGAAGGCGAGTGGCAAGGAGAAAGTCTCGCTCGTACGGAAAGCATTCTTCAAGACCCTCGAACTCACGGCGCGGGACTGGATGGTCACGGGAAAAGTGCCGCGCGCGGCAGCTTTCGCGAACATTGAGCATATCGAGACCGCCTATCGCCGCGCGGTACGGAGCATTCCCCTCGAGGGCGTTCTCTGTTCTCTTATGGATCGGCTTACGCTACCATGAAACTTGCGATCTCTACCTGTTGGCGACCCGAACTCGAAGGCGAAGTTTTCGTGGATAAAGCGCTTGAGCTTGGTTTTGCCGCGCTCGAACTCGGTTATATGGTGAGAGATTCGCAAATAGCGGGTTTTAAGCGCCGCGTGGACGAAATACCGATTGAGTCCGTGCACGCCTTTTGCCCTGTGCCCCTCTCAGCTCCCTCGGGACACCCCGAACTCTATTCACTTGCCGCGCCAGACGCGGAAAGTCGCGCTCTCGCGCGCTTCCACCTCACGCACACCATCGAATGCGCGGCAGATTTAGGGGCGACCGCCGTCGTGTTGCATGCGGGGCGCGTTCCGTTTAACTCTTTTTGGCATCGCGCTTTTACGTCCGTCACCCTGCAGAATCTATTGCAGTCCGCGAAGGGCGATACAAAGGCGAAGAAGTATGCGAAAGCCCTGCGCCGCGCACGCAAAATTCGCGCGGCACGAAGCCCCAAGTGTATGGACGCTTTTAAACGCGAGGTCGAGCAACTCTTTCCGCTCCTTGAGAAATGTCATATCGTTCTTGGGCTCGAGAATTTGCCTTATCTAGAAGCCTTCCCAGATGAAACGGAACTTGTGGCGCTACTCGAAGCCTTCAAAGGGGCTCCGCTCAAAGGGTGGTTTGATACGGGGCACGATCGGGTGCGCGAGATGCACGGATGGCTCGCGGGCACGGCGGGGGAGTTCCGTAAAGACCCCAGCCGCTTTGTGGGCGTGCATATTAACGATGTAACGGACTTCACAGACGACCACTTTGCGCCTGGTATGGGCAAAGTGGACTTCGCGGCACTTAAACCGATTCTAAATGCCGCGCCGCACATCGTTTTTGAGCCGCACCCGCAAGTCTCCACCGCCCAACTCCATACGGGAGTTGCCTATTTTAGCCAAATCACCCGCTAAGTTCCTGCCTATTTCAGCCAAAATAGGGTTATAGTTTACAGAAAAGGCTCGGCGACATTCTATTTATGAAACATTATGGTCATTTCTGTCCGTGCACCTGACCTCTTGGACGCACGAGGCGCGGCGCATCTGCCGCGCCATTCAGCACATCTCAGGGGAAGCAGGGGAAGGAATCCCTCTTTCGTGGCGCGGCAAAATATGGTATAATAGTAGGTATGAGACTTGAGCAGATACCATCTGGAGTGAATGACTTCAAGCAAATCCGCTTGGAGAATCGTTACTATGTTGATAAAACCGCGTATATCCGCAAACTGGAAGAGCGGTCAAATTTCCTGTTCTTTGTCCGCCCGAGACGGTTTGGTAAGTCGCTTCTTTGCGAGACGCTCCGTTGTTACTATGATGTAACGGAGAAAGATAACTTTCAGCAACTCTTTGGAGACCTTGCTATTGGCAAGAATCCGACCAAGTATGCTAATAAATACTTTGTTCTTTATTTGAATTTCTCTCATGTTGGGGGCGCTACGGGGAATAACTGGTGTGAGAAGTTCGCTCGCTACCTTGACCTCACATTTGAGTCATTCATCCGTGATCATATGGATGTTCTCTCAAAGGACCCTGTTGGAGAAACGATATTGCAGAAGGTAGGGGCAGATGCCAAGTATGATGCAATTGTTTCTGCCGCACACCGCCTTGGGTATGGAGTCTATGTCATCGTTGATGAATATGACAATTTTACGAATGACATTGTATCTTCCGCAGATGGCAAGACCTCTTATAAGGAAATCACGCACGGTTCAGGCTTTTATCGCGCTTGGTTTAAGAAGTTTAAGGGAACGTGTGACCGCATCTTTATGACAGGTGTTTCGCCTGTGACAATGGATGACCTCACGAGCGGATTCAACATTGCGACAAATATTACGCAAGAAGAGACTTTTAACGCGATGGTTGGTTTTACCGAAGAGGAGACCATAAAGTTCTATAAGGATTTTCAAGGAACTGGGCGCTTCACGGATTCAGCAGAAGAGCATCTTAGAACGATAAAAGAGTGGTACGACAATTATTGTTTCTCAAAATCCTGCGTAGGTCGTGAGACGCTGTATAATTGCGATATGGTGCTTTACTACCTTAGTAAACTTATAGCTAATGGATGTCCCCCTGATAGCCTAGTAGATCCGAACATTCGTAGTGACTGGAACAAGCTCTCGGCGATTCTTGCCGCGCAGCGTCACGCCGAGACAGTTAATGGTGTATTGCCTCTCACTGAGGAACTTGCCGACAAGGGCGAAGTGACATTTCCGCTTGTGGAAAGCTTCCCCGTTGAAGATATTGTCAAAGAAGAGAACTTTAAGTCGCTTTACTACTACTACGGGATCGTCACTATGTCACGCATTTATCGCGGCGATTTACAATTCCGAGTTCCGAACGAATGCGTCCGTCGGCAAATATTCGATTATATGCGGAAGGAGTACGCCAAGCGTCCTCATGCAGTGAACACATCAGAGTTCACTGAGAAGTTTAATGCCTTCGCGTGGAATGGTGAGTGGCGCGAGTTTTTGACATATCTCGCCGAGAAGTACCGCGACAATGGCTCGCCGCGGGATGGAATCGGCGGCGAAGCGCGTATTAACGGATACCTCCGTGCCTATTTGACTATGAAGAGTGTCTATATGGTGAAGCCTGAATTGTCACATCCGTGCGGCTATTCGGACTATGCACTCTTCCCCGACCGCACATTGCCTGAGGGCTATATCCCCGAACAGAGCTACATCATCGAGATGAAGCACTCGAAGGCGGACGCTCCCGACTCTGAAATCGCGGCAAAGCACGAGGAAGCGCTTGCACAGCTGAAGCTCTACGCGGCAGACCCCAACCTTGCCAAACTCGCGGGTGGCACACCTGTCCACTTTATCTGCTACGAATTCAAGGGACGCGACCTCATCCGCCTCGAAGAAGTCTTCCCGACAAAATAACCCACGATTCCGCAGATTATAGACCTCTCACCTCTTTCTCGTGTCTCACTTTTAGCTAAAAGTGAGTATGTGGGAAGGTGAGGCGAATGAGGAAATGGTCGTGTCACTTTTAACTAAAAGTGGCGAAGTTATGCAAGGGTTAACCTTAATAGCGTGCTTTCGGGTTCAGTATTGCAGAGTTGAATGTTCCCATAAGAATCAATGAACCCTGCTTTGTTAAGTTCGGAGAATAAACGTGCGGCGGTTCTTTGTGGCATTTCTATTCTGCTTGCCAAATCCCTTATGTCGTTTGTTGGTGCATTCTGCAGGGTGCGCAAGAGCCTATTGCGGCGATAATGCGAGAGAATATGCGCATAGGCGATTAGCTGAGATTGCCTATCTGTATCAGGATTCGTAGCGAAGAATCCTCGTAAGGAAGCAATAAGGCAATCACTTTCCTCAGAAGTAGCAAAGGCACGATAATAAACACAACTATCAGCTCGTTTTGATGAAATAAGCCCTGCAAGAGCCAATTTCTTCAGATGAATACTCATCGCCGCATTGCTTACTTCAAATCTCTTTGCAAGTTCACTAACGCACGGAAATTCCGTCGTTTCAACGGATATTAAATAGCGTAGCAACTTGATTCGCAACTCGCAATCAAGAGCCTCACATACCTTCCAAAAATCGTTCTCAATCATTTGCCTCTATTATACCATATCTTGGTGCTCCCTAAAAGCGAAAAATCCACTTTGCCACTTTTAGTTAAAAGTGGCAAAGCTTGCTGGGAGGTGCTGGGAGAGGTAATCAGACGCATCTGCCGCGCCCTCAGCAGATTACACAAATAACACTGCGGTCCTAAGAAATAAGATAGCAGTGTTTTATCCGAGGGATCGCGTGTTTTGTTCAAGACACCGCAGAGTTATTCCCCTGAGATGCGCGCGCCTCACTCCTACCGAAGCAAGGAAAAACCCCGTCCTTGCCACTTTTAACTAAAAGTGGCAAGATTTGTCGGGGAGCTGATGATAATGAGAGGTTTATTGTTGCTCACTTTTAGCTAAAAGTGAGCAAATGGGGAGGAAATGGCGATTAAGGGGTGAGGGGAAGTGTGTGAAAGCCCTTGATTGCAACTTCAAATCCTCTGCACTTTACTGCACATTTACTGCACATTCAAACCCCTAAAACCTCAAATTCCTTAGGAAATAGCGGATTTCAACTAATGTAGGCTACCAGTCGAAAACTCTCGGGAAAGGAAACTTTGTTATTACACCCTGCTTCGAAAACACAAAAGAGGGAGCGTATCCTATTGACGACCTGAAGGTAACAGGAGTTCCAGATCAAATGGCAAATGTCCAGACGATGGATGCTTCTGGAAATTGGACTGGTATGTATTACTGGTTTAATGAGACTGAATATAATGGGAAGGTTGTCCCCTCAGGATGGTTTGATGTTGACGGAGTTGAGCCTGCCAATATCTCACTTAATCCAGGAGAAGCCGTGTTTTTCTATTCGGATCAGGATAGTGCAGGGATTCAAACATCTGGAAATGTTACTGTAGGAGAAATAAAGCAAGCAGTCGCGAATGGATGGACATTGATTGGTAATGCGACACCTACAACAATTGAGATTGACAATCTAAAAGTGACAGGGGCTCCAGATCAAATGGCAAACATCCAAACAATGGACGCTTCTGGGAATATGACAGGTATGTACTACTGGTATAATGAGACTGAATATAATGGACAAGTTGTTCCCGCTGGATGGTTTGATGTTGATGGTGTTGAACCTGCAGCCATTTCACTTGAGGCTGGTGAATCTGTGTTCTTCTCAACTGATCAAGACGGGGTTAGCGTGACAATCCCAGCCGCACTTTAAATAATCATAGAAGGGAATAACGCAATGAAAAAATTACTATTTACTCTTGGAATTGTTGCATTTAGTATCGTGTTAAATGCAGCAACGGTCACTTGGTCTATGACAGGTGTATCCTCATCTCCCAAGAACGAAGCCAAGGCTGGCATGGTGGCATACTTCTTATTGTCAGACACATTTAGCTCGTTTACTGAGAATGTTAACAAGCTTAAAAACAAAGAGATTACTGCTTCTGCATTCACAACTTATGTAACAGGCAATATGACTTATGATACTTACACAAAGTCAGTATCAGGTCGCACTGGTACTTCTATCAATATAAGCAAAGAATCAGGATCCTATGACCGCAACGAGACTGTTAGTGGTTATATTGTTCTTTTTGACAGTACAGATGTTGCAGGCTCTTCATATTTCGCATATACTACTGTAAAGTCCGCAACAGTTAATTCAGCAGGTTCAAATATTGCGCTCACTTATGGCACATTTGCTTCTGCTACTTCCACAACGGGTGGTTGGACTGCCGTTCCCGAGCCCACAAGTGGTTTGCTCTTGCTTCTTGGTGGGGCAGGATTAGCACTTAAGCGCAAGCGCGCATAAATAGCAATAGATATTGCTCAGCGAACAGGGATGAAGGGATAATCTTCATCCCTGTTTTCGTCTGTTATTTTACCACGGTTGAAAAGGGCTACTGTTTAGCGGTCAAAAGCCAACGACTTGCAACCCGAAAGTCAGTGACTTTCATACAGCAAGTCAGAGGTTTTTAAGTTCGAGTCTCTAAACCAACAAGTTTGCCCAGAAACTATCTCACTTTTAGCTAAAAGTGAGATAGCCTATGCTGATATATCGCGGCAACAAGGGAATGCCGGTCATTCAGCAAGGCTGTCTTAGGCTTTGCTTTTGCTGAGAGGCGAGAGAGCTTCTGCGCCCACCTTCTTCCTCCTTGGTGGTATACTTTACTCAAGTTGCGCCGCACCTACAGATGCGCATCTCGTGAACAAAAGACCGCAGTGGTTTGCCAAAAAGACCGCAGTCCTTTACTCAAACCACTGCGGTCATATTTTGGTTGTATGCTTACCTCTCACCGAGGCATCACCTTTCCGCGTCACTTTTAACTAAAAGTGGATAGAAGAAAGCGTATAGACGACATATGTCTCACTTTTAGCTAAAAGTGAGACTGTTTCTCCTTGAACATCCCCACCCGCTATCTCCAATCCGTTTCTCACTTTTAGCTAAAAGTGAGCCGCCCTCTCTTTGTGAATCTCTACACGCCAACCAACAGCAGCGTCTCATTTTTAGCTAAAAGTGAGTAGCCTCTCTTTGAACATCCCAACCCACTATCTCCCTA
>CAVLAC010000027.1:9497-19343 GCA_963661055.1 bacterium | reverse complement strand
ACAAACATTATAGCACAAAGTGCGCCTTTTCGCAAACACTAACCGCACCTCCCCCCAAAAAAACTTTCCCCCTGGAATGTCCAGAAGTAAACGCAAGTTATTTTTGCGTTTACTTCTGGACATTCCACAAACACAAATGCGGGGCGGAAAGGAGTGCGCCCCTCTACCCAAATGGGGCGGAATATGTTATAATATTGGGCATATGAATACTAAAAAAGCAATCATTACTGGTGTGACGGGTCAAGATGGCTCATATCTCGCGGAGTTTCTGCTCGCGAAGGGATATGAGGTCCATGGCGTGATACGGAGGAGTTCCGTTGACTTTCGTGAGCGCATTGCCCATCTCGAGGGACGCCCCCACTTCCACCTCCACTATGGCGACCTCAGCGACTCTTCCTCGCTCATTGCTCTCGTGGGGAGCGTCCGTCCCGACGAAATCTACAATCTCGCGGCACAAAGCCATGTGCAAGTCTCTTTCGATGCTCCTGAATTCACGGCGGATGTGGACGCAACAGGCGTTTTGCGCGTGCTGGAAGCGGTGCGTCTCGCGGGGCTCGCCGCTACTTGCCGCGTTTATCAGGCTTCCACAAGTGAACTCTATGGCAAAGTCGAAGAAGTGCCCCAAAACGAGAATACGCCATTTCATCCGTACTCGCCCTACGCCGTCGCAAAGCTCTACGGATACTGGATTGTCCGTGAATATCGCGAAGCGTATAAGATGTACGCCTGCTCAGGAATTCTCTTCAATCACGAGAGCGAGCGGCGCGGCGAAACTTTTGTGACGCGCAAAATCACCCTCGCCGCCGCACGCATTGCTCACGGCATTCAAGATAAGCTTTTCCTCGGCAATCTCTCGTCCCTACGCGATTGGGGCTACGCCAAGGATTATGTGGAATGTATGTGGCTCATCCTACAGCAAGAAAAGCCGCAGGACTTCGTGATTGCGACGGGCGTACAACATAGCGTCCGTGACTTCGCCCGCCTCGCCTTCCATTATGCAGGCATCGAGCTCGAGTTCCGTGGCGAAGGGGCGGACGAAAAAGGCTACGACAAGAGAACGGGCAAGTGCCTTATCGAAGTAAGCCCCGACTTCTACCGTCCGACGGACGTCGTGAATCTCTGGGGCGACCCGACGAAAGCCAAGGCGGAACTCGGATGGAATCCGCAGAAGACCTCCTTCGAAGACCTCGTGCGCATTATGGTCGAGCACGACATGAAGAAGGTCGCTGTGGAGCGTGCCAATGAGCGCTTAGATATGAACTTAGCGGAATATCTTGAGAAAGGTGTAATCAAATGATGAATCTAACGGATAAAATCTTCGTCGCGGGACACCGTGGAATGGTGGGAAGTGCCATCTGCCGCGCTCTCGAGGCGGCGGGCTACACCAATATTGTGACGCGCACCCACGCCGAACTCGACCTCCTTGACGCGGGGGCGGTCCGTGACTTCTATCGCATTGAGAAACCCGATGTCGCCATCATTGCCGCCGCGCGAGTGGGAGGAATCGGCGCGAACAGCGCGGCAAATGCGCAGTTCCTCTACGAGAATGAACTTATCGCGCTCAACACCGTCTGGAACGCGGCACAAGCGGGCATTAAGCACCTCCTCTTCCTCGGCTCTACCTGCATCTACCCCCGCCTCGCGCCCCAGCCGATCCCTGAGAGCGCCCTTCTCACAGGTGCACTCGAAAAGACAAACGAAGGCTATGCGCTTGCCAAAATCTCGGGGCTCAAACTTTGCGAGTTCCTGCGCCGCGAACGCGGCATTCTTTATCACTCGCTTATGCCCACCAACCTCTACGGTCCTGGCGACAACTACGACATTGTCCACGGACACGTCCTGCCAACACTCATCCGTAAGTTTGAGACGGCGAAAGACACGGTTAACCTCTGGGGGACTGGAAGCGCCATCCGTGAGTTTCTGCATGTAGACGACCTCGCGAGCGCGGCACTTTTTGCGCTGAATCTTGAGAACCCGCCCGATGTAATGAATGTCGGGAGCGGAGAAGAGGTAACGATTCGCGAACTCGCCGAAGCCGTCAAGGAAGCGACGGGTTCAAAGGCAACAATTCATTGGGATAGCTCCAAGCCCGACGGAACGCCCCGCAAACTCTGCGACACAAGTCTTATCCGTTCGCTGGGCTGGGCACCGAAAATTAGCCTCAAGGAAGGACTCGCCCGCACCGTCGCCGACTATCGCGCCGAATCCGCCGCAGGCGAGCTCCGCCTCTAATACAGCAAAAAGACGGAGTGAAAAACAGCAAAAGTACGGAGTAGAAAACGACAAAAAGGCGGAGCGAAAAGCAACAAAAAGGCGGAGTTGGCTTGCAAAAGGCAACCGAAATATGATATAATATAGTCCGTAAACTTGCTAAAAGGAGCAAAAATATGACAAAGATGCCATATATGCCGCGCGTATGTGACACTCTACTCAGAAGAGAGTTAGAGTCGGCGGGAGCCGTCCTCATTGAGGGTCCAAAGTGGTGCGGGAAAAGCCGCACGGCGGAGCAGGCTGCCAAGAGCGTCCTTTATATGCAAGACCAAGATCACGCCGCCTCATACCGTATGGCCGCGCAGACTATGCCGTCCACTCTTCTTGAAGGTGAAACGCCGCGCCTTATAGACGAATGGCAGGTCGCCCCTGTCTTGTGGGACGCTGTCCGTTTCGCTGTCGACCAACGCGGCGGAATGGGTCATTTTATCCTCACAGGCTCTGCTACGCCGCCAGAAGATCCCAAAGATGAATTGCTAAGAAAACGCCACACAGGGACGGGTCGCATTACGCGTTTACGGATGAGACCCATGAGCCTCTGGGAATCTGGCGAATCAACGGGCACAATATCCCTTAGTGCTCTCTTTAATGGCGAACTACCGAAGCCGACAACAAGCCGCCTTTCTATTCCCGACATTGCGCGACTTATTTGTCGCGGAGGCTGGCCTGAGGCTATTCATTGCTCGGATGCCGTTTCTTTGCGCATTGCCCAAAACTATGTTAATGCCGTCATTGAAGAAGATGTTCCGCGCGTAGATGGAATAGAGAGAAACCCTGAGCGCGTCCGTTTGCTTATGCAATCCCTCGCGCGTAATGTCTCCACACTTGCCACACAAGAAACACTCATTGCCGATATACACACAAATGACTGCACCGCGTCAGATAAAACCGTTGCCGCCTACCTAAACGCACTGCAGCGCATATTTGTCGTGGAAAATGTCCCCGCTTGGTCGCCCAATATGCGGTCAAAGACAGCCATTCGAACTTCCGCTAAACGGCAATTCGTCGACCCCTCTATCGCCGCCGCCTGCCTTCGGACAAGCCCCGACGGACTCCTCAAAGACTTCCTTTCCTTCGGATTCCTTTTTGAGTCTCTCTGCACACGCGACATTAGAGTCTATTCCCAACCACTAGACGGACGCGTCTCACATTTCCGCGATCGCACTGGGCTAGAAGCAGATTTAATCGTCTCGCTCCCCGATGGACGCTGGGCACCCATTGAAGTAAAACTTGGCGAAGGACAAGTTGAAGAAGCGGCGAAGCATCTCTCTCTCTTGTCTAAGAAAGTTGATGAGGCGAAAATGGGCGCGCCAAGTTTCCGGATGATACTTACAGGGACGCAATTCGCGTATGTACGCGAAGACAAAACGCTTGTTTGCCCCCTAGGCTGTCTGCGTCCCTGATTTCTTACGGTAAAAGGTTCTACTCTCTCTCTTTTATATCCTCAAGACCACGGACGACGAGTGGTGTCACTTCCTTGACTGTGAAGGAGGTCTTGCCGCCCGCCTTAGTAGTCTCGACCTTATTGCCGTACATATCGTAAACGGTCGGCGAGGGTTTCTTCTTCGCGGCAGTTGCAACGACCGCGAGTTCCGTCGGCTCTGGCTTACCTGAGAGGTCGTCCACCCGTTCTTGGGTGAGGCTATTGCGATTCCCAAGCCAAACGACCGCCGCACGCTGTTTGCCATCCCAGAAGCGAATAATCCGTAGCCCCGAGGGTGAGACGATGAATTCGGGCGCGGAACCATTCCGCGTCAGTTCACGGACATACCTCGCCGCTTTCATACGGCTCTTTTCGCTTCCATTCTTATCGAAGAGCCCCGACTTTGGTGCATAGCCATCCACGAACTCGGTTAGAGACGCGGCGAGCCCCGAAGAGCCGACTACCTTCGCATTCGATTCCGCGTCCCTCAGATTTGTGAGGGCAATCGCGCGGCACTTAGGCTGCAAGTTCAGCATAAGGAGGGCAGTAAAGAATTGGGAATCGGCAATCTCTTGTTCGTGTCCGTTATCTTTCCACGTAATTTGGTAGCCGACCGAACCATAGTTGAGAATCATATAGGGGAGAGCAAAGCCCTTCGCTTCCCAACTCAGCTCGCCGAGACAAGTGTAGGGGCTTTCCCAAGGCAGGCTCGCTTTCCAGAGGAAGGCTACGCCATCCACGATCTTGTTTACGCCATTGAGCATAGCCGACCATTTATCACCCTGGGGCAGAACCCACACTTCGGGCGTTGAATCGGGATTCGCCTTATGCGCTTCCACATAAGGGGCAATGCGCGAACACAAGGCGAGCCCCTGCTGTTTCATTTCCTCGTACTTCGCCTTCCAGTCCGATTCCTGCGATTCGGTCTTAATAGGAATAACGATGCGCCGCACGCCGCGTGCGAAGAGTGCCTTCATTTCGGATGTCGCCTCATGCTCAGGTTGCACCGCCTCAGGCAAGGCAAAGTACTCATATTCCGTGAAGCCCGAATCGGGTTTCTTGTCAAAAACAAATGAGCCGCCGAGAGTATGAAACTTCTCCATTTCTTCGGAAGTCGCCTCATCCGCCGTGACGAGTCCCCACTCAATTGGCTTTTTCGCCGCGCTAATGGGGGCGGGCGCGCCGAGTCCGTAGACAATGAGGGGCGAGCCACTCAGCTTGAGTGTGACATAACCTTGGGAGTCCGCCTTTATCTTCTGAGTCCGCCCAATCGCGTCCCTTACGATGACGCCGCCCTTCGGAGCTTCGTAGCGGTATTCGGTGTGGCTCTTCCAGTGGTCAATCCACGGCTCGAGATGTCCTGTGAAGGGACGGTCCGTAAACATTCCGCCGTAGGGGAAGTAGCCATCCTTGCGGTCATAAATGACCACCATCGAACCTTGCGGAGTCGTGAACTCCCACGCCTTGCGGTCATCCTCATACCTGATTTCGCGGCGGAACTCTGCGCCGTCGAGAGCTTCGGAGATGGCGCAAAACGCCATAACGGACGGCTTTACTGTGCCATCGCGGCGGAGGAGTCCGTAATGATACTCAGTGTTGAATTCATTGATATTACCAATATCCGTATGCATCGAATCGTGCATCTGATACCAGTTGAGAGCGGTCACGCCCTCAATCTTCGCGAGGGCACAGGAAAGGACAACATTTTCTGCCGCCGAGCGGGTAGAGTCCGAGTCATTGAAGTTCGGCGGGGTGCGGGCATAGACCTCGGTGAGAATCAGGTCGAGGGATTTGCCTTTCTTCTCGCGAAGTTCCTTCATAAATAGCTTCGTCGAGTGAATCTGCTCAAGGTAGTTCCATTGCCAGTCGCAACCAGGGTTATCAGGAGTTTGATTCAGGCGCCCTGGATGGAGGGAGAGAATATCGCAGTAGTCCCAGCAACCCACTTGGTCCATCGCCTTGTAGAAGCCACAGCCGTCCGTACAACCCGCGAAGCCAAAGGTGGAAATCTTAATCTTCTTATCAAGTTTCAGCGCGGCACGGGCGGTGTAAAAAGACTTGAGCCACGTGCAATATTCCGTCGCACGCCTTACCGCCTCATCGCCAAAAGCACCGAAGTTCAGCTCATTGCCAATTTCCATAATCGGACAGTGTAGCGCGGCGGCTTCTTTAAGTTTCTCTTTGGCAAAAGCAAGCCGCAATGTCTCATTTGTCGCGTCGTGGGCGAGATGGAAGGAAAGAATGCCGCGCCGCCCTTTCGCGAGAGCATATTTCGCCGCCTCCTTTGCGTTGCCCGTACGAATCCAGCGTGCACCCATCCGTGTCAAAAGCTTATCGCAGGCTTCGACGGACGGAATATCAAATGACGCGGCAATTCCCATAATGCTCGTGCTGAGCGATTTGTACTTATACGGCTCAATTACTGCAATATCCGAGCGGATAAATGAGTTCGTTGTGCCATCATTAAACTCGGCGTTCACAAACCAATAGTCGCGGGTGCGTTTCGGGAGCGTAAAGTGGTGGCGCATAATTTCGTAGGGCTTCAAGTCAATCTTGAAGGTCTCATCAACATCCACCTTGCCATCATAATTGCGGGCAATGACGCGGCAAGTGACACCCGCTTTAGGCGCGTCTTTCGGATTCATCATCGTCACATCAAACGCGGCAGTTTCGGTGGACGAATCAAAGAGATTAAAGTCCTTACCTGTCGCGACAGTGGCGGCAAGTGCCGCGCCCGTTTGCATTGCCGCCGCCACGAAAGCGCCGTCCTTCCACGGCAGATAGTAGAGGTTAATCGTGTTCGAGTAGGCGCGATCGTCTTTGGCGGGTTCGGACATTGGTTCCGTTACTTCGGGCACCGCCGCTTTCTCGCCATGCACCTGAGCATAATATTCGCCTGTCGCAGGCATAATACTACCCTTCGCATTTTCGCGGGTGACAATAGCGTCCCGCAAGGCTTCTTGGACATCCATCGGACGATACCGTAAGCAGAATGTCTCATCATAGAGGTGGTCGCGATGCTCGCCCAAGGTATCACACCAAAGGAAGAGTCCGCCATCCGCTACTTCATACGGAATCAGCGTCGCACCGCTCGCCTCATAAGATTCGCCCTGCTCAGGCTTCGTCCAGATTCCGCCGCGTGCATAATTCCACGGAATCTTCGTTTCGCCCGCCGGTTTTAACCCAATTGTGCTAAATTGGACGGATCGCCCCGACGCCGTGCCAATGCGCCGTCCGCCTTTACGCACGACGACGCGGTTCTCGATATGCATACGCGGGCCGCCATCCGAGACAATGAGTGCATAATGCTCCTTGAAGTCCTCAGGGCGCGTATTCTCATATTCGACACGGACGATATTCGGGTCGAGTTGCACGGCGGACTTCACTTTCGCGTCATACGCCCAATAGTCGTCCTTCGACTCATCGATACACGGATGCGCCAAGCACACCCGCGTCAGTTCGAGGAGGTCTTTGCCCCTAAAGTCGCGGATAAATACGCGCTTGCCGTCCGTATAAGGGACGAGGTAGTTCTTCGCCGCCGCCCAGTCCGCAGGCATTTCGCCGAGCCCTCCCGCGAAGAGACTCCCCAGCGTGAGGAGCGCGGCAGATAAAATAAGGCGCTTCTTATTCATGTTTTCGTTTCCTTTCTAACTATTAACGGACAATTACCGAGAGGCCTGGCACCTTATCGTGGACGGACCTCTTATCAACGAAGAACGCCTTGCGCTGAACCTTGGTCTCGCCATTCTCTTCATAAGCGATAACGAGCACGCCAAACGCCTTCGCAAGTGTCGGGTCGGCGGCAATCATTTCCTTCTCCTTTTCGGTGAAAGTCTCCTTGCCCAAGAAGAAGCCTGTCTGATTTGACGCGGAATAAGTCTCCTTTTCGCTCGGGGTCCATTGCTTTTTAGAGACATAAATGCGCAAATCATTCGGAATCCAGTCTTGCCCTTTAATCATACCCGCCTCTTCGCCCAGATTCTTATGGAGTCCGCCACCCGCCGCCTCAGCGAGGATGTTCGTGACGAGTCCCATATCCCAAACGGATGTCACATTCTGGAGTTCCAACGCCCGAATATAAGGCTGTGTACCAAACGCCGAGCTCGATATCGTGCTCAGGTTAGGCAAATCAAGAACAACATTCGTTATTGCCGCGACACTGCTATCATATGTCGCGAAAACATATTGCGGAAGTTCTGTGAGCGACCCTTTTAGATACACGCTCGTCAGCGATGCCTTGTTAAAGGCTTGTTCGCCAATATTCCAGATGTTAGAAAGCACAAGGTCGCCGCTTACACAGGTATGAGTAAGTATCTGCTTACAAATGTTGGTGACATCAGGGTTAAGAATGGTCTGCACATCAATGGCATTAGGCTTCGTCGTCGAACTTTCTCCACCAAAGAACTCCCAATTCTCACCAATGGAGCGCAACTTCGGGAAGTTCATCTTAATGTCCTTAAGTTCGGGGTCACTCACGAAGACGAGATGTCCAATACTCTCGGCGGGACCGCCAATCTCAACCTTCTTCAGGTTCGCGTCATTGGAGAAATTGTCACACACAACAATTCCATCGACAACATCGCAATAGAACTCCGTCATATGTTCCGAGGCAAGCGTATAATCAACTTCCGAAACCGTGCCTGATCCAAAGGCAAATTTGCCGATAATAACCTTCTTAATTTCGGTCGTGGTCTGCGCGTCGCCCGTCCCTTCCACTACAACAGGGGCACGCAAATCGAGGACACCTCTCTTTGCTGGATCAGTAGATTCCTCATATCCAGATACAGCGGGGCGTCCCCACCAATATTCTCCAGTCACGCCAAAGGTCAGTGACTGGTTCTCTTTATCAAATGCCGTTACATCAAGTGTCCATTGTCCGTCCGTAATCGAACCAATGACACTGCCGTCTTTCTCACCTGCCGTGTAGGTCCAGGTGGTGGTGGCACTAGCAGAAAAGGCTACGCCAAGGCAGAAAATCCACGCAATGAGGCGGCAATATCCCCCCCCCCCCCCCCCCTGTATGAGCGGGCAGATGCGACCGACATCACTTTTTCATTCGTTCTTTTCATTTTTCTGTTCCTTTCCTTTCATTGTTACTTTTCTTCCTTCCAGAGAACAACTTCCGCCGTCGGCATGGACTTAACGGACGCATTCTCGTAGATGAAATTCAAAGGGCGAATACGCTCCGCGGCACATTGTGCGGGCGTGTGGATTTTGAAGGTGAGTTCGGGGGACTCTCCGTACGCGGCAATTGTGGGCACATTCACCGACTCGTGGTCGTAGAACCAGCCCTTCGGGAGGCGCAAGGTCACCTTGCCCGCCGCGAGAGGCTTAGCCGAGGGGTTCAGCACTTTCACCTTGGCGGTAAGGGTTTGGTTGGGGTTAACTTCCGTAAGATGTGCCGCGCCCTTCTTGGTCGCCACAAGCTCGACGGAAACGAGGGGTTCCGCGTCATTTAGTGCCAAAACTGCCGCGAAAGTCTGGAAGCTTGGCATTGTGAAGGCGATCGAGCCCTTCTTATAAGAGAAGTTAAGTGGAATCAACTGCCGCGAAGCTTGGCACAAGGCATAAAGCTTCTTCGGCTCTTTCACCTGCTGGGGCAACGCCCAAGTGACGGTGAAGGGCTTAACCACATCATCATTGTAACTCGTCATAGAAAGAATCGCATTGCCGCGCCCATCTACGAGCGGAGACTCAAAGCGCATTTTATTACGGACGCGTTGCGGCTGGTCGCTCATTGTCACCTTCTTTGCCCCGACATAATCGAGGTACGCTTCCATAAACCGATAGGGCGAGGGGTCAGAATGGGCATCGCGCCATTCGTAAGTCGTTGCCGCGCCACCATAGATGGAGCCAAGGAAGCCCGCGAAATAGAAACTCGAGCCCTTGCCGTGTTCGCGAATGACACCCGCTGGACGGGCACTATGTGCCATAACAACGACTTCACCGTCCGTAGCCTTCACCTGCTGATAGCCAAAACCACTAAATGTAAACTTATCGAGTGCCTTCGCAATCGGGTGGGTCGAGTCCCACTGCTGGAAGAACTCAAACTGGGTCTTATGAAGCTGGTCGGCATCCACCACATCAAAGCTCATTGCGCTATAGCCAAACGGATTCTTCTCCGCCGCGAGGCTATCCACCTTCTTCTGCTG
>CAVLAC010000027.1:2916-9142 GCA_963661055.1 bacterium | reverse complement strand
GCATTTACCCGCCGCGCATCGACGAGGATATTTTCCATCTGATGGACGGCACGAATCGCGTCCGAATAGGCGGCGAGTTTCGGGCGCGGCGTTTGGTCGTAATTGGTGAGACCAAACTTCGGGAATTCGGCGTGGTTATTGCCCTCCTGAAGCATAAAGTGCGAGAAGCCCTTGATTCCCTTACCAATAAGGGTCCAATAACTGCGCACGGCGAGGTCGGGGTCGGGCGTGTGGGTGCTACCCTCACGAACTTCCATCCGTTTCTCATCCTTACCAAAAGCACTCATCAAGTCATATTCCGCGCCAACCCAGTCATCCACGGCATACACATCATATCCGTAGCGATCGGCATCCTTCACGCCATAACGGAACAAATCTTCCACATTCAACGGACGCCACCCCGACCACTCGACCGCATTTAGGTCAAGGTTCGCGAATTGGGTGGAAATCGTACGCTTCTCGGGGTCGGTCTTGATGGCCTCCATACGCCGCGCTATGATTTTGACATATTCCTTCGAGCAGAAGTCGCGGAAGTCGATGAAGTTCGCCGTTTCTTGGGCTCTCTTGAAAGGGTCGGCTATCTTCTTTGCCCCAATGATGTTTTCACGCTTAGCGGGGGTAATTTCCTCAAATGACGCGTAGTTCGTGTGCCAAGTCTTATTCAATTCGGCAATAGATTTGTAGGTATCTTGCAAATACTTGCGATACGCCTTCACGGAATCTGCGCCATAATCGTAAGTACCCGCCTGTTCCCAAGCAATGCCCCAGCTATCCGTGCGCTTATTAAGTGCCGCGTCCGCGACAGTATTTGTAATAATCTTTAGGTCATTCTTATACGAAGCCTCATTCGCCTCGGCAAAAGACGCGCTCCAGTCATCCCAGTACTTGCCTTCCGCATTCGCCTTGCGTCCGACTGGCGTGAAGTTCTCATCCTTCTTAGGCATCGGGTACTTATCGTGGAACTCCTTCCAGTCCGGTCCCGACTGCATATTCTGCGCACCGCGAAGTCCCGTACCACCATCTTCCTTGCGCTGGTAGTTGCTCTGTTCAGCGACGCACCCCACATCAATCAAGAGCCACGGATTAAAGAAGATGGGATAATTCTGGTGAATCGCCGTGCGAAAACGCTTTTTCTCGTCCGCAATACCCGTATTAAGGTCAACCGTCATCGGAATATCGCGGGCGGCAACGAATCCCGACGGAACTTTCTCCGCCTTCGCGTGCTGGTTCGCGGGGGGAGTGGGGGTCTTCTTCGGGTCAAACTTCGGGTCATCACTCAGCCAAATACCCTCAATCTGATACGGAGCATTCCCTCCGTTCCAAATCGAGCCTTCCATTTTGCTGAGCGTAAAGGTATAAGTGCCGCGATATTCGAGGTTAACCGTGAAACTATACCACTCGACACCCGCTGGATGCGAACAAGTTTTGTTCGTCTTGGGGTTCGCGAGGGGGAGTCCGTGCATCGCGTCAATGCGCTCATAGAAAAGCGGCTCTCCTGTCGGCGCATCAATGCGGCAGGCGAGATTCATCCACTTATTTTCCGTCGCGTGATACTTAATCCAAATCTTGTAAGTGCCCGACTCCTTCACGTCTACCGTAAAGTAGAACGGATCATTCACCACCTTAACGGACGCATTATCAGGCGCGGGCGCAAACTTCAGTTCCTTCTGCCACGGATTGCGGGGTTTCGCGACCGCCTCCAAATCAATGCGCTGTGTATCAACAGCCCCTAGCGCGAGCGGAAAAACCGCCGCGAGGACAAAGGTATTTTTCATCATATTCTTAATGGTCATCTCTAGTTCTCCATTTCACTGCCCTATATTATACTATATTTTGTCTGCGTTGTAAATAGCTTTATACTTCTAGTTAGAAATAGAAAAACCTAAAGGAATAACCGCAATCCCAAACAAAAAGAAGCGCATCTCCGAAGCAAGAGATGCGCTACTTTTGTTGCGGAGATGCGCTAGTTTTATGTTGGAGATGCGCTAGTTTAGTCTTTCCAGACGATGTTGGCATCCGCCTTACGGCAAACGCCGCGCTTATAGGCAATCGCGCTCTTGCCAAATAGCATAGCGTAAAAGGGAGTCGTCCGCCGAATGCCTGTCGTCTTCTCCAGAAGTTCGGGAACTTCCTTCTGGACGAGTTGCAAAAACCCGCACCAGCAAGTGGCGAGCCCCTGCGCCTGAGCCAGCATTTCAAAGTAGACGCACGCCGCCGCGACATCCGTTTCGCCTGTCGTCACCTCTGGATTCGTCTCATCGGACGAAATAATTACCATTCCAGGCGCGTCTCTGAAGAACATATCCCCCTTACCCGCACGCATTTTGATGGCGGGCACGGCAAGCCAGCGCGGCAGAAGTTTGTTGCCCTCGCGGTGCTCCTCAATGGCACGGATAAACTCCGCACGGAACTTATCCATCGATGCCCGCGTCGAGAAGCAGGTGAAAGTGAGCCCCCGCGCATTACATCCCGTCGGTACATTGCCCAAATTGGTGAGAACACGCTCAATTGCCGCGTGGTCGACATCTTCCTTACGAAACTGCCGCGTGGAACGCCGAACTTGCATCCAGTTTTCCACTTCTTCCGCCGAAGGCAGGGCGAGTCCGCGCGTGGGGACGGCTTCCTCGGGGTGGTGTCCGTTAAAAGTAATGGCTCCGACTGGGCAAATCGCGAAGCAGTGCTGACAATGCATGCACTTTTCTTCCTTCGGGATTTCTGGATACCCTTCCTCATTCGCCTTGAGGGCACGGAACGCGCAGTCCCTGACGCACGCGCCACATTTAAGGCATTTCGCCTTATCGAGTTCAAATAACATAAGGTAATCTCCTTATTTGGTAGGGGGCGGAGTCCCTTCCGCCCCGTTTCCTTGTTTGGTAGGGAGCGGAGTCCCTTCCGCCCCATTTCCTTGTTTGGTAGGGGGCGGAGTCCCTTCCGCCCCGTTGTTAAAGATTAAATACGATTGCAAAAGAGCCAGCAACGCGAGGAGCGCCATCATCATCTCTCCGCCCTCCTCCATAACCGCACAAAAAGCACGCGCCGAATCGCCAAGGACATCCGTATCGTGCATCGCGTGCCGATACCAAGCGGGCAGGCGGTCAAAGATGAGCACAATTACACTCGCGACACCAAAAGTTGCCGCGCTCCAAGCGACGGGTTCAAGTTTGAAGAATCCCTTAATAAGAGGCAAAATATAACGGGCAAGCGGAATAAACGCCGCCGCGAAGAAAAGGATGAAGAAGAAAAGCACAAACAAGCGCGGCACAATTGGCATATCCCACGCCGTCAAAAACCGCATCTTGAAGACTGTCCCCTTGAAGCCCGCCGCGACTTCTGGCCACAGATTCGCGAATAGCATCTTATGAAGATCTGTCTCACGCACAATTGCCATAACTGCTAGAATTGACCACATTATCGCCCAAAACACCTGCTTAACCCCCCCCCCTACTGGCGGGCACAGCCACACCAAGGGAATGATAAGCGCAAATACGGCGAGGGTCATCCATTCAAACGGAGCAAACCCATCTTGGTCAAAGAAGTCCATTGCCGCCTCTGGGGACATCACGGCCCACATCAGAATAAGTGCCGCGAAGCCCAAAATGAAGCAAATTGGGGCTACAAGCCACGCTTTTTTACTAGTTAACGGTTTCATCTTTTATTTCCTTTATTTTGTACGGCTCTTGCGAACCGTGATTTGACGATTAGCGCGGCAGTTTATGCGCCGCGCCCTTTCTCTGAAAAGAGCTGCTGTATCTGCCGCGTACATCTCAGACCGACGGCGCGGCGTTTCACGCCTCAAAGTGACGCGCAAGCGCCCATCTTCCGTATGGTCAACCTTCGTCGTCCCTTCCAAGCGCGGCGAATCATAGCTGAAATCTTCTGGAATATGCTCAATTTCGTCATATCCCTCAGGGAAGATTACGACGACCTCCTCAACTGCCGCGTTCGCGGCACTTGAGGCGAGCGGATTTAACCGTGGGGTGCTCTCCAAACCACTAAACGGAGCCCGCGCAAACGGAGGAAGCGTTAAAGTGAGCAAATTACTCGACTTTACTGCAAAATTAGGAATATATGCGCTAAAGGAAAGCTTAAACGGATACCCCGTTGTATCCGTCACCAAGGGACCCGTCGCCTCGGCGGACTGCGCGAGTTCCCCGAGCAGGCTCTGATAAAGTCGGCTCCGTTCCTCAGGAAGAATTTCCGAATATTCTTTTCGGAGTGCCCCAACTTCCGCGCCCGTCACCCGCTGTTCGTAGTCGATATCCGCGTCACCATTCGGACGCAAGGTCACCGTCAGGACATCCGTCTGGGAGGGACTACTTGGGGGTATGCCGCCCCCTACTTCACTGGCACCCGCCCTCCTAGAGGGAGGTATGGCACTTCCTACTTCACTGCCTGCCAGGGAAGTAGGGCAGATGGAGCACCCCTCATAGGCGGAGGTATCGAGCGGGGTATATTCATTTTCCGTCCCCAAATAATAGGTCACCCTGCACCCCGCAACGCGGCAGATTGGGGTGGCATAAGCGCCAATATTGGGATATATCTTTTGATTTCGCTCAATTAACTTCAAATCGGCTTCCGCGTCATCCGCGACAAGGATGATTTCCGCCGCATGCCCCGCCCCCTTCAAAAGTGCCGCGAGGGTGCGTATGTAATCAAAACGGCTAGCATAACGCTCTTTTAGAACAACTTCGGGATCCGTTACCTGCTCAGCGAGCGGCATTTCATAGAAACTCGGACCCGCCACGCGAATCTGCCGCGCCATCCAGTCCCTTATCGAACGGACGTCGTTTGTCCCGACATACGGCACCGGGTCAATGGGCTTAACTTCAAAAAATGGGGCGACTTCATTTGAAAACGCGGCAAAATCTCCCTTCGAGACGGTTAAAGTATCGCGCCAAAGGGGTCCCGCTGGGAGGTTCGCCTCAAAGGCAAGCACCTTCAAGTTCTTCTCGTGGCGTAGGACTTTACCGTTCAAAGTGACTTTAAGTTCGTCGGAGGGCTGCCCGAGACTATCAAAATACCAATTCGACCTAAAGGGCAACGGAGAGTTCGTCACCGTCGTCGCCGTCGTGAGATAAAGGGTACTCCCAATTTCAACGGACGGCAAATTGACCACAAGTTTCTTACTGGGGGCATAGCGCGGCGCGGCAGATGCCCAGCCACAATCAAGGACATTCATTTCACGCGGTCCCGCGGCACTTACTTTGCCATTCTTGTTGGAGACGACCGCCGAGACGACTTCCACTTTGGCGACGGATGGATGATAGGGGAGGGTAATTTCGGCGGAACTCTTTTTGCCCTTATAAGTCAGCACCTGCTTGACGACCGTATTCGTCATAACCCACGCGGTCGGGTTCGAGAGCCAAATATCGTACTCTTCCTTTTGATAGTGAACGGAAGCTCCCTGCTCAGGGTCACGCGGGATAACTATTGGTTTTCTCAGGTCCTTCTCGAGTTTTACGAGGTTTTCACGCAATTCTTGGTATTCATCAGGCGAAAACTCCAAATCATTGACTGCCAAATCGCGGCAGATTGTGAGCGTATTGTTCGTGAAGTCATAACTGCGCAAAAAGGTGAACTTGCCGTCCGTTTTACTCTCGTCAGGGAAGGTCGGCGGCTCAGGCATTTTCCAGAGCTCAAGTTTCAGAGTCTCCGAAATCTTCGCCGTGGACATTACCTTGAGCGGGAAGACACGCTTTTCGAGCGCGGTGCGTCCCTGCAAAAGCCGCATGGGGAAGCCAAAGACTCCGCTCAGAAGTGGCGAATACAGCAAGTCGCTTTCCTCCCCCTCAATTTTCACATCAGGAACTTTCACGACGAGATGGAACTTCAGTTCCTCGGTAGTATCCGCGAGGCGGGTGGGCTTAATGTCAAAGGCTAGGAGTTCCGCGCCCGGGAAGCCAGAGGCAAGCGTTTGTTCTAAGAAAAGACGCCGTTCGGACTCTTTTTTGCGCAATAAACTGCCGCGCCAGGCGTTATCGTTGATTCCCAAGAACCGCAAATCAGAGGTAAGGATAATCGACCCGCCCCTTTGAATCTGCCCCGTGGTTTCCGCGACAACCGCATTCAAATCAGACGAAACAATTGGAGTTGTGCGTAATTCCTCCCCCTCAGGATGCGCCACCAAGTAGGATCTTCCGTTTAGATAGGCGGGGAGTAAATCCTTGCTCGATTCGTCCGTGGGGTCCATTAAAATGTACTGAGTTGGGTCTTTTTCATCAACTAC
>CAVLAC010000027.1:1338-2582 GCA_963661055.1 bacterium | reverse complement strand
TACCACTTCGAAAGTTCTTGCCACGAAGAGAGGGTCGAAGCACGGACGCTCTGCACTTGGGTATAGAGGGGCGGCATGTCGGGCTCGGGGAAGACTTGCGGCGAATTCGTTGCCACCCAAGTATGGACAACTGAGCCATCGTCCAAAACCTTCTCGGAGGTCGTTATGTTGCCTAACGGATGCCGTATCGCCTCTTTTTTGAGAGGTAAGGAAGAAGGGGAAATGACGCGGACGGTTTTAATGCAAATGGGAGGCGTCCACGCCATTTCCGTAAAGAGTGCAAATTGGTTTTGTACCCGCGCGGCAAAATTGGTGCGGGTGAATGTGTAGCAAAGAACTTCGCCCACCTTCAGGTCGGGGATGGTGCAAGTAATGACGCGGTCAAGCGGGTCATAAATATTCGCCGAGGTAGAGGAATTATCCGTCGCCTCGCGGGTCGTGCCCGAAACATCCACCACGCGGCAGACGCCATTTGTATCTATAATTGACACAAACGGACCACTTATTGTCGAATAGCGCTTGGAATAGGAGAACCGTTGCACCCGTTCCTCGCGGCGCCCCTTTTCCGTCAGAATCTTAATCTTCGTCTCTTCTTTTGAAACAGAGGTTCCGTCGGGATTATAGGCGATGTCTTCCAGCGAATCAACAATTACCGAGTCCGCGTCAGGATAGGCTTCAGGCGTAACATCCGCCCAGGGCGCGGCAGATAACTGCAGCGTCCAAAGGAGAATAAGGCTCGCCCAAAGTTTCTTCATTAGTCTTGCGTCCAAGGTTCGATATCCGCGAAAAACGGATGTTTCAAGTCCTTTTCTGAGAGTTTTATGGGCACATCCATCTCAGGCCAGGCAATTCCCAAGGCGGGGTCATCAAACCGCATGCCGCGCTCCGCTTCTTTACAATAGAAGTTATCACATTTATACGAGAAGAGTGTCTCATCCTTAAGGACGATAAAGCCGTGCGCAAAACCGCGCGGAATATAGAATTGTTTGCAGTTTTCCGCAGTTAGCGTCTCCGCCACATACTTCCCGTAAGTCGGCGAGCCTTTACGGATGTCTACAGCAATATCCCAAACCGCACCCCGAACGACGCGGACGAGTTTTGCTTGCGCCTTGTCTCCCGCCTGCCAGTGGAGTCCGCGGACAACTCCTTTTGATGAGAAACTCTCATTATCCTGCACAAAATTAGCAGTTATCCCCGAAGCGACATACCGCTCTTTGTTGTAGGTCTCAACAAAATAGCCGCGT
>CAVLAC010000027.1:0-1183 GCA_963661055.1 bacterium | reverse complement strand
ATCCAGCCATTCTCCCAAGCAATTTCCTCAACGCAACTAATCTGGAGTCCCTGTCGCTCAATGAGTACGCGTACGAAGTTCGTGGCGTCCGCCAAAGATTGGTGGGTGCCTGTATCGAGCCACGCATAGCCGCGCCCCATTGTTTTCACCTGCAATTCGCCGCGCAAGAGGTAGGTTTTATTAACGTCCGTTATCTCATATTCGCCGCGTGCGGAAGGCTTCAGATTTGCCGCGATATCGACAACTGAATTGGGGTAGAAGTAAAGCCCCACCACCGCAAAGTTGGACTTCGGGCATTTGGGCTTTTCTTCGAGCGTTTCCGCCTTGCCATTTTCGTCAAAGGAAACGACGCCATACCGCTCAGGATCGCGCACCCGATAGCCGAAAACTGTTGGATTTGGCGATTCCGCAGCCTCTTTTAGCATAATACGCAAGTCCGCGCCATAGAAAATGTTGTCACCCAAAACGAGGCAAACATCGTCCGTGCCAATAAAGTCCCTGCCAATCACGAAGGCTTGGGCGAGCCCGTTCGGCTCGGGCTGTTCGGCATAGGAAAACGCCATCCCAAGTGCCGCGCCATCCCCGAGGAGGCGTCGAAAGTGCGGCAAATCGGTCGGGGTCGAGATAATCAGCACTTCGCGAATGCCCGCCAACATAAGTGTCGCGAGCGGATAAAATATCATCGGCTTATCGTAGACGGGCAAAAGTTGCTTCGAAACGACGCGCGTCAAGGGATGTAGCCGCGTTCCCGCGCCACCCGCAAGAATTATTCCTTTGCGCATAATTATTTTCCCTCCCCGAGGCGTTGCCCCGCATAACGATTGGCACGGATGGGTCCCCACCACCATTCATTTTCCAAATACCACTGGACGGTGCGACGGATTCCCGTATCAAAGTTCTCCCGCGGCTTCCAGCCAAGTTCCGTCATCAACTTCGTCGGGTCAATCGCGTACCGAAGGTCGTGACCAGGACGGTCCGCGACATATGTTATCAAATCGGCGTATTTGCCGTCCGTTTTGGGCTTTAACTCATCGAGCACGGCGCACACGGTTTGGACGACCTCGAGATTTGTGCGCTCATTGTGTCCACCCACATTGTAGGTTTCGCCTGGAACGCCCTTCTCATTTACGAGAAGCAGTGCCCGCGCGTGGTCTTCCACAAAGAGCCAGTCCCGCACATTCGC
>CAVLAC010000026.1:0-19963 GCA_963661055.1 bacterium | reverse complement strand
GGCTGCTCCATCTTCGGCTCTGGCATCGGCGCTACGGTCTTGTAACCTTGTTTTTTAGACAGGATTAACAGGATTAACAGGATTAGTTTTAACACAGAGGCACAAAGGCACAGAGAAGAGGAGGGCTATGGGGCGGTTAGGTGCACGGACAGAAATGTCCGTGATGTTTCCTAGATAGAAAGCCGCTGAGCCTTTTTCATAGACGCCCGCATCAGGGTGGGTTAGCACGGTTGCCGCCCGCCGTGCCGCATGTTGCTAGGCACAAAACAGGGCAGGCAAAATTGAAGTTGAAGAAAGGAATTGCTCATCTCTTAAACACAGGAAGAGCGGGCTCAGTCCCTATTCTTCGGGCGCGGCCCCTTAAAACCTGGATACAGTTTTAAATCTCGCGATGCACCCTTGATACTAATAATAACGATACTCACGGCAAAACACATATCAAACGCAACAAAAAGAGCAATTGCCAAGATACCACCTTGGAAGAGCCAAATAAAGAAGACTGGGGCGATGGTCAGAATAAGCCAAGAAATCATCATTACCCACGCCTTTCGGTGCGCGAAATTGAGAGTGACTCCATATTCCATATTCCCGTCTCTATAGACGAAGATACGCGGATCGTCCCTGTTTGAATATAGAATCCTGCTCATTGCATTTACCCGCTCCTTAGCAAAATCCGTGGAATCCGTGGGGATAATTACCGATCGGGGGTGCGTTTACGGAAGTCGGGTTGGCGGCGTCCGAGGAATGAGACATGGCGGTTGCGCTTGCGGTTGGTGCGATTGCGATTGGCTGGGTGCACCCACGGGGCTTGCGGAAGCCCCTCGTGCGCCTTGCCGCCCGCTTTTGCACCCGCCTCACTATGAAACGGATGGTCTCGGTCGACGGGAATACTCTTTCGAATATACCGCTCCACCGCCTTGAGCTGCCCCTTCTCCGCCGTTGTGACAAAACTAATTGCCGCGCCCGATTCGCCTGCCCGCGCAGTACGTCCGATTCGATGAACATAACTTTCGGTTTCGAGCGGCAATTCCATATTTATGACACATTTTACATCAGGAACATCAATGCCGCGGCTCGCAATATCCGTCGCGACGAGTACCCGCACATTGCCTTGACGGAACCCTTCCAGTGCCCGCGTGCGCTGTCCCTGTGTCTTATCAGAGTGAATAGCCGCCGCCGCGATATTGGCGCGCATTAGCTTCTTATTCACGCGGTCCGCCCCGTGGCGCATCTTCGTGAAGACAATGACGCGGTCCCACTCGGGGTGCGCCTCGAGAAGATGGATAAGTAGGGCATCCTTTTGCGCCTTATCGACGAACATCACCTTCTGATTAATCTTCTCCACCGTCGGGGTCTCGGGCGAAATCTCGATTTTCACGGGGTCATCCACCAATTCTGCCGCGAGCTTGGCGATTTGCGGAGAAAATGTGGCGGAAAAGAACAGAGACTGCCGCGCTTTTGGCAATTTAGAGATGATTCGCTTAATATCGGGCAGAAACCCCATATCGAGCATACGATCCGCCTCATCAAGGACGAAGCACTCGACTTGGTCCAAGTAAAGAATGCCCTGCGTCATAAGGTCGATGAGGCGTCCAGGGCAAGCAATGACGGTTTCCGCCCCCTTCTTAATATCCTTAACCTGTCCAAATTGAGAGACCCCACCGAAGACGCAAGCGAACGGAAGGTTCGCGTACTTGGAGTAGGTTTTCACATTCGCGGCAGTTTGCGCGGCAAGTTCCCGCGTCGGCGAAAGAATGAGGGCACGCGGATGCCCAATGTGCCGCGGACGGCGCACGCGAAGGAGGTGGTCGAGGATGGGGAGCATAAACGCGGCAGTTTTGCCCGTGCCTGTCTGGGCGCAGCCGATGAGGTCGCGTCCCTTCAAAAGGTACGGTATCGCCTGCTCCTGAATGGGCGTCGGTTTCGTGTAGCCCGCCTCACGGACGGCTTTCTGCAAGGTTGGCTCGAGTTGTCCAAAGACTGTTTCTTCAAAATTCATCCTTATATTATACCAAAAATCCGCCTCCTCGTGTGAGAAAGTCGAAAATGCCCCTTCCATTTCGGGGGCAGGTTTGGTATAATATTGACTATGAATGCTAAAACTTTAGGCCGCGAAGGCGGTTACAATTGCGTGGTCTGCATCAAGCAGGTCCCGGACACGAAAAAGGTGACTGGTCAGGCGATGAAAGCTGACGGAACGATTAACCGTGCGGCGCTTCCTGCCATCTTCAATCCTGAAGACCGCAATGCTCTTGAAGCGGCTCTTCGCGTCAAGGAAATCTATGGCGGCACAGTAACCGTCATTACAATGGGGCTTCCCGCCGCGTGCGCAATTTTGCGCGAGGCACTAATGTGCGGCGCGGATAAAGCCTATCTTTTGACGGATCGCAAGGCGGCGGGCTCCGACACACTCGCGACGAGCTACATCCTCTCGCAGGCGGTGAAGAAGCTCAATCCCGATATGGTCTTCTGTGGTCGACAGGCGATTGACGGCGACACCGCGCAGGTGGGTCCCCAGATTGCTGAGAAGCTCGAATATGCCGCGGTCACTTACCTCACCGACATTCAGATGGACGGCGACTACGCGATTGCGACCCGCGACATTGGTACGGGTGTGGAGCGTGACCGCGTCAAATTGCCCGCCCTCTTCACGGTTACCGAGAAGTTCGGCGAGCTGCGTCCGTTTAATGTGAAGCGCGTGATGAAATATAAGAACGCGAAAGCCCCCGTCGAGAATGGCGGCGTGGCACTCGAAGGTGACCTCGCGATTGGCCAGCTCTCGTGCGATGACTGCGGCTGTGACGCGGCGCGTTGCGGTTTCGCGGGCAGCCCCACGAGCGTAAACAAGATTGTTTCAGTCGTCCTCGCGGGCGGTGCGTATAAGGAATATGCCGCGGATGACGCGGGAGTCAATGCACTCGTGGGCGAACTCATCGCCGACCATACCATCGGTTAAGAGAGAAGGAGACTTTTAAAATGGATAGATCCAAAGGTGAAGTTTGGGTATTTGCCGAACAAGAAGACGGCAAATTGAGTGAAGTGCCGCGCGAACTCCTCGGCAAGGGTCGGGAACTCGCGGATAAGCTCGGCGTGAAGCTGGGCGCGGTGCTGATGGGTGCGGGCGTTGAAGGTCTCGCCAAGGAACTCTTCGAGGCGGGCGCGGACATCGTCCATCTCGTCGATGACCCCGAGCTCAAGGTTTATCGCTCGAAGGCTTATCGCCACGCATTCGTGGAACTCATTAAAGAGTGCAACCCGCAAATCGTGATTTTCGGCGCGACCCACATTGGTCGTGACCTCACACCAGCGGTCGCCTCAGCGCTCCGTTGCGGACTTACCGCTGACTGCACCGACCTGCAGATTGCGGACTACGAGGACAAGAAGACGAAGGAAGTCTTCCCGAACTGCCTTATGCAGATTCGTCCCGCGTTCGGCGGCAACATCATCGCGACCATCGTCAATGCACGCAATTGGCCGCAGATGTCCACCGTGCGTGAAGGCGTGATGAAGCCCCTCGATCCCCAACCTGGTCGCACAGGCGAGCTCGTCCGCCACGACTCCCACCTCGCGGGCGTGGAAATCCCGACGGAAGTCCTGGAAATCGTCCGTCGCCACTCGTCCGTCAACCTCAAGGGTGCGCGTATCATTGTCGCGGGCGGTGCGGGTGTTGGCTCGAAGGAGAACTTCAAGCAACTCTTTGAGCTCGCGGAAGCTTTGGGCGGCGCTGTGGGCGCGAGCCGCGCGGCGGTTGACCTCGGCTACTGCGAACACGAGCGGCAGATTGGGCAAACGGGTGTCACGGTGCGCCCCGCGCTCTTCATCTCCTGCGGCATCTCGGGTGCTGTTCAGCATATGGCGGGCATGCAAGATTCGGCGAAGATTATCGCGATTAACACCGATAAGGACGCGCCCATCTTCAAGATTGCCCACTACGGTATCGTCGGCGACCTCAATACCGTCCTCCCGAAAATGATTAAGGCCATCAAAGGAAAGGCCCAGTAAAAATGAGTAACTTTTATAAAGATAATCCGGATATCGCTAAGACCATCGATGCCCTCGACCTCACCGAGGTCGCGACACTCCTCGAACAGGACTTCAAATTCGCGAAGGAATATGACTTCGCGCCGAAGTCCGCTGAGGAAGCCATCGACAACTACAAGCGTGCGCTTGATGTGTGCGGCGATGTCTGCGGCAACCGCATTGCCCCCACGGCGGAAGAAACCGATAAGGTCGGCAATATCCTCAATGAGGACGGCACGGTCACTTACGCGCCTGGCATTCAGCTCGCAATTGACCTACTCGGACGCTCTGGGCTCTCGGGCTGCACAATCCCCTACTACCTCGGCGGACTCAACATGCCCTGCACGATTCTCACGGCGTGTAACGATATCGTTAGCCGTGCGGATGCCGCGCTCATGAACATCTTCGGTCTTCAGGGCATTGCTGAGACGATTAACTCCTTCGCGAGCGAAGATATCAAAAAGGAATATGTACCGAAACTCTGCGACGGAACTTATACTGGCGCGATGGTTCTCACCGAGCCTGACGCGGGTTCTGACCTCCAGAGCGTGAAGACAATGGCGTATCAGGATAAGGACGGCAATTGGTTCGTGAATGGCGTCAAGCGCTTCATCACCAACGGTTGCGGCGATGTCCTTCTCGTTCTGGCGCGTACCGAGCCCGAGTTCAGCGATGGACGCGGCCTCAGCTGCTTGCTCGTCGAGAAGGGTCCGAAGGTCAAGGTGCGCCGTCTCGAGCACAAACTCGGCATCAACGGCTCGCCCACCTGCGAACTCGTCTTCGATAATGCCCCCGCTAAGCTCATCGGTCAGCGCAAGCGCGGTCTCATCACCTATGTTATGGCGCTAATGAACGGTGCGCGCGTCGGCATTTCGGCGCAAGGCACGGGCATTGGCGAGGCGAGCTACCGCGCGGCACGCGAATATGGCGCGAGTCGTAAGCAGTTCGGTGTCACCATCGATACCTTCCCGGCTCTCCGCGAACTTATGTGCGATATGTCCGTCGACCTCCAGGCGGCGCGTATCCTCGCGTACTACTCTTCTAAGTGCGTCGACCTCGAAAATGGTCTCACCAAGAAGTTTGACTCTCTCAAGGGCACGCCTGAGGCACCCGCCGTCCGCACCCGTATGAAAGTCTACGCAGCATTCAATAAGATGCTTACGCCCATGGCGAAGTACTACGCTTCCGAGATGTCTATGCGCGTCTCGAATGGCGCGGTCGCCGTCCTCGGTGGCTCGGGCTATATGAAGGACTACCCCGTCGAGCGTTACCTGCGCGATGCGCGTATTACGTCCATCTACGAAGGCACTTCCCAGCTCCAAGTCGTCGCGGCAATCGCGGGCGTTATGGGTGGACTCGTCAAGGATGTCGTCGCGGATGTCCTTAACGGTGTCGACACCTCGGCTTTCGCGGCAGAGAAGGCGGAAATTGACGCGCTCCTCGCGGAACTTGAGAACGCCATTGAGTATGTGAAGAATCACGCGGATGGCAAGATGTACCACGACCTCCACGCGCGGCAGCTCGTGGACGCGGCAATTGCCGTTGTCGTCGGCGCGCTCTTCATCCGTTTCGCGGCGAAGTTCCCCGAGAAGAAGCCTGTGCTCGCGTACTGGCTCGCCACGAAATACCCGACCGCGCGTGCGGAACTCGCGAAAGCGAAGAGCGGCTACACCGCGTCCGTCACGGCGTTTGAAGAAATCGCCCCTGCCACACCTGTTGAGGACTAATGTGGCTCGGTTGGATTCTCGCTTCGTGCGTTGTCCTAAGCTTTTACGACCTTTCCAAGAAGGCCTCGGTTAAGGACAACGCCGTATTCCCGACTCTGCTCGGGAGTACGCTAAGCGGGTGGTTGGCTGTTACAGCCTTCCTAATCGGACGCGGCACATTCGCCGCGTCCGTTTCCATTCCCCTCCCCCAGATAGGCTTTCTCTTACTTAAGAGTGTCCTCGTCGGGGCGAGTTGGACTTGTACCTATATGGCGCTCCGCACCCTGCCCGTCACATGTGCCGCGCCCATTCGCGCGACGGGTCCGCTCTGGACGCTAATAGGCGCGATTCTCCTCTTTGGCGAGTTCCCAAATGCCCTTCAAGCACTCGGTATGGCGAGCGTAATTATCGGCTGCTTCATCTTTTCGCGCTCCACCACTCACGAAGGCATCAACTTTTGGCATACTCGCGCCATTGCCCTCGCCTTCTCGGGCACGGTCCTCGGCAGTTGCTCCGCCCTCTACGATAAGCACCTCATTCAGGGGCTACATTTGCCCACCACGACGATTCTTTGGTGGTTCTTAGGCGGCATGAGCCTCATCTATGCGCTCGTCGTATTCTTTCGGCGCGGCAGTTCCGCCGCCCACACTTTCCAATGGCGCTGGACCATCCCCTGCGTCGGCATCCTGCTCGCACTTTCCGACGGATGCTACTTTACGGCAGTTTCTGACCCCGAAGCGCGCATTTCCATTTTAAGTATGGTGCGACGCTCGAGTGTCATCCTTACCTTTTTCGTCGGCGGAGCCGTCTTCCACGAGAAGAATATGCGCCGCAAAGCCCTCGCGCTCGCGGCAATTCTCGCGGGTGTCATCATTCTCTGTCTAGCCAAATAGAAGAGGTTATACCTATGAAATCTACCCAATCTTTAGAAGAACTCAACGCACGCTACGGAGCCCCCGGACGCATCGTGTTCCGCATGGGACATAAGGGACACCCCATCGCCGTCTTGGCAAATCGCTATGGCGTCGCTGAAGTCGCCCTTCTCGGCGCAAACACCCTCTCCTATCGTCCCACGGGGCACGCCCAGACGCTTTATTACTCAAACTTCGACTATAATCGCGCGGACGAGGTTCACGGCGGCATTCCCGTCTGCTGGCCACAGTTTGGGGCACTCGCCCTCCCCAATATGTCCCCGCACGGCTTTGCGCGGATCTTGCTCTTTAGCGTCCGTAGTGCCAAATATTCCGAGGAAATGACGGAAATCACCCTCGGGGTCAGTTCCGATGACGACACCCGCGCCCTCTGGCCGCACGACTTTGACCTTGAAGTGACCGTCACCGTTTCGATGAAGCTCACCCTCAAGCTCATCACGAAGAATACGGGCAAAGAATCCTTCGAGTTCACTTGCGGCTTCCACCCCTACCTCAGCGTGCGTGACCGCGACAACACCATCCTTCGTGGCGTAGATGGGCTCGACTATACCTACGCACCTGATATGACAACGGGCACTCAACACGGTGATATGGCTTGCACGAAGGCAATTAGCCATGTCTTTACGCTGCCCGCCCAACCCAAGCAGGAATTTGCGCTCATCGATAACGGACTCCACCGTGCCCTCGCCGTCGTTTCGAGCGGCAATGCCAATGAAGTCGTGTGGAATCCAGGCGAAGGCAGGACGTATAAGGATATTCCAGCGGACGCTTATAAGCACTTTGTGTGCGTAGAGCCTGTGAGCAGTTGGCCAAAAGCCTTGCGCACCCTCGCGGCAGGCGAAACCCACGAACTCCTCGCGGCAATTCAGTCGACGCTGCCTGATTAATTCTTCTTGTATTGGTTGTCCGGGGTGGATTCGAACCACCTCGAAAGGTATCAAAAACCTCTATGCTGCCATTACATCACCGGACAATGGTGTTTGTCGCGCAAGCCCAGAATCCCGCGTGAGCCAAATCTGCCGCCCAACGCTGAGCCGTCGCCGAATCTTCGGCTAATGCCCAAACTGTCGCGCCGCTACCTGTCATATGCACCTTCGGTGCACCCGCCGCTTCGAGCGCGTCACACGCCTTACGGATGCCAGGTTCTAGGCTCATCGCGTTATTCATCAGGTCATTTTGACACGCCTCACGCAAGGCTTCAAGCCGACCCAGTTTCCACGACTGCTGTATATTATACACTATTTCGGGGTCATTTGTCACGCGGAATAAGCATTTGTCGAAAACTTTTTTCGTTGACAAAAACACCTGAGGATTCACCAAAACGAGGGGAAGTGCCGCGAACGCGGCACTTTTATCCAATAAAGCCGCCTTTTCGCCGCGCCCTTCCATCAATACGGGCTCGCGCAATTCCTGCCCAAGCACAAGGGCGGGGACATCGCTCCCGACTTCAGCACCAAGCGCGACCAGCTCTTCTAAGGGCAGCCCCAAGCCCCACAGCGTATTGAGTCCACGCAAAACCGCCGCGGCATCCGCACTGCCGCCACCCATCCCCGCGCCGACAGGAATGCGCTTCTCGACACGGATCGAAACGCCGCGCTGAGCCCCACAATGCCGCGCGAGAATCTTCGCCGCTTTCACGCCAAGGTCGTCTGCAAAACCCGTGTCACTTGTAATATCTGCCGCGTCCGTTAGCTCCAGAGTGTCCGTAAGGGCGATGGGGACGACGACGGACCGCAATTCGTGGTAGCCGTCGGGACGCACACCCAGTACTTCGAGCGAGAGATTTATTTTGGCGTTAGCCTCAATCTTCATTCACGTTTGCGTCCTCTTCTTCCTCATCTTCCTCTTCGCCGACACATGTAGAGAGCCCCGCGCCGATCTGGATGAGTTTAGAAAGTCCGTTTAGTTCGCCTGACGAAAGACGATACTGGAAGCAGAGGGACTCCCCTTCGCACCAATACGCGCCCGCCGTACCACCCTGCTCAGCGGTAGGAAGTGCCGCGAGCATAAAGGCGACCATCTTCGCAGTTTCGTCATCCGCCTTATTCGAGGCAATACATTGTCCGACGAGAATCTTGGCAAGCCCATAGAAAGTGCCCGCGAACGCCACAGAGACGGGTTTCGTTTTTGCCTCAGGCAAGACGGACGCAAAGCGCTCGGCGGGCGAGCACGTGCCTTTCGCGTCCTTTATGGTGAAGGCAACCCGCCGAGGCGCGGCATTTGTCACCTTTTGCGCGGCACTATTGGTCAGCGCGGCGATATCCGCAAGAAGCGTCTGTGGGGACTGCGCGAGATTAAGGGAGTTTGTCACATTCTTATTCTCCGCCAAGAATCGCTTGAGGTCGAAGGTGATATGTGAGACACCATTCGTTTCTTCGCAGACAATGGAATCCGCCTTATAGCCATACTTCGTCAGCAACTTCTTGAAGTCCGTAAACAGCGCCGCGAGCGGAATCTCCTCTACCACGGCAACAGTCTCGCCTGCGAAAAGCGCATCTTTGTCTGCAAAAGAAAGTGCCGCGCCTGTGAGAGACTTATTGTACTGCTTCAACAAGGGGAATTCGGGGGTTAGCTTAATCTCGCCGCGCATATCGAGCCCCTTCTCATTCACGCGAAGCCCAACTTTAATCGCCTGTATATCCTTAAGGTCCCTCTTCTGCTTCTCGTCCATCTCCTCGAAGAGCTTTAGAAGCTTCTTTCCCGCGATAGTTATATCACAGAAATTGCCGTCAAGCGCGGCATTTTCGAGGCTATTCGTCTCGGCAAGTGCCGCGAGCGCGAGTTCCTCATTGGGTGCGACGGTTGCCCAACGGTTATCCTTAGCGTAGGCGATGTAGTTCGTTGCCGTGTAGTCAGAATCGGGGTCTACTGTGACGAGCCGAATAACACCATTCGTCTCAGTTGCAGAAAGTTCGTACTCGCCCACAAAGTCCTTGCGCGCAAGGGTCGGATACACCACCACCATCTGCATCTTCTGAGGGAAGTTCGCGGAAGAAAGCGTCGCATCATCCGACGGAATGTACATAACATTGCCTAGCGGAGCCCCCGCACGTTTCGCTCCCAGTATTTGAGTAGGAATGGCTTCTTCACAAGAGGCAAAAATCCCCTTGTCTAAGCCTGGCATCCCAACATGCACACCGAGTTGCGCGGCGGCATTGGTTAGGGCAGCGGTATCCGCAAGTCGCAACATCCCGAACTTCTCATATGCCGCGTGGGACGCTAAAGTCAGCGCAACACAGGCGAGGAAGGCTAATTTCTTCATAGGTAGTCTCCTTTTTGTTAATTAAAGCACCCGACCGCGGCACTTGCGCACCCTTAGGCACGCAAGTCGCTTATCGCGTCCGCCACATTCTGGAAGAGTTTCCCAAGCTTATAGAGCGGGATTGTCGAGAACGCAATGCGGATAAGCCCCGAGAGGACGATTGTGCCCGTCGCGTACTTGGCAATCAAGTGCTTACGGACCGATTCTGCGTCCACGCCTTTCGGCTTTACGCACATGAAGTAGCCCGAGTTGAACGGCATAACCTCGAAGACTTCCTTGTATTCGGGGTGCGCGGCAAGAATCTTGCGAATCTCGTCATACCGCGCCTTGAGGACATCGTACTTCTCTTTCTTCTGGGCGTGGTAGCCAGGGTCGGCGTACGCCGTGAGCGCGAGGTGCTGGCCGAGCGAGGACACATTCGAGATACAGCTACGAACATTCCCCGCCGCCTTCGCCTCGAGTGCCTTCAGTTGTTCGGCGGTCGCCCCCTTGAAAGCGAAGGTAATGAAGCCGACACGAAGTCCCCACACATAGTCCTCTTTCGTCGTGCCATCGAGCTTGACGGCAAGAACATTCTCGGAGAGGTCAGAGAACTCCGCGAAAAGCGACTCCTTATGGATGCCTTCTTCATAGACAAGCCCAAAGTAGGCATCATCGAGAAGGACGACAATCTTCTTGCCCGCGTCCGCCGCGTCCTTGACGGCGGCGACAATCGCGGCGGCATCTTCCACCGTCGCCGTGTAGCCCGTCGGGTTATTCGGGAAGTTGAGAATGAGGAGCTTCTTATCGCCAGGCGCGAGGAGTTGCGCCTTCATCGCTTCCGCGTCAAAGTGCCCCGCCTTGAAAGTATTGAAGAACGAGAGCTTCGTGCCAACCGCTTCTTCAAAGACGAGCGAGTAGTTATCCCAGAAGAGGTCAGGAACGACGAGCGTATCCTCTGGACCCGCGAAGAGTTCCGCCGCGACACGCAGTCCGTGAGTCAACGCATTCGTGACGACGGGATTCGAGAAGGTCTTGTCCTTGAGGGACGGATTCTTCTCAATCTGCATCTCACGCCACACTTCGCGCAACTTAGCAAGCCCGAAGCTACCCGCATAAAGAAAGGCTTTCTTATCGAGCGTAATGCCGCGACTAAAGCAGTCCATCACGAGCGGCGTGCCGTCCTCCTCGAACGCCATACCAATGGTGGCGTTGATTTCACAAGTCTTAGCTTCCGCGCCCTGCCCAAGAATACCTCCGTAAGGGAAGTAAAGGCGACGACCTTCTGGTGAGAGAAAGTCTGCCGCAGGACCTAGCGTAGCGTTCAATTTTTCTGCGAGTTCGTTCATAGTGATTACTATTATAGCATTTCTGCCGCCTCTATGGCAGTACCTTCTTTTAGAAATGGACAAATTTTAAAGTTGGGCTCCCGACACGCTTTTTGCGCTTTTGGGCACCTCGGATGGAACGCGCACCCCTCAGGCCAAGCCGTCGGCGGCGGCACAGTGCCCTCAATCGACTTGAGCGGCGCGTCTTTCGGCGCATCCAAACGCGGCACTGCCGCGAGCAAATCTTGGGTGTACGGATGCCGTGGACGCTTAAGTACCTCGCGCACCGCGCCACTTTCCACAATCTGCCCCGCGTACATAACATTAACGGCGTCCGAATAGCGCGCGACGAGCCCAAGATTGTGGGTAATGAGCAAAATCGCCGTCTTGCGTTCTTGGGCAACGCGGGTTATGAGGTCAAGAATCTCTTTCTGTGTCGTCACATCGAGCGCAGTCGTCGGCTCATCGGCAATCAGCAAATCGGGCTGCGCGGCGAGTGCCGCGGCAATCATCACCCGCTGTTGCTGTCCCCCCGAAAGTTGGCAGGGATACTTCGTGGCAGTTTCAGCAGGCAAGTTCACGGCGGCTAGAAGTTCCGTTATCTCACTTGGCGTAAGCCCCTTGCGAGCTTCCTTAATTTGCCGCCCCACCCGCATAACAGGGTCAAGGGACTGCATCGGATTCTGAAAGATGTACGCGAGGCGCGGCGTTCCCACAATCTCGCCCGAGATTTCCGCCCGCTCCACAAGCCCACCCAAGGCGAGTGCCGTCAGCGACTTGCCGCACCCCGACTCCCCAACAAGTGCCACACGCCCTTCGCGCGGCACTTCAAAACTCACATCCCGCACAGGGACGGAAAGCCCCCCGCCTTCCAAACGGAAGGCTATCCGCAGGTTACGGACGCTTAGGAGGCTTTCCGTAGGATCACTCATTAGCCGCGAATTTGCTTAACGAGCGCGACGCCCTCGCGAGCATTCTTCTCAATGGTCGCCCAATCGCCCGCCTTAATTGCGTCCTTCGGGGCAATCCAAGTTCCGCCCACACAGACAATCTCAGACACGGCGAGGTAGTCCGCCAAGTTCGAAGCCTTCACGCCACCCGTGGGCATAAAGACGACACCCGTGAAACGAAACGCCCCCAGCAAGTTCTTGATGTAATTAACACCACCCGCCGCTTCGGCAGGGAAGAACTTCACCATCTTTGCGCCGCGCGTCAGAGCCTGCGAAAGCTCGCTCGCCGTCGCTACGCCCGGGCAAAACGGGAGCCCCGCCTCTTTTGCCGCGTCCACAATCGCGGGGTCGAAGCCCGGCGCAACACCAAACTGCGCACCCGCCGCCTTTGCCGCACGCACCATCTCAGGCGTGAGAAGCGTGCCCGCGCCAACGACGGCCTCGGGGACTTCCGCCGTCATGCGACGGATCGCTTCCGCCGCCGCCGTCGTACGGAACGTGACCTCAATCACATTGAGTCCGCCCGCACAGAGCGCTTTCGCGAGAGGAACTGCCTTCTCGGCATCGTCAATCACGATTACAGGGACAATTCCCGCCTTTTTAAAGGTTTCTATCATCTTCTTATTCCTTTTACTTCATCATCAATTCAGTTACGCGCTTCATGAAGTCCGCGCCATCCGTCGGGACAGAGCCTTCCGCAATGAGTGCGCCATCATAAAGCATATGCACCGCCTGAGCCTGCTCATCGCCCGAGAGCGCGGCAAGTTTTTTGATAAGCGGATGCGTCGCGTTGATTTCGAGAATGCGCTTTTCTTCGGGCACCTTCTCATTCATCGCTTTCATCATCCGTACCATCGAGGGCGAGAGGGCGTTCTGTTGCGCCACGAGACAGCAGGGCGAATCGACGAGGCGCGTCGAAACACGCACATCCGAGACATTCGCCTCGAGAGTCTTCTTCACACTCTCAAGGAACGGCTTAAGTTCCGTTGCCGCCTTCTCATTCGCGTCTTTCTCCGCCTTCTGCTCGGCTTCCGTCCCAAACGAGACATCGCCCTTGCCAATGTCGACGAACTTCTTACCCTCAAACTCGCGAAGGGATTCCGTCAAGAACTCATCGACGGGCTCACAGAAGAGAAGCACATCACATCCGTGCTTACGCGCCGCTTCCAATTGCGGAGCCTGCCGCGCATCGGCTTCGTTCATCGCAATGACATAGTAAATATCCTTCTGGTCGCTTGGCATATCCTTGACATAGTCCTCAAGGAAAATCCGCTTGCCCGCCTCAGAACGCGCCGTCGGATACTTGATAAGCTTCTTGATGCGGTCGGCATTCTGCCAATCGGTATGAATGCCTTCCTTCAGAATCGAGCCAAACGCCGTCGTGAACGCGTCATATTTCGCCGCGTCCTTCTTCATTTCCTCGAGGACGGAAAGCACCTTCGAGGTAATGGCGGACTTAATCTTGCGGATGACCGCGTCATCCTGCAACATTTCACGCGAGACATTGAGCGGCAAATCTGCCGAATCAACGACACCCTTCACAAACCGCAGCCAATTCGGCAACAGAAGGTCAATGTCGTCACCAATGAAGACATTACGCACATAAAGCGAGAGCCCGCGCTTCTGCTGAGGCATAAAAAGATCGAGCGCGGCTTTCTTCGGGATGAAGAGAAGGGCCTTGAACTCCACCGCGCCTTCACCCGAGAAAGGAATGACCTCGAGCGGCTCATCATAGTCGTGCGTGAGGTGCTTATAAAACTCGGTGTATTCCTCAGGCTTTACATCCTTCTTCGCACGCTTCCAGAGAGCCACACGCGTATTGAGGGGCTTCGCCTCATCTTCCTCGCGGCGCTTCTTATCCTCTTCTTTCTCATCCTTCGGAGCGTCCACCCGCGCAAAACGGATAGGATAGGCAATGAAGTCCGAGTATTTCTTGATGAGGTCGGCGACACGCCAACGGTCAAGGTACTCTTCTTGCTCCGCACGCAGATGGAGCGTGATAGTCGTGCCAAAGCCGTCGCGCTGAGAGTCCGAAATCGTGTAGCTACCACCCATATCCGATTCCCAGCAAAATGCCGCGTTTGTGCCGCGCTTCTTCGAGACGACCGTCACCTTATCCGCCACCATAAATGCCGCGTAAAAGCCGACGCCAAATTGTCCGATGAGCTCGGGAAGTGCCTCGCCACCCTTCTCTTTCAAAGCCTGACGGAACGCTTTCGTGCCGCTCGAAGCAATTGTGCCGAGGTTCTTCTCAAGATCTGCCGCGTCCATACCGAGACCGTTATCGCTAATAGCGAGTGTCTTCGCGGTGGAGTCGGCGGCAATATCAATGCGCCAGTCGGGGTTATCAGCAATGAGTTCTTTCTGAGTAAGCCCCAGATATTTCGCACGATCTATCGCGTCCGATGCATTCGAAACGAGTTCGCGCAAGAAGATTTCCTTCTTGGAATAGAGAGAGTTTACGACGAGATCGAGCATCTCGGCGATTTCTGCCTTAAACGATTCAGTTTTCTTATCCATAGTGACCACTATTATACCACCTCTCGGGCGCAATTTCAATCGTCAAAACGCCGCGCCCCGCCAAGCGCCGCTTAAACCCCCGCCGCCCCCAGCAGAAAATCATAGGCGTTAATTTGACTAATGCCGTTATTGGTCGCGGGCAACTCTTCGTCCAGTGTGATGAGCGTCTTCGGATGATGATCCGCAATCGCCTCAAGCGCCGCGTATTCGCGTTGGCGAGTCGCTAGGTCTCGCACGGTCTCCGCCACTTGATAATAATGAACGGAACTCCCATCGCGCGTCACAAAATCGACCTCGCGTCCGTCTTGACTGCCCACAAGAACCGTCGGCGCGCGGCGCAGGAGCTCGAGATAAACCACATTCTCTAATAGGCGACCACTATCACCGACGCGGTTGCCCAATAGGCGATAACGAAGCCCCATATCTGCCGCGTAATACTTGCAGCCACCCTGAAGAATCGCTTTGCCGCGAATATCATAGCGTTGCGCCTTCCAAAAAAGAAAGGAGTCACAAAGTGCCTCTATATAGCCCTCGACCGTATTGGCATTCGTTTTTACACCAGCATTGCCAAGACACGCGGCAATATTTCGCATACTTGTTACATTACCAATATTATCAAAGAGAAATCGCGCCAGACGATCCACAAGCCCAACATCCGAGAGCTTCTTTCTCTGCATTACATCTTTCACGAGCACCGTATTGTAGATTCCATCAAGATACTCAGAAATCATATTGATGTCGCCATTGAGCGCCAAAGCATAAGGAAATGAACTCTGTCGCAGATAATTGAGATAGTGGCGAGCAAAATCTCCTTTTGCCCCAATCCCATCAATATACTCACGAAACGATAGAGGCTGCATTTGAATCTCGACATATCTTCCCGACAAATAAGTCGCCAGTTCTCCCGAAAGCAAATAGGCATTCGAACCCGTTATATAGACATCTACATTCTTCTTTATGCAAAGTCCGTCAACAAGCTTCTCAAATTCTGGCACCCGCTGAACCTCGTCCAAAAAGACATAGGTCATCTGGTCGGAACAAAGCCGCGGCTTTATATCCTCCCAAACGGACTTCCAGTTCGTGTATTCAGGCATATCTGGGTCCTCAAAGTTTAGGACAACGAATTGCTTTGCCTCTACACCCTGCTTCTGAAGTTCCGTACGAAACATCTCCAAAAGGACAGACTTGCCGCAACGACGGACGCCTGTCACGACTTTAACAAGAGCCTTATCGCGCCACTTGAGGAGCCGCGCGAGATAGGTCGGACGCTGAACGAGCCCTACTTCTGATGCTATTTGTTCCATAACACCTAATATTAAACCAAAATCGCGGCGTTTTGTCAATGGGAATTGCTAAACGAAGTTAGCAAAAGACATAAAACCCATCTCTTTGCTAACTTTGTTTAGCACTTTCCTCGCCATATACATTAGGTCGAGAGCCAAAGCCGAACAATAGCGGGATTCCCCACCGCGCCCTTTTCATAAACTCCGAGGAGCGACAAAGGGCTACGCTAACGCTTCGCCTAATTGCTTCGCATTCAACGCTCAAACTTTTACTGCCACTCTGTGACTCTGTGTTAAAAACACACCGCGCCCTCAGCCCCGAAGGGGCTATCTAAAAACTCTCTGCGAACTCACATTCTCTCTTCGAGAGATTCTCTAACCCTTATCTCATCTCAAACTCTCTGCGAACTCTGCGCCTCTCGGGTGAGATAAAACCTCTACAAGCTTTTGACGCGGAAGCCGCGCAGACGCCAGGCGAAGTTGGTGAGGCTAAGCTTCAGTTTTGAGAGCGCGGTGACGCGGATAGCCAAGCTATTCTCTCGTGTCAATTCGCGCGAAGAGCCAACCTTTCCGTTCAAGACTGGCTGAATACGCAAATACCCTCCCAGATTCACCGCATCACCCTGCTCCAAATGAAGCTTCACGAGTTCCATCATCGATTCAAACTGGCTTAGGAAAAGATGTGGACGCCCAGTGAAGTATTCACTCGCCTCGCCCTCTTTAAGCAGAGCCTTTATAGACACTGTCTTTTGCCCCACTATATAAGGTAACTCCACGGGCTTTTTCTGCCCAGGTAGCTTCCGTTGGGTAATATCGTATTCTATAATACTTTTATCGCCGACTTTCTCAAGTTTCTTTGCCATATTCAGCCTCTTTTCGTTGTTTCTTAAGGAAGAGAAGGGTCACACATTAGCCTCAGAACGGTCTTGCCTTGCCTTCAGGAAGGTCTCGCGATAGGGCGAGGGCGGGAAAGTGTCGGGACGGTTTCAAAAAAGCGTCGGGACGGTTTTATAAAAGTGTCGGGACACTTTTTGCAAACCGTCCCGACACTTTTCCTTCATTTCCCTAGGACGCGACCTTTTTCACGCCGAGTCGCGACCCTTTTGAGGCTTGACCGTGCCCTTTTTAGAGGGCGGGACGCAGGATCATGTTCTTGAAGTCCGCGTCAGAGTGGTCGCCTTGCAGATAGATGAAGCCAGGAACGAACTCATTCGCGTCCACGGCACCACCTGTCACGCCCACGACTGGCGTATTGTCGATGATGGTCTTACCATTAAGGACGACCGTAAGGTGACGCTTGTAGAGCGTGACGCTCACATGCTGCCACTCACCCGCCGGCTTTTCTGCCGCGACTTTCGGCACGACGCGTCCGTAGTAAGCGGCCATATTGTGCTCGTTGACGGGCTGTCCGTAGCTATCGACGACCTGAATCTCATAGCGTCCGCGAAGGTACACGCCCGAATTGGACTTCGCTGGCACACGCACATCATATTCAAGGTTGAAGTCGTAGAAGTCGGCGCGCTTGGTGCGGAGGTTCACGCCGCCGCCAGCCCAAGAGCCGTCCGCCTTGAGTCCGAGCTTGTTGGAAAGAACGCCGTCCTTGAACGACCAGCCAAACTTGCCGTTCTTCTCGAGCGCTTCCCATCCGTCAAGACCATCCTTGAGGAGGTCGATCGGCGCCCCGAACTTCGCGTCCTTGGTGGAGACACCCTCCGTGATGGGCGGATTCCGCCAGCCCTTCACGGTAATGCCAGGCTTGCCGTCCTTCTCAATCGTCTTAGCGGTCAAATCCTTGCAAGTGACCTCGCCCTCGACCTTGAAGCCCCACGGATGGTCAAAAGAGAACTTGTTTCCGTCAAACTTCACATTCGTCATTGCGACAGGCGAAGCCCAGCGCCAAAGGACAAGTGCCTGAGGCTTGCCGAGCGCATCGCGCGAGGCAATCATATGACCAGCCTTCATCGCGTCATAGCCGAGCTCGAGTCCCCAGTTGCCGACGACAGGGTCGCACTTAATGCAGCTATTGGGCGCGGCACATTTGCAGTCCGCTGTGGGTGTCGGGCAAGTGCACGCGGCAGGCTTAGCGCAAGCCGTCTTATCGCACGCCTTGGGCGTACAGCAGGTGCAGCCCGCGACTGCCGCGAGAGCTGGGACGATTAACTTTAGGTTCATCTTTATTTACCTCCTATGTATGGATTTGTAGTTGAATTAAATCTTACTTCGGCGGGCAAGGGACTGCCCGCCCTACCATTGCAAGGGACTGCGCCCCCTACCTTTATATGGATTACTCAGCCCCATTTGTTGCCCAGGTGTAGGTCTGGTTGTCGCCGGGCGGCGTGTAGCCGTGGGTCGAGCCTTGCACCCACGTAATCTTCTTGGGGCCAGGTATATTATAGAAGAGGATGGCGAGTCCGCTCGGCGGGCAGACATAGTCCCCGAGCCCCGCACGCGGGATGATGGTGGTGCAGGTCTTCGGAATCCGCCGCGCCATATTGATGGGGTCGTAGTACCCAAGCGCGGGCACCCAATGAATGTACCAATTGCCGCGATTGCGTCCGTATTCCGTGCCGCCCATATCACAGCACCAAGTGACCGTGGACTCCGCCCGCGTCACTTGCGGATCGAGTGCCGCCGCCCAAATGGTCTGCAAGCCGCCTTGGCTGGTGCCTGCGGCAATCAGGTCTTTACCATTCCACTCGGGCAGCGACTTCAGGTACTGGAGCGCCCGCATAACTCGAATGGCCATTCCATTAAAGTAGGCAAGCTCAGGGTCTTTGTTCTGCTCGGGGTCAAAAGCATAGCCCTTGCCATTGCTCTGTATCTCCCATCCAAGGGCGCGAATGTAGGCCTCGTCCGCACCAAAGGCGGGCAGGCGCATTCCGTGGGCATTGATATTGAAGATGATTTTATCATCTTCCGCGCTTTCGGGGGCTTTATAGTGCGGATTGTTGTATCCGTAACCCCAAAGGACGAGGAGGCACGGATACTTCTTGCCCTCTTTCGCCCCCTCTGGAATCGACAAATACCCCGTCACAGGACGAACGGACGGCGAGTTCACCTCGACCGCATAGACCTTGCCCTTCTTGCTCGCGAGAGCCTTGCGCTGAGATTCCATCGGCATCGCGGCAAGCCGCCGCTTCTGCCGCGCCCAGAATTCATCAAAGTCTTTTGGCTCAGGGACACCCTTCAGCCGCTCAGGCTGGACGCCCGCGCCACCATCAAAGAAGATTTTGCCAGCATCACCTTGGAACTTCTTCGGGTCTTTCTTGTAAGGTTTGCCATCCTTGCCGACGAGTTCCGCATAGATACGCACAAAGCCAGGCTCAACGAGGCTCGTCTCAATTACGAAGGACTTTCCGTTGACGGCAGGCTCTTCGCCTTTGACGCTCTTGCCATCATCGCCTGTGCGCTCCCACTTAATGGTGTATTCGCCCTCAGGCATCGCTTCCGCGCCAGTGAGCGTGAGCTCAAAGGACATTTTCTCGCTCGGCTCATAAATGAAGCGGTCTTCGAGAGTGCGTCCCCGAAGAAGAGCCGAATCAAACGGACCTGCAAACGCGGCAAAACCTGTCCAAACTGCCGCGATCGCGGCAGTTGCGCGTCCGAACGCGGCACTTTCCAACTTGCTCATAGCTATGAAATTCCCTTTCAACATTGTTACTAATTAAAGAGTATACCATATCTCCCCTCCCAAATCAAGCACTTTCCAAGCTGTTATCACCACGGATTTCACGGATTGGTAGGCTCACGTCCCTTATGCCCCGTTTGCCTGTCTTGTGTTTGTGCCTGACAACATTGCGGTTACGCCCAATTCTTTTACTCGACACGGCTTTTTACGGGGCGGAAGGGACTCCGCCCCCTACCAGCCTTACAGTAGCGTAAGGTGGTAGGGCGGGCAGTCCCTTGCCCGCCGTGTGACAGAGATTGTTGGCGGCGAGGGGCGGGGGTTGCACGAGAGGAGTGGAGCGGCTCGCCGCCGTAAG
>CAVLAC010000025.1:0-20113 GCA_963661055.1 bacterium | reverse complement strand
TTTCGCCCATTGCAAATGATCCTCGACTGCAGCCTCCCGTAGGAGTCTGGGCAGTATCTCAGTCCCAGTGCGGCTGGTCATCCTCTCAGACCAGCTAATCGTATGCCTTGGTGGGCCGTTACCCCGCCAACTAACTGATGATGCGCGAGCCCCTCCACGAGCGAGAGCCTTGCGGCCCCCTTTAGCGTTCCAGAGATGTCCTCCAGACGCCACATCCGGTATTAGCCGTCGTTTCCAACGGTTTTCCCCAACTCAAGGACAGGTTGCTCACGTGTTCCTCGCCAATCCGCCACTCTCATGATTCAATATTGCTATCAAATCAATCCCGTTCGACTTGCATGCCTAATCCACGCTGCCAGCGTTCGTTCTGAGCCAGAATCAAACTCTCAGAAAAAAGAATTTGTTAAGCTCCTCACACAAACATTTACTGTTATTTCGTTTCTCTTCCGAAGGTTCGCTTTCGCGAACTTTATCGAAGAGCAACGTCTCAAGCATTCACTTCTCAAAGATCAGTGTTCAAAACCCTTCATCGGGCGAACGAGTGAATATTATAGCATATTTTGGTGTGAGAATGCAAGCAGAAATTTGCACTTTAGTGAAAAAAGCGAGATAATTGGCTAAAACAACAGAGAAGCGTTATATTTTGAAGCGGTGATAATGAGCGAGCGAGGGGCATTAGCCTAGAAGTTCTAGTCGTGCTAGAAGTTCTAGAAGGGGCTAGCGCCCTTAAAGCCCCTAATCTAGACCCTTTAGACCTCCTAGCCAAGGCGGAACACTTCGCGCCAATCGTAGGGAGACTTGCCGCGCTCCATTGTTTGCTGTATGACGCGCCCGAGGGCTCGATTCAGGTAAGCAAGAACAAGCAAATAGAATAAGACAATCGGAATATTCAGCGGGAACATAAAGGTCAGCTTGCCCGTAATAAATGACCACTTAACGAGATAGAAGTCCAAGCAAAGTCCACCCACCCACAGAATCGGACGCCACCAACGCGGCGAAATGCGCGGCGCAAGCGAGGTCATCCAACGGTAGAATGTATAGACAAAAACGAGTATAAGCGGGAATCCCAATATCTGGAAGTACCGCATCTCAGGAACGGACTTAACACGCGTTCCAGCGGCAATTACGCCAGAGAAGAGAAGGAATACGAGGGCAACAATATACCCCCCCCCCCCCCAGAAGTGGTAGATTGAGCAGGTTTTCTGCCCATAAGAGCCCCTAGGAGCATCACCGGAAAGAAAAACGGATACGACCAGAAACGTCCATCAGGAAGCTCGAAATACTGAAAAGCCGTTAGCGTGAGGAGCGAAATAACGCAGGAGCAAACGAATATCTGCTTAATCCAATGCATACCATACTTGCCAATAAACCAAATAACGGCATAGAAAATAAGAATACAATGGACGAACCATCCGATTTCGCCCCACAGAGCCGTCTTCACGCCAATTATGCGTCCGAACGCAAAATAGGCGATAATGCCCCACGCGAGGCAGGATGGCCACATACGCGACAATCGCCGCTTATACCAAGTGTCGAAGCGTCCGAGGCTTTGTCCGTTGTTCATTAGAAGCGTGAAGCCCGAGCAAAAGAAGAATAGCGCGTCGCCGAGATAACCGCCTGTAGAAAGCCACTGGAACTTCGGATATAGCATTGTGCTATGTGCATTAAAGATACACAAAACTGCCGCGCACTTCATCAAATCAATAGCTAAATTTCTTGAGCCACTATCTTTTATAGTATTCATCATTGTCTAGATCGACCTTCCTTTATTAATACCTCATTCGTGTAATTCGTGGGATTATCCTTCTATCGCGATCCAGTGGGTGGGCCAGTAATCGGTGTTCATAACGCGGCGGTTTACGTGGAGGCGCAAAGCCGATTCGCCGCGCAAAAGCCGCGCTTGTTCGCCAAGCCACCCTGCCCACCACGAGAAGGAGCTATCCGCGACAATACCGTGTTGGCACATTCTCATCAACATAAAGTCCCGAAGATACCCCCCCCCCCCCAGCGTTATAGACAATCGAGAAAGGGATGCCCTTGAGCACATCTCCCGTCAGAATATTCTGCCGCGCCCAATCTACATCGTCGCTGAACACGAAAACGGTCGCTTTCGTGAGCTTTGCCGCCAAATACGCGAGGGCATTACGATAATATTCCACCATCTGCCGCGCACAGCGTCCATCTTCCTTGCCTGGCACCTCCTTGTAAGTGCGAATATGCAAGAAAACGGAGTTCTCGGACACCTCAATCTGCCGCGCAAGGGGGTCTGTTTTCAACCACGCATCATCTTTCAGCTGGAAATCGCGCAGAATCTCCGCGCGGCAGTCTTCAAAGTATCGCTCGCTCTGCCAATAGCCATCCAGCACAAGCCGTCCGCGCCACGCCGTTGAGAGCGCGGCATAGGCAAACGGACGCTTCTCGGCACGGTAATTACCAACGCCACCCCCTAACCGAGTAGCAAGCCGTGAGCGCAAAGACTCCAACACGCGGCAAGGCTTAGCCCGCACCTCTATTTCCCCAAGCGCACAATTAAACGCCTCCAGTGCCAAGCGGCGCTTATAAACCTTGTCCTCAAGAAGCAAATCGGCATTAAACCGCAAGCGGGAATGGGTTCGTAATGCGAGAGCCCGCGCGGCGGCGTAGATAAAGCACTGATTGCCGAGTCCGCCCTGCAAATATGCCGTAATTGACTTCTCTTTCATTGTGCTTTCCTATTCGTGTAAATTCGTTGGCTTAACACCTATTTCTTCAACTTACGCCAGAACCACTTGAGGCGGTTTACTATTGAACGGCTATAAATATTATCTTCCATCCAGCGGTCAAGTGCCGCGTTCGCGGCAATTTCGGGGGCGCGGAGTCCGTCGCACTGCCAATCACGCGTGACGGACGGCAAATCATAGGCAACCCCGCTCGTATGCGTCGCCTCCACGCCCGACATACCAATATTCTCCACGAGACAAACGGGCGGGATGACACAAAGCCCCTTCTCTATAAAGTGCGTAAATGACCAGCGATACCCCCAAGAAGAGTTAATATGCGTCAGCAAATACCGCCAATAAACTTCCGCCCGCCATTTGCCGAGCCAGTGCTTGATGAGGTGAGTTTTGCAGGCGGCAGGAAACTTCGTAAGCTCATTATCATAGAGCCGCCACGCCCGTGCCCAAGTCGCCCAGCCCCAAATCATCGCATATTTCGTGAATACAGCGTCCGTACCCGCCGCGCTTAGTTGCGGACGCATATTTGTTCCGCCGACGGACATTACCGTAGGCACCTCCCGATAACGTGCGAGCATCGTTTCGACCCACGGAAAGAACGCGACCTCGGGAATGCAGTCATCCTCGAGGATAATTGCCTCAGGCTCATTCGCGAATACCCAGTCCAGCCCCGAAGTGACGCGAACGCGGCATCCGAGGTTCTTCTCTGCGAAGTTCGTCTTTACTTCGCAGTCCCACGGCAGCGCCTGCATAAAAGCGCGGCACTCGGCGACCTTCGCGGCATCATCGGGACGCGTCGCACGAGGTCCGTCCGCGATAAGGTACACTTTCGGAGGCTTCACTTCCGCGAGGCGTGCCACGAGTCGCTTCAGGGGTTCGAGGCGATTAAAGAATATTATTGCTACTGGCGTTGTCATCTTTTTCGAGTCCAAATCTTGTGTTGGCGAATATTATATCATATTTTAACCCATTAGTGTGGAAGAAAAGTGAACATGAGGTCTGCGCAGGGGCGGGTAGCAGAGACGCGGAGGAGCGGCATAGGGGTCTGCGCAGGGGCGGGTAGCAGGGAAGTACTGAGAGGCATGCCTCATATACTTTCGTGTTATTTGTGAGCTATAAGTCACACATCCACGAAATAACCTTTGGTTGCACAATCTTTATGATGAATAACGCCAGGATTGCCAATCACAAGAGAGTGGGATGGGACATCAAAGTTCACGAAAGCATTGGGTGCAATAAAGACATCATCGCCAACGGTTATTCCTCCAACGACCGTGGCATTGAGTCCGACAACCACATGGCATCCGATAACAGGAACTCCGCCGCGCGAACCTCCCCGTACGCCACCGATGGTGCAGCCCTTAAAAAGAATCAAATCCCCCGCGAGTTTTGCACTGTCATTTACAGTAATTGCGTATGCGTGGGCAAATATGATACCCCCCCCCCCCCTGGAGACGAGCGTAATTAAGCTCAATGCCGCGACGACGGGACATAAGCAAATACAAGAAGCGCGAGAGGCGTCCGATGATCCCTGATTGCTCACCGAGGCGTCCGAAATACATCATAAGGACGCTTCCGCGCGGCAGAACATTCGCGAAGAACCGCCGCGCCGTCAGTGGCTCACGAAACATCAATTCATAATCTTTCCGAAACTTCTCTGGCATTATATTCATAGCGCTAATCTTTATGGGCATTTACTGTTTTGTCAATTGGTGGGGTTATTGGTTCATTTTGCGGAATTGATACCGCGTGAACACCTTAGTAAAGGTGAGGAAGATGAGGATGAGCCCGAAGGCGATGATGAGTGGGATGTCGCCGAGGAGGGTGTAGAGTGTATGTGGGGCGGAGTTCCCTGTTGAGAGGAGTATAACTTCCGCCTGTGCCGCGCTCTGGTCGACAAGTGCCGCGCCCTCTTCATCCGTTAGCCAATAAGCCCTACCATTCGGCAGAATTATGCCTGAGACACCCGAATTGCCAACGCGCACCACGGGAAGTCCCGTCTCAATCGCGCGTGCTACGCTTTGCCACGCGTGCTGGAGCGGCTCTATTGAGTGCGAAAACCAACTATCATTCGTGATAAACACGAGGAACTGAGCCCCTAATTTCGCTTGCTTGCGAATGAGGGCGGAGTCCGTATCCTCATAGCAGATGGAAACTCCGAACGGAACTCTCTTCCGCCGCGTTTCGAGATTAAGGAGCTTCAATTCGCCTGCCGTGCAACTACCGACGGGAGCGAGTTTCTGGAGAAGAGTCCAAGTCTTATCGCCAGGAATGTACTCGCCAAAGGGGACGAGGTGCACCTTATCATAAATCAAGACAGCAAGAGATTCCGTATTCGTCGCGCTCGCCTGATAAAGCGCGGCAGAATTGTAAAGTGCCGCGTCCGTTCGCCGCTCGCCTCCCGCGAGCAAGGCTTTCGCCCCCGCGTGACGCATTGCCCACGCGGCAAAGGCTTCCGCGTGGCGTCCGTCCACTCTGCCCCACTCGCTCATCGCGCTTTCGGGAAGGACGACGAGGTCACATTCAAACGGGCGCAGTGTTTTCATCAATCCTTGGTAAATTTCGGTCGGATTCTCCTCCGCCGTACGGAAAACACAGGGGAAGTTCCGTTGGACGAGCCCAACGGTAAGTGGTTCAAGTTTCTCTCTCGCGGCTCTTGGGTGGCACCGTTGTTCGGTCGTATAGATACCCCAAATGAGGAGGAGGGGCAAAAGTGTCTCGGCGATACGCACAAACTTAGGCACGCCGAGGTCCGTGGGCTTCCAAACACGCTGAATGAAGGAGACGATAGTACCATTAATGAGAATAACGATTCCACTCAAGAGCGCTACCCCCCCGAGCGCGGCAGGTGCGCCAAAGCCTGTCTGGGCGAGGGCGGTGCCGAGTTGATTCCACGCGAAGCCTCCGCCAAAAGTGCCGCGCACCCACTCAAGCCCTGCCCACAAGATAGGCTCGCCAAGAAGAATGACCCCGAGCCGCCGCAGGTAAAGATTACAGGCGGACGGATACCTCACGCTATATTCTCCGTTTGCCCACTTCCAAAGCTCTGCGGCGAGATAGCCAAACGCGGCAAAATAAAGCGCACAATAGGCGGCAAGCCCGAGCCATCCGAGAAGGACGAGATACCAGGGGCCTCCATTTTTCACAATGGCGGGCATCCAAACGAGTGTCGCGAACCAAAAGAGGAAGCCATTTATGAACCAAATACGCGCGGCTTGGCGCGGCGACTTCTGCCGCGCAACCCAAAGGAGTGGAGCGAGCGCGAAAAGGCAGTCCGTCGCCTCACCCATAGGCGGGAAAGTTGCCCAGAGGAGGAAGCCTGGCAAAAGCCAAAAGAGCTTCACGCAAACTTTAAGCATCTTTCTTATCATAAAGGCGGATCCCAACTCAGGTCAACTCGCCGCGCGGAGGTGTCCGTCGGCGGACGGAAGGTTCGCGGCACATTGCGGGTTGTTATCCAAAGCCCTTGCCGCGTGTAAACACGAAGCCCCGACGCGGCATCTGGAACGGCGGCTGGACGGTGCAGGGAAATGAATAGCGGCGTAGATTGCTGTACCAAAAAGGCGACGGGATAGCCACTTTCGGCTAAGAACTGCAAATTATCCCTTGCATTCTCGGGGCTTGCCACAAACGCCGTCACTCCCAGCTCGGTAAGTTCTTGGAGCGCGGCAGAATTAAACGCATAAAGCGTCCAATCGCCCGAGATCTCCGTCACACCGCACGCCTTGAGTAGGCGCACTCCCGCGAGATCGGCGGCTTCCCATTTCGTGTAGCCCGCACGGACCAAGTGCTTCACGGCGACACGCAGTTTCTGGAAGTCTTTTTCTGCCACATAGACAGGCAAGGCGAGGCGCGTCGTTTCACGCGGCAAATCGCGTTTCTCAAGTTCCGCAACGGAATCGGGGTCAATCGCGTAGACGAGTTCCGTCCATTCTCCCGCAGGGACTTCCTGATCAAGCCGCAATTTGAGGGTTGTGCCACCCTTTTCAGAGGCATTGCCCCAATTATCGGAAGAATCCCCTTCTCTAATTTGGGAAATGAGATTATCCCGAGCCTCGAGGCGCAAAGCGTCCAACTTCTCATAAAGTTCGCGGCGCATTTCATTCAAGAAGCTCGCGGGGACGAAGAGCTTATTGGGGTCGTCAAGCGTAAGAGAGCCGACGCAATAGGTCTTTTCCGTCGACTTCTCAAACGCGGCAGAAATGGCAAGCGGCGTTTTCTCGGGTGCTTTCGCGGGAGTAAAAGTGCCCTCGTGGGAAACTTCCGCTGAAATGCCGCGCCAAGTGCCCTTCGCCGTTACGAGTGTCGGCGTAATCTTTACGCTCAGCGCCACCGCGAGGAGTCCCGCATAGTCGCTAATGCGTACGGAAGGGACAGGGAATTGCCGCTTTACGGCATTGGACATCGAGCAATAGACCGTATCGCCCGTCCGTAAAAATGAGAAGTCGTTAATCTCATCCCCTTCTACAGGCTCGGGCAATCGCACTTCGACATCCGTCTCAGCAGGGACTTCGAAGACGGGGGCACGCGAAAAGGCGGTGCGCAATTCGGCGATACCGAGTCCGCGCGGCTTGCCACCCTCGGGGGATGCGAACTGGAGTCCGTCATGCTTTTCGAGTGCCCGATTGGTATGGAAGCGTAGCCACTGATTTCCCTCGCGGTCGCGGGTAATACGCTTGACGATACCGATGGGCGTACCTAGATGCCCGAGGGAAGTTGGGTCGATAGGGGAAGTCGCGGCAGATTCGGGGGTTAGGCGCAATTCGGTTGTGCGGCGTGAGAAGATGGTCTCGAGGTCGGATGGTGTAACCGTGCGCGCGGCGGTAGGCTTAACGTCCAAAATCTCGCGATAATACCGCGTTACGGAAGCAACATACAGCTCATTCTTCATCCGCCCCTCAATCTTCAGGGAGGCAACACCTGCTTCCGCGAGCTTTCGGGCATCTTCGCCAAGCCGCAGGTCTTTCATTGAGAAAGGAAGTGCCTTCTCCCCCTCCTCATTCTCATAGGGGAGGCGACAGCAATAGGCGCAGAGTCCGCGATTGCCACTACGATCCTTTTCCATAGCGGAAAAGAGGCAAAGCCCCGAGACCGAATAGCAGAGAGCCCCGTGGATAAAACATTCAAGCTCAATATCGCCGCACCGCTTGGCGATATAAGTAATTTCTTCGAGAGAAAGTTCGCGCGCCAAAACGACGCGTGAAAAGCCGCGCTCACCGAGAGCCAAGACGCCCTCAAGATTATGGGCGACGAGCTGGGTTGAGGCGTGTAAGGCGAGGTGCGGGAAGTAGGTGCGACAAAGCCGCGCCACGCCCAAATCTTGCACGATAAGCGCGTCGGGGGTAATTTCATCGAGTTCCGCCAAAGTCGGGATTGCCGCGTCGAATTCATCCTCACTAAGGACGGTATTAAAGGCGACATACACCTTCTTCTTTTGGGCTCTCGCTACCCGCATTAGGTCACGCAGCTCGTCCAGCGAGAAGTTGGACGCGAATTTGCGTGCCGAGAAGTCCGTTAACCCACAATAAACGGCGTCCGCGCCCGCCTTAAATGCCGCGAGTGCCGTCTTGAATGAGCCAGCGGGCGAAAGAAGTTCACAGTCCATTGAAGTCGAGTGTTGCGAAATAGTCGTCTATCGTTTCCGCGCGGCGAATCTGCCGCACCGAGCCATCTTCCTCGAGGAGGAGTTCCGCGCTACGAAGCTTGCCATTATACTGAAAGCCCATAGCGTGGCCATGAGCCCCCGCGTCACAAATGACGACGAGATCGCCTGGCGCGAGCACAGGTAATGTGCGTTGAATCGCGAATTTATCGTTATTTTCGCACAAAGAGCCCGTGACATCGTAGACGGAAGTCTCGCCTGAGTTCTCCTTGCCAGGCACGATGATCTCGTGGTAGGCACCGTACAGCGCGGGGCGCATCAGGTTCGACATACACGCGTCCAGCCCCGCGTAAAGGCGGTAGGTGTTCTTGATGTGACGGACGCGTGAGACGAGGTAGCCATAGGGGCCCGTGATGCACCTGCCGCACTCCATATAAAGCGCGAGAGGCTTGAGCCCCGCCTCTTCGACGAGCGTCTTATACGCCGCCTCAATGCCCTTGCCGACGCGGGTGAGGTCCATCGCCTTTTGGTCGGGGCGGTAAGGAATGCCGATTCCGCCACCGATATTCACGAACTCGAAGTCAATGCCGAGCTTCGCGTGGAGCTCGCCGACGAGCGTGAAGAGCATACGGGCGGTGTCGATGATGTACTCGGGGTCAAGTTCATTCGAGGCGACCATCGTATGCAAGCCAAACCGCGTCACTCCCGCTTCTTTCATCTTCGCGTAGCAAGTGAAGAGCTGTTCGCGTGTAAAGCCGTATTTCGCTTCCTCGGGCTTACCAATAATCGCGTTACCCCCTTTCAAAGGACCCGGATTATACCGACAGCAAAAGACATGCTCAGCAGGATTCGCGGCAAGTTCCGTCGCGAAATTGGGGATGGCGGTGCTCAGGAAGTCCCAGTGGGTAATGTCATCAAGATTAATGACCGCCTTGAGTTCCCACGCCTTTTGGAACTCTTCTGCGGGCGTGTCATTCGAGGTAAACATAATAAAGTCGCCCGTATTGCCGACTTTTTCAGCGAGTATAAGTTCAGGCAAGGACGAGCAGTCGCTACCAAAGTTAAACTCGTCCTTCAGAAGTTTCATAATATACGGATTCGGCGTTGCCTTCACCGCGAAGAATTCACGAAAGCCCTTATTCCACGCAAATGCCTTCTTGAGGGCACGCGCATTCTCGCGAATCGCCCGCGCATCGTAGATATGGAATGGCGTCGGGTAAGTTTTCGCAATTTCCTCTAGCTTTTCTTTGTTAAACGGAAGCTTTCTCATAGTTCTCCTTAGAAAGAAAGGTCTTTATTATAACATTTTTACCACGCGATTGCATCAAGTGCGCTCACCATCAACCGCCGCGCAACCTCATCGCGGGTCTTAGCATTTGCCGCGCCGAGTACAACTACGATGGCGCGGTGCCCCTTGCGCTGTCCCGTCAAGATGACGGAACTCCCGCCGAGGTCGATATAGCCCGTCTTGAGCCCGTCCACCGCCTCAGATCCGTCGGGATTGATGACTTTGAGGTCGTTTTTGACCATAACATTATTGTGGTTAACAATTTCCGTCGTCACCCACACGCGCTTACCGCCGCGCTTGGAGGTTTGGGGCACTTGAACGGACATCTTTTTTATTGAGGTATAGTCCAAAATCTCGGGATGCACCATAAGGAGTGCGCGGGCGAGTTTCGCCAAATCAACGCAGGTGGAGATATTGTAGCGCTTTGCCGAGCGCGGCCAGGGCGGCATACCATTCGGGTTAAAGTAGACGGTGTCTTCCATACCGAGTTCCTTCGCCCGCGCATTCATTCGGGCAACGAAGCTCGCGACATCGCCCGAGGCGGCTTCCGCGAGGAAGATAGCCCCATCATTCGCGCTCTTAACCATAAGAAAAGCAAGGAGTTCGCGAACGGAAAGCTTCTCGCCCGTAATCATCCCGACACAACTCGGCTTGCGCCATTCAACATCTTCGCGTGAGCGGGTCGGGGAGGCTACGACAGGGGTATCAAGAGTCAATTTACCCGCCTTCACATCATCAAGGATGAGATAGGCGGTCATTACCTTCGTAATACTCGCGGGATAGCCGCGCGTCTCGGCGCGATCCGCGAAAAGGACGCGCCCCGAAGCCGCGTCAATGGCAATAGCCCCAACATAGGGATCACGCGCACGACTCGCCGCTTCTTCCGCCGCGCTCAGAGCCGAGAAGGCAAAAAGCGCAACGAGAATAAGGAGGCGAGGACAAATGCGCGTGGCGCGACTCATTTGATGGTGCGGTGGGTCGCTTTTACGAGGGCTTTCCAAAGCTCGGCGGAAGAAAGTGCCGCGAGCGCGGCATCATAATTCTCTTTCTTCGAATACGCCTGCATAATGCCCGACATTAGGCGCAAATAAAACGCTGAAACCGCGACGGGAATCGCCGAGAAGAATATGACATGCACCTCCTCGCCGTCCCAATCAATGCCCTTCTTCGAAACACCCATTGCGAGTGTCAGTGCACCGCCTTCAACGCCGCGCACGTGGGGGAAGGCAATTCCGCCGCCGAGAGCCGTCGAAAGCACATTCTCGCGCTCAATCGCCGCCGTAACAAGGGCTTCCGCATTAGAAATAAACTTATTCTCTTCCATACGATCCGCGAGTTCAATAATCGCTTGATCGCGGGTCTTCGCCCTGAGGTTGGCAAGGACGAGCTCCTCGGCACTGAAGCGTGAGATGCCCGTCTTAATATCGTCGCGGTCAGCCTTTTCGGCAATGTTCGTCGGGTCACTCGCGCCTGTCGCGAAGAGGATGCGTCCACAATTCGAGCAGGTCACGAGATGTTGGGCGAGCTTCACCTGTTGCGCCTGAGCAATTGGCACTTGCATACCGCAAACCGCGCAGCATCCGTTCGCCATTGCGGAAATTACGATGTGGCTCTTCTTATAAAGGCGGTCATAGAGCCCTTGAACCTGCGGTTCTAGTTTGCTCCGCACTTCGTCGATATTTTCGTTGAGTTTATCGAGGCGACTGCCGTCGCCCGTCTGGTGATGTTCATCACGCGTAAGGACGAGTTCCTGTAATTGCCGTAATGTATTAATTTGACTTTTCATAGTTTTAGATTATCCTTCAGTAAAGTGGCGAATTTGCTCGAGTGTCTCGGCCGAGAGAATATGTTCCATTCGGCACGCGTCCTGGTCGGCGGCCTTTTCACTCACGCCGAGCTTAATCAGGAACTTGCGCAAAAGAAGGTGGCGATTAAGGACGAGCTTCGCGACATGCGAACCCTTGCGCGTCAATTCAATTGCTTCGTAGGGTTCTTGTGTCACAAGCCCAAGGTCCTTCAATTCACGAATCGCCTTCACGACACTGGGCATCTTAACATTAAGCTTTTTGGCGACATCATGCACATATGCGCCCGATTTACTCTGTGTTAGGATGTAAATCGTCTCAATATAATCTTCAAGACTTTGCGTCACAAATCACCCCTTAGCTCTTCGCATTAAAAGGACTCGCCGCCTTCATCAGCTGGGCATAGCGAAGCGCGGTCATCGCGTCCTCGAGCTGCACGGGGAAAGGCGCGGCAGTGCGCACCGTATCATAGACGCACCTCCAAAACGCGAGCGCCCCATAAGGCTTGCCTTCAGGGAGTGCGAGCGGCAACTCAACAATCTTGAGATCCTCATGCAAATCATCGAGCGTCGGCGTGCGCACCGAGGAACGGCGCCGCGGGAACTTGTATTCGGGGTCGACTATCGTCAACTTGCCCTCGCGTGCCCCCTGATTCACACGGAACTCACCCAATGTGCCGCGAATGGTGAAGGAAGGCTCACGGCACGGCGCCAGGACGCCGCCATTATAGATGAGGTCGGCGGAAATGAGTCCGCGCGTCTTAAAGTTGACCGCCACATAGTCCTCAGAGTCGCCCAAAGAAGCGACGCGCTTAAGGTCGCTCCACATCTGATAGGGCTGGAGCGGCAGGAGCTTTAAGACCTGCATCAGGAGATCCGTCATCGCGTAATAGCACGCGCCGCCACCGAGGCGCTTAATCGTCTGCCAATCGTCGCGGCGAATGTAGTCGCCCTGGCGCACCGAGACGGAATAAATCTCGCCAAGACGCGGATCAAGCATCGCCTGCCGCGCGAGGAGGAAGTCGGGGGCGAAAATGCCGCGCTGGAGCGGCAGGAAGTGCCCTTTCGCCTTGCTAATCGCGCCACGCAAAAGCCGCGCTTCATCTTCCGTCGTCGCGAGCGGAGTCTCCAAAATCGTCCAAATGCGGCGGTCAAGCGCCATCATCGCGTGGTTAACATGGTCCGCCGTCGGGGTCGTGACATCCACGACATCAATGTCGCGCTCATCAAGCATATCCTCATATTGACGGAACATGCGGCACTTCGGGAAGTCCTTCTCGACAATGTTGCGGCGGTCTCGCTGAAGGTCGCACGCCGCGACAATCTGGAAGTACTCGGGGTGCGCCTTGAGAATAGGATAGTGCTCTTCAAAGAATGTGCGCCCTAACCCCATTACGGCGACACGAATCGGCGGACGTTGATAATCTACTGTAATCATTTCTTTACTAGCTCCGTTATGGTCGAGAGAAATTGCGCGACATCCGTAAACTGGCGATAGACACTCGCAAAGCGCACATAAGCGACTTCGTCCACATGATGGAGCTCTTTCATCACCAATTCCGCAATAGCGTCGGACGAAACCTCATCGCCCTCGAGCGCGACGACAATGTGGTCAATCATCGCTCGAATCTGCGCATCACTAACTGGACGCTTTCCGCACGCTTGGCGAATCGCCTTATCGAGCTTTTGGCGGTCAAAGGCTTGTCGCCTACCATCACGCTTAATTACCAGCAATCCTTCGCGATCAATTTCCTCGTAAGTTGTATAACGATAACCGCATACAAGACACTCACGGCGACGGCGAATCGCCGCGCCATCTCGCGCCAAGCGCGAATCTAAGACTTTATCGTCTAAAGCATCACATTTCGGACACTTCATATCTTGCAGTCCTCGGTTAACATCACACACATATTATAGCGAAAGATAGCGGAAAAATCAAGCCCCTATTCTATTTAACTCACATTTCCTCAAATCTTGTATTTGCCGCGTGTGGCGAGTAGGTAGAGCTCGTAGGGGGATTTGCCGCGCGGCAGAATCTGGCGATGGATGTGAAAAGAGTCCGTCGGCACCTCGCGCTGGTGCTTTTCCATCGTCGCGGCGCAGGTGTAGCCCGCCGCCTTCACAAGACGAACGATCCCCGCGTCATATTCGCCGCGCGGATAGGCGAAGCTGGTAATCGGGTGCCCGAGAAGCCCTTCCAGCCACGCCTTATTGGACGCAATCTCGCACTCGGCAGTCGCCAAATCCGTATGAAGCATAAAGCAATGGCTCGCCGTATGCCCACCAATCTCAACAAGTCCGCTTTTATCGAGCTCCTGAATCTGGGCGACGGAAATGAAGTGCGGGTCTCTTTCGCCGCGATTCGTGACGAAGAATGTGGCGGGCACGCCTTCCGCCTTCAAGATAGGGAAGAGCGTCGTGTAATTATCCACATACCCATCATCGAAGGTGAGGCATAGGCGACGGCAGGCAGATTCCGTGGGTACTCCCTTCCCAAATGCCGCGCCGAATGTCGTGAAGGTATACCCCGCCGCCTTAAGAAGGCGTATGACCGCACGCAACTTCTCGGGCTCAATGGCATTGTTCGCGGGGCAGTCGGGCAATGTCAAATCATTACCGACAGAGTGTAGCATACAAACCGACACACGATCCTTGGGCAAGCGAGGCCACCACCAAGTCCGCGTCGGCACAACAAACGGCAACTTCCATTCGGTATTCATTGCCATCATTATACCATATTCTGGCGCACGAGGAAAGAGCGCCTTCCGAAACTTTTTGCAAATACCCCCTTGACGGCGCAGGGCAAAATAGTGTATACTATTACGCAAATGAACCGAAGTAGTCAAAACTATCGTCAATGGTGGTACCGCGGGGGTTGCTTCCGCGGGGTGCGTTCATTGTAATCACAACTCACTCAAATCCTATGAGAAAGAAAAGGCGGAGCGTTCAGCGGTGAACAGTCCGCCTTCTTCAATTTCACAAACTTCAACAAGGAAAATACGATATGCTAAAAGAACTAAGCGAAAAGGAATTCACGGTCCGCACGGCAAACGGAGCCCGTACCCCCGTGTTCCGTGAATTCCTCGCCGACCGTGAGACCCCTGTCTCAGTGCTCTCCCGCGTTGCTAATAAGGAGGATGTCTTCCTCTTGGAGAGCGTCTTTCGCGGCGAGATTCGCGGGCGATATTCCTACTTAGGGCTTGAACCCAAGGAAATCCTCATCGAGGACGGCCCCGCCAACCCCCTAAACGCGGCAAAAGAGCGTTTCAGTCGCCAGAAGTTCACCCCCGCCCCCGAATTGCCGTCCCTCCAGGGCGGTGCAATCGGCTATCTTTCTTATGACGCGGTCGGGACATTTGTGCCGCGCGTAAACTTGAAGCGCGAGAAAGGGACGCCACTTGCGGCATTTCTCCTCACCGATACCCTCGTTATCTTCGATAATGTGCGCCAAACCGTGTTTATTTCGGTGACAACGGGGGCGGAGGGCGACGCGCCGCGTGCCTACAAGGCGGCGCGGGAGCGAATTGCCGCGCTCAGTGAGCGGCTTTTCAGCGTCGAGTCCATCGCCCGCTGCCTCGAAGAACAGCGCGCGGCAGAGTCCGCCGCCACCCAAACAACCCCCTTCCAGCCCGAAATGACCCCTGAGGAATACGAGGCCATCGTTTCGAAGTGCAAGAAGGATATCCGTGCGGGCGAAATCATCCAGATTGTCCCTTCCCAGAAGTTCACCGCCCAAACGACGGCGACTCCCCTTGCACTTTATCGGGCGCTCCGCCTCGTAAACCCCTCGCCCTATAACTTCTTCTTGCGGCTCGGGAGCAAGACCTTGATTGGCTCTTCCCCCGAGGAACTCGTGAAATTGACGGGCCGCACCGCGAGCACCTGCCCCATCGCGGGGACGCGTCCGAGGGGACGCACCGCCGAGGAAGATGCCGCGCTTGAGACACAGCTCAAGACGGACCCCAAGGAACTCGCCGAACATGTTATGCTCGTCGACCTCGGACGCAATGATTTGGGACGCGTCTGTAAGCCGGGCACCGTGCAAGTGAAATCCTACGCACAAGTGGAGCGGTATTCACATGTTATGCACCTCGTCTCAAATGTGAGCGGAGAGCTCGCGGCAGATAAGGATGCCTTTGACTTGCTCGAAGCCGCCTTCCCGGCAGGAACCCTCACGGGTGCCCCGAAAGTGCGGGCTATGGAACTCATCGCCCAATACGAGAAGTCTCCACGCGGCATTTATGGTGGCGCGGTTGGCTACTTCAGCTATACGGGCGATATGAACTTCGCCATCGTAATCCGCACTCTCTTCCTTGAGAACGGTACGCTTACAATGCGGGCGGGGGCAGGCATTGTTGCCGACTCTGACCCCGTTAAGGAGTATTACGAGACCGTCAACAAGTCCAAGGCTTCCTTCGAAGCGGCGAAAGTCGCCGCTGAACTCTAATCTTTTAGAAAGGCAGATAACTTATGATTTTGATGATTGATAACTACGATTCCTTCACATATAATATTGTGCAGGAACTCGCAATGCTGGGCGCGGATATCGAAGTCGTCAAGAATGACGCGATTGATGTCCAAGGAATCGCCGCGAAAAACCCCGAGGCACTCATCCTCTCGCCAGGCCCTGGCAACCCCGATTCCGCCGGTGTCACCCTCGCGGCAATTAAGGCATTCGCAGGTAAGATTCCCCTCTTCGGGATTTGTCTCGGACACCAATCCATCGCCCAAGCCTTTGGCGGACGCGTCATTTCGGCGAAGAAGCTTATGCACGGCAAGACGAGCCACATCCATCACGATGGCAAGGGACTCTTCGAGGGCTTGCCCCAAGACTTTGAGGCTATGCGCTACCACTCCCTCGCCGTCGAACGCGAGACCCTGCCCGACTGCTTCGAAGTAAGTGCTGCGGCGGAAGACGGAGAAATCATGGGGCTTCGCCATAAGACACTACCCATCGAGAGTGTCCAGTACCACCCAGAGTCCGTCGGCACACCCGAGGGGCTCAAGCAGCTCCGCAACTTCCTCGCCAAATATACCTCCACCGACTTGGAGGAAGGCGACGCCTACCACACCATCCAAACGGTAATGAGCGGCAGAATGAGCGAGGACGACCTCGAAGCCTATCTCATTGCCCACAAAAATAAGCCCGTAACGGTCGCCCAACTCACAGGTGCCGCGCGGGCTATGCGTGAGGCGGGGGTACACATCAATCTCGGCGACCTCGATGCCATCGACATCGTGGGGACAGGTGGGGACGGCTTTGGCACCTTCAATGTCTCCACAACTGCCGCGTTTATTGCCGCGGGTGCAGGAGCAATTGTCGCCAAGCACGGCAATATTGCCGCGACTTCCAAGTGTGGCGCGGCAGATGTCCTTGGGGCTCTCGGCTACAACCTCGATTTGCCACCCGAACGCGTTGCCGCGTGCATTCGCGAAGTCGGCATCGGCTTCCTCTTTGCCCGTAAGCTTCATCCCGCTATGCGTTTCGCGGCGGCGGTGCGCAAAAGGCTCGGCTTCCGTACCATCTTTAACCTTCTCGGACCCCTCACCAACCCCGCAGGCGTGAAACGCCACGCGATTGGTGTCTATGACGCGGCACTTACGCCTGTTTTGGCTGAAACCCTGAAGCGCCTCGGCAGTACCCGCGCTTTGGTGTTCTCTGGCATTAAGGGACTCGACGAGATTTCGCCTGAGGGCGTAACAAAGGCAACTTCCCTCGAGAACGGCGAAATTAAGCCTCTCGAAATTGAGGCGGGCAAACTCTATGGCACGACCTACCCGCTTGAGGCAATCGGGGGCGGCACCGCCGAAGAGAATGCGGAACTGCTCCTCGCCGTCCTTTCAGGCGAAGATAAGGGTGCCCGCCGCGCCGCCGCGATTGAGAATGCCGCGTCCGCCCTGCTCGTCGCCGATAAGGTAAAGACTTACGAAGAGGGACTCTCCCTCGCCGCCGCGTCCGTCGATTCGGGCAAGGCACTCGCTAAACTCAAAGAAATGGTAGCTTTCAAATGATAGACATCCTTGAAGAACTCAGTAGCCTGCGCCGAAATGACGCGGAAGACCTGATGCAGTCCGAGAGCTTTGTCGCCCTGCGCGAGAGGGCTCGCGCCCTCCCCTTGCCCCCAGACTTTGGCGCGGCATTTAAGGGGGACGGACTCCATATTATTGCCGAACTCAAGAAGGCTTCGCCTTCCGAGGGACTAATTCGCGAGGATTTCCAGCCTGTGGAACTCGCGGAGAGCCTGAGCGCGGCAGGTGCGGCGGCACTTTCAGTCCTTTGCGAACCCCACCGCTTCTTAGGGAGTGATGAATATCTCGCCGAAGTCCATAAGAAGGTAAAGATACCTCTCCTTTATAAGGACTTTATTACCACCCCTTACCAAATCCTTCGGGCAGGGGCGTGCGGAGCAAGTGCGTGCCTCCTCATCGCGGCAGTCTTGAATGACGAAGAACTTGCCGCACTCCTCAACTTCGCCCACGGGATCGGGCTTTCAGCCTTGGTCGAGACCCATAGCACGGAAGAAATTCGCCGCGCTGTGGCGGTGGGTGCAAAGATAATTGGCGTAAACTGCCGCGATCTGCGCACTTTCCATACAGATCCCTCCATAACTGCCGCGCTCCTCGCCGAAATACCTGAGGGGTGCATCAAGATTGCGGAAAGCGGTATTAAGTCCGCTGAGGACCTCCTTACCCTGCGCCAAGCGGGGGCGGACGGATTTCTCATCGGCACAACCCTTATGCGCGCGGCGAATCCCGCCGCCAAACTCACGGAACTCATTTCAAAAGGAAACTAAACAATATGAACGGTCACTACGGAATCTATGGCGGTAAGTATATCGCCGAGACCCTTATGACGCCCATCAATGAACTTGAGAAGGCGTATAATGAGGTCAAGAACGACCCCGCGTTTCTCGCGGAGTTTCACGACATCCTCAAGAATTATGTGGGCAGGGAGAGTCCGCTGACGGAAGCGAAGCGTCTCTCGGCACACCTTGGGGGCGCGACAATCCTCCTCAAGCGCGAGGACTTGAATCATACGGGTGCCCATAAGGTGAATAACACCATTGGGCAAGCCCTTCTCGCGCGGCGGATGGGCAAGAAACGCCTCATCGCCGAGACGGGCGCGGGTATGCACGGTGTTGCCACGGCTACCGTCGCGGCACTTTTCGGGATGCCCTGCGAAGTCTATATGGGTGCCATCGATGTGGAGCGGCAGGCTCCCAATGTGGATCGTATGCGGATGCTCGGCGCGAAAGTGAATGCCGTCACCGAGGGCAGTGCCACACTGAAGGACGCAATGAACGCGGCACTTCGCGACTGGACCACCAATTGCGACGACACTTTCTATGTGATTGGCACGGTCGCGGGGCCCCATCCGTACCCAGAAATGGTCCGTGATTTCCAGAGCGTCATTGGCAAAGAAGCGCGTAAGCAGTGCTTGGAGCGCTACGGACGCCTCCCCGACCAGGCGATTGCCTGTGTGGGCGGCGGGTCGAACGCGATGGGTCTCTTCGCGGGGTTCGTGGATGACCCAAGCGTCAAGCTCGTGGGTGTCGAGGCGGGCGGCAAGGGACTTGCCACAGGCGAGCACGCCGCCTCCATTAATGGTGGCACGGTCGGCGTTTTGCATGGCTCGAAGACCTACCTCTTGCAGACGCCTGACGGACAAATCATTGACACCTATTCCCTTTCGGCGGGCTTGGACTATCCGGGCGTAGGCCCTGAACACGCCTACTTCGCCGACACGGGCAAGGCGGAATATACTACCATCAATGACGATGAAGCCGTCGCGGCATTTGATGCGCTCTGTCGTTTCGAGGGCATCATCCCTGCACTCGAATCGAGCCACGCGCTTGCGGAAGCCATTAAGCGTGCCCCGAAACTCCCGAAGGAAACCTTGCTCCTCGTTAACCTCTCGGGGCGCGGAGACAAGGATTTGCATAGCATTCAGGCTTATAAGGAAAGGATGTCCAAATGAACCGTATTCAAAAACTCTTTGAGAAAACCCACGCCGAAAAGCGCGGCGCTTATGTCGCCTATTTGACGATGGGCTGTCCGTCGCTGGATGAGAGCCTCGCCGCGTGCGAACAAGTCCTAAAAGAAGGCGCGGATATCCTAGAATTGGGCATTCCCTTCTCCGACCCTGTGGCGGACGGCGAGGTCATCCGTCTCGCGGCACAGAAGGCACTCGCGGGCGGGGCTACTCTCACAAAGATTCTCGCGAAGATTCCGTCCCTGCGCGCGGCACATCCCGAGACTCCGCTTGTGGTGTTCTCGTACTATAATCCCATCTACAAGTACGGAATCGAACGCTTTGCCGCGGACGCGGCAAAAGCGGGCGTGGATGCCGTCCTTGTCGTGGACTTGCCACTCGAGGAACGCGATGAGCTTATTAAGGTCTTGAAGCCCCAAGGGCTCACCTTTATTCCGCTCATCTCGCCGACGACGGGTCCTGAGCGCATCGTGGAGTCCGCGAAAGGCTTGGAAGATGCCTTCCTCTATGCCGTCACTGTTAAGGGCGTGACAGGAGCGCGGCAGTCGCTTCCGCCTGAGCTCACCGGACGCCTTGAGGAGATTAAGCGCCTCACAAGTGTACCCGTGGTGGCGGGCTTCGGCATCACCACGCCCGAAGAAGGCGCGGCAATTGCTCAGCACTGTGACGGATTCGTCATCGGCTCGGCAAATGTCCGCCGCCTGCAAGGCAT
>CAVLAC010000024.1:0-20919 GCA_963661055.1 bacterium | reverse complement strand
TGAATAGGTTCTTAAGGGCAATGAGGATTCTTTAGGGCGCGATGACGCGAGGTCCGAACGGCAAGCGTCCAAAACGCGGTCCGTAGACGGCAAGTCCCGCGTCGGACTCAAGCCGCACCATTACCTTGCCACCCTTCACCGCCGATGCTGGTACTGGTGCCGTCACCCGCCAACCATAGGAACCCGCCTCGTGTAGCGTCTTATCCTGCGGTTGCGAAAGCCACGACAGAATGCCGCGATGGTCGGCTGGGTCCTCTGGCAGAACCTGCGTCGCCGCGAGGGCTCCGTCCACATAGACCCTCACCGTCGCTGGGAACTTATCCGTCGCGCTCGTCTGCGGATAACTGTTCGGGTTCTTTGAGCGGCTCGCCGTGCCTCCGCCAAGCATATCATCAATGCCAGAGCGGACATATCGTGTCCCGACATCCTTGTCATTCAGGCGCTTCGCCGAGAGTTCAACCTCGAAAAGTCCGCCTCCACCCGCTGGTGCACCGAGTTCAAAAGTAAACGAGCCCTTGCCAAAGCCATTGTACTTCAGCCCGCCGAGGACATTCGTCGTACCGAGCGACCAGTCTGCCGCAACTGGCGCAGGCATCGTTGCCGTTGGCGGCACCGTCGAATAGCACCAGAAGTTGCGCGCAATCTCGCGTCCGTCCGCCTTCAGCGTGAAGACGACGCGGTCGACCGCCGCCGTTGCTGGCAAGTGTATCTCCGCCGTCCAAAGCGTCTCACACTGCCAGCTCTTCGCTGGGAACGAATCGCCCACGGCAACACCATCACATTCGAGAGTCAGGGTTTTGCCCGCATAGGCATCCGTCACAAGCGACACTCCGACGGGGATTTTTGCAACTGTGCCCGCTGGAAGCGTCTCACCTGTCTCGCGTCCGAGCGTGCCAGCGAAGTAAAGCGCGGCGGGACGGTGTAAGTCGGCAAGAGTCATCCCCGCGAGCTCCTCAAAGCCCGTCTCTTTCTGGGTGCGATCAAAGCGAACATAGCCGTTCCATTCGTTTGTGACATCGTGGTGCTCGGTATAGAGCCAGCCAGCACACTTTAGGTGGCGACGAAATGCGTTAATCATCAGGTGGTAATCCCATGTGAAGTCGCAGTCGCCCGTTGAGCCGTTGTAGCCCCAGACATTGCCGCATTCGGAGTTCATCATCGGCTCGCCGCACTGTTTATTACCGCCAATATAATTCACCTCTGAGCCAGAGAACGTCTCAGCACACTCTTTCGCCACAATCTCTTCCCAGCGGTAGCCAGGTGCGTAACAGTGCCACGAGTTCACATCCGTCTCAACATGGTCGCGGCAACACGGCGAGTTATCTTCCACGATTCGCGTCGGATCAAGTGCCTTCGCTTTATGGTAGGCGTTTCGCACCGCCTCCTGCGTCCATGTGTCGTAGACGCGCTTTGTACCGCCGTCGCCCGAGGCGAGTCCAACCGCGAGCGAACGGTTCGAGAATAGCCCCCAAGTCTCATTAAAGAGCGTCCATTGGTAGATAGACGGATGGTTAAAGTCGCGTGCAACCATACGCGTAAAGCAATTCCAGTGCTCAGCGAACATCTCGTGCGAGGCATCACCCCACGCGCACGGCACATCTGCCTGAATAAGGACACCGAGCTTATCCGCCCAGTAAAGCTTACGCGGCACTTCGACCTTGATATGGACGCGATTACCAGAAAGCGCGAGCTTCTTAGAGATGAGAATTTCCTCCTTCATAAACTCATCAGACGGGAAGGTATAGAAGCCTGTCGGGTGATAACTCTGGTCGAGGCACATTTGCAGGTAGATTGGTTTGCCGTTAAGCGTGACATAGGCATCACCATTCGGATTCTTGCCGACACCGATTTCACGAAAACCAAAGTAAGTCTTCACCTCATCGTCACCGACGCGCACAACGGCATCGTAGAGATTCGGATTGTCGAGATCCCAAAGCCTCGGCGAAGTGAGCATAATCTCGGCTTTCGCCGTGCGTGCACCCTTCGCAAAAGCAACCGTCGTCTTCTTGCCGTCTAGCTCAATTGTGGCGAATGTCGCCTCCGCCGCAGGGCGGTCGAGTGTAACCTCCGCCGTCACGCTTGATGTCGCCAAGTGCGGTGCGAACTGTGCCGTCTCAGCATAGACTGCGCCACGCGCCTCGAGGTAAACGGTCTGCCAAATGCCGCGCGCGTTGCCATAGCCTTGCTTGCCGTAGAGGTAATGACCCTCGCGCGCGACTTCTGCTGGCGGATCCCACACCTTGAAGGACAATTCTTGCCTTTCTCCCCACTTGACGAACTCCGTCAGCTCAAACTCAAACGGCACATAGCCACCGACATTGCGTCCAAGCGGATGTCCGTCGAGGAAACCCTCGGTCTCATAGTCTGCCGCGCCGACAACGACAAACACGCGCCGCCCCTTCCATTCGCGCGGCACGGTAATGGCGCGGCGGTAGTAGCCCGTATCGCCCTCGTCCGACACCCCAGAGAGCGGAGCCCCCCAACCAAACGGCACGACAATCTTACGATCAAAGGCTCCCGGCTTGAAGCCGAAGTCCCATTCACCGTTCAAGTTCAGCCACTGCGCACGCTCCCAATCTGGACGCGGATGCTCGGGAAGTGGAATTGACGCGGCAGTAGCGAAGGCGGCGACGGATATCGCCGCCGCCGCAATCGTGGAAACAAGTATTTTCTTCATTTCAAACTTTCCAATTTACTTACCACAAGTTTCCTTGAAAATCGGCAGAATCGCTGGCACCCAGATTTCTTTATAGCCCTTCGGGTCTGGATGGACGCGGTCAGGCATCCAAGAAACGACATCGCCCTTCTCGTCGAGGAACTTCGATGTGAAGTCGAGCCAGACAATCTTCTTGCCATCGGCAAAGCCCTTGATAATCGCGTTCACTGCGTCGTTGTTGACGCGGCGCGCTTCCTTCGGTCCATCGCCGACAGGGAAGATTGGCATCAGCACGATTTTCGCCTGCGGTTGCTTCTTCGCGATAATGTCAAGAATCTCACGCACGCCAGCGGCAATGTCCTCGGGCTTATCTCTGCGGTGCCATGTGTTGTTCGTACCAATCATCAGCGTTACGCATTTCGTCTTGTAGCCATCCAGTTCGCCACCGAACTTCAAGCGCCACAGCACATGCTCCGTGCGGTCACCACCGTAGCCCGCATTGAGGATTGAATATGTCTTACGCAGCTCGGCAAGCGAGTCCTTGCCCTGCTTCTCCCAACGGTGCGTAATCGAGTCACCAATCATCACGATGTCAATCTGCCCCTTCGAGTTCGCAATCTGGGTGCGGTTGTCACTCAGACGCTTCAGCCACCACTCGTCCGTGCCCATACGCGACTCGGGGTAGGTCGTCACGCAGTCTGCAGCCGTACGGACATTGCGAAGCGTCGACGCGAAGCGATTCGCTGGCATCGGGATCTTGCCCTCCGAAAGTGCCGCGTCGATGTAGGGCTTTACAGCCGAGAACCAAATCTCGTAGCCATCGTCATTCGGGTGCAGGTAGTCTGGGAACAGCTCTGGCGAGACGTGTCCGTCTGGTGTCAAGAACTGGTCGTTGAAATCGCACCAGAGAACCTTGTCACCGTCCGCGAACTTCGAAATCACCTTGTTGACAACCTCATTGCGTTGCCGCCACGGATCGTCTGGCTGCGCCCCACGCGGGAATATCGGCAGTAGCACAAGTGTCGCCTTCGGTTGCTTGGCACGAATAGTACGAATAATCTCACGGATACCGAGGATGGTATCGGCTGGCGGCTCGGTCTCAATCGGGTGGTGTCCAGCATTGTTCGTGCCAATCATCAACACGATACACTTCGCTTCATATCCGTCGAGTTCTTTGCCCTCGTTCAAACGCCAAAGGACATGCTCAGTGCGGTCACCAGATATGCCGAGGTTGAGCATCTTCCAATCACCCTTCGAGAAATACTTCTGCTGTTGACGACGACCATCCCAAAAGTGAGTAATCGAGTCGCCGACGAAGACGACCTTCGCGCCGCCATTGGTGACGGTCGCCATTTTCTCGTAATGACGCTTAATCTGCCAGGCGTTCGTGTTGCCGCCATAGTTATCGTGGGATGTCGCGCGGATTCCGCCGAAACCCGTGAGGGCGGACGCGGCCGCCGCGAGGATTATTAGTTTCTTCATTTAGTTTCTTCTTTCCTTTTTCTTGTTTCCAAAATTCTTGTGTTCGGAATTCCTTTAGATTATACTAAAGTCACTCCTAATGTTTGACCGTGATGTCGTCAATGAGCCACTTTGCCGTGCCGCCGCCACCGACCTGCATGAGGCTGTAGCCCGAGAGAATCGTCATATCGCCGAGCGGTATCGCTACACGAGGGCCTGGCTTAAACGCGCCGTCGAGACCCTTCACACTGATGCAGCCCCAGGCGTTCGTCGAGGGGTTGTCTGGTAGCGGTAACTCAAGATCAATCTTACACCACCGCCCACGCGGCAACGCCCCAACCGAAATGGTCTTCGCGTCCCGCGCCTCATTGCGCACCGTAAACTCCTCGCCAAACCGCAGCCAATAGGCGATCCAAAAGTCGCGGCGATGTTTCGGGTCGACGCGACTGCCGATATCCGTACGAATCTCGCCTTGCATCTCGCCAGAGAGCCGCTTGACCGAGACCGACCAGAGAATCCACCCATTGGTGATTTTGGGGTCGCCCTGCCACGGAAGCCAACCGTGCCACTCACCTTGCTGGATACGCGAACCTGGCTTGAGCTGTGAAAAGTCGCACATCAACGACTTCTCGCCCGTCGCCGCGTCCGCATTCGTGACATAGCGGCACATCTCGTTTGTCGGGTTCTTATGCCGCCAATTGTCAAACAGTGTCTTCGGCACTGTCCCACAGAGTGACGACTCGAAGTCCTCTGAGAAGACAACCTCCCTCCCCGCCTCGGCGACGGCGGGAAGAGAAGAAAACGACACGAACAACAGTAGCGATGCGCTCGACAGAATAGTCCATCTCTTCATTTTATAGACTCCCCTTACCAGAACGAGAACTCATAGGGGTCAAAGGAGATACGGTCAGGGTAGAGCTGGAGCTCATCAAGCGTCGGGTCAATAACACGCTTCGCGCCGCCTTTCGCTTCGCCCTCCATAAGCGCGTGCAGTGCAAAGCCCGTACGCCCAGCACCTACCTTGAACGCAATCACATTCTTACCCTTCTTTAGGTTTACCTTCACCTCAAACTTCGGGTAATGTGCGCCAAAGCCACTCTTAAAGACCTCCTCGCCGTTCACCCACATCCGCAAGCGCCAGTCCATACCTATCTTCATCAGCACCTCACCAGCCTCCTTGCGCGTCACCGTCGCAATCGCGAGTGCACTCGGTGATGATGCCGACTCCCACGCGCCACCGAGCGTACGGAAATCGTAGCGTCCGTTCGCGTCTGGCGCGAGCCGAGTGCGCCAGTTCGCCGTGCCACCCTGCGGTAGCGGGAAGTTGATATTCGGATTGAAGTCACCTTCAATAGCCATCTTCTCGCCCTGCTCACACCAGACCTTGTTAATTTGGTCGTCGTTATCCTTGCCCGTCGCGAACGGACCGAGCGCGTAGACCGCTGGTAGCGGCTTGAGCGCGGCAACACCCTGCTGATAGAGCGCACGACGCGTGCCGCGCTCGCCTGGCGTGAAGCCGAGATTCGTCATCACCCGTCCGTAAAGGCGGTCAATATGCTCCTCGGCGTAAAGCGCAATGCGCTGCGAAGCCCGGCACTCCTCCTTCTTCCGATTAGCCTCGTTCTCATTTAGCCCCGCCACATCGGGTTCGCCGTTATAACGCGTCGTAAATGCGCCACGCGGCACCATCAGGAACACGACTTCACCCGCGCCAACGCGCACCGTCTTCGCAATCGCACCATCCACGAGTTGCGTCTCGATATAGTCCGCCCAGCGCGTCAGCGATGGTCCGATACAACGAAATGCCGCGTCGCCCTCAGGTAGCGGTGCACGCCAAATCTTCTCCTTTTCACCAACCGTAAGCCCTGCCTCGGACGCAATCCGCGCATTATCCTCGATGAGAATCCGAGCTCCCTTCTCGGCTTTTGCCTTCAGTTCGTCCCATACCGCCTTCGAGTTCGCATCAACATAAATAGTTTCGCCAGACACCGTCACATCACTGCCCTTTAGCGCATTCGCGACGACCGCGCGCGCGACAACCGTCGCCGCTGGATCGACTCCTACACGTCCCTCAAGGTCGAGCGAACAGTAGGTAATTTTGCCCTTACCAGAGAGGAACTCCAAAACGCCCGCATAGTTCATATCGAACTCGCCGTCAATCACACTGCGGTAACCGACCGCCGACGGAATCTCAAGAACAAGACCTGCAACCATATGCCGCCGCGTCCAGCGAGGTCCACGCTGCTTCGTGTGATTCATCAAAGGACCGAATCCCGCATCGCCGTAGTCAGGTGCACCACGCCAATAAGCGAGCGTATCGTCCGTCACTTCCGCAAAAAGCGGATTCTTCTTGTCGCGCAGCCAGAGGAGGCGCGAACCCGCGTCCATCGGACGCAATCCGAACGCCTGCCATGTTTCCGCGTCCTGCGCAAGAATCAACACCTTAAAACCCTTCTGAACCTTCTTTGCGAGCGAGTCAAGCGGCATCTCACTCGCCGCGAAGCGTCCGATTACGAGTGCTTCTGCGTTGTCTAGTTCGTCCAAAGAACCAATCTTGCGATACTTAACGCCGAGCGTTTTAAGAACTCCCTCACTCGTTCCCTTCGGATCGAAAAGCGCAACCCGCTTCTTCGTCGCGATGGACGCAAGCTTCGCCTTCGGATAAACCTCAATCTTCAGCGTATCCGTGAACCATACCTTCTCACCCTGCTTAAAGGTAAGTGTCATATCAAACGCAGTCTTCTTTGAGACCTTCGGAGCCTTGAAATTGAACGTACGGAACTCCGTTTCGCCCGTCACGACATCCGCCGTCACAGTCTTCGTTTCACCATTAAATGCCGCTGTAGCGGTAAAGGTTTCCTTGCCGCGCCCATCCCAGCAGAACACCGCTTGCTTAGCAATCGTCTCACCCGCGTAGTAGGCGTGCGTCCGGTCATAGTGGTCAGGCGCGCCGCCGAGGTAGCCACAGAAGTCCTGATTGCCGAGCTGATAGTTGTCGTACGACGCGTTCGCCCATACGGGGCGCACCCCCTTCTCATAGTCCTTAAGGTCAAGGTTATAGCTCTTATCCGTCAAGTAGGAATCGCCCTTGTCGGAGCCATAGCCGTGGCGGTTAAACCAGAGGTTGCCACCATTCTGACCGTCCGCACGCCAGCGCGAGTTGGAGTTCCAAATAAACTCGCGCTCGAGCTCCTTGAAGTATGGATGCTGACTGACGGCGGCAAAGCCTGGTCCGCTGCCGTGCTCAGAGCGCATCGACGCGCCAGCCACAAGGTTCGTCCTGAGCCACTCTTCTGGCTCGGTCGTGTAGACCACATCGCCAAAATACTTCGCGAGGTGCTCCGTACCGACATACATATGCTCGCGGTCAAACCAGCAACCCATATAGGGCTGTCCAACTTCCGCACCATGCCACGGATATGTCCCCTTCTCCTTCCACTGCGCAAGCCATTCCGTGCGCTCCTGTAGCGGTGTCCAGTTGAGGTAGATATTACCAGACGAAATATCGCCGTTCGGCCCATCAGCGTGAGAGTAGTAAAGGATATTCGGGTCAATCTCGCGTCCGATCTCGCGTCCCTTGTTGATTGCGATATCGCGCGCGCCTTTGCCCACGCCCTGACCAATGCCCTCAGGGCCCCAGCCAATATTGCAAATTATCATCTGCGTGACATAACACGCGAGAAGCGACGGGTGATTGCGCAACTTGCGCAAACTCCATCTCCAAAAGTGGCGCAACTGGTCGGCCGCCGCCTCGTCATTCGCGAAGTCCACCCCCGCGATATTGCACATATCACCAGGCGAGCAGAAATAACCCATACCGCGCTCGTCTAAATCGTTGAGATGTTGCTCGTCCTGAACGACAATAGTGTCCATACGGTGGTTTGCCGTGACAACATTGTAGCCGATGTCGCGCAGGAAGTCGAGACCTTTCGCGTTAGTGCCGTAGTCGAAGCAGGTACGCAGGCGCACCTTGTGCCCATTCATTATTAGGTCCTTGCCGTCGCGCCAGATTTCACGGAAGCCGAAGCGCTGAGTCTTTTCCGCGAAATCACCAACTTTGACCTCCGCCGTGTAGAGGTAAGGGGCGCCAAGTTCCCAGCATGTCGGCTTCTTCCACTCCTCGCCGAGTGTAAAGGCATTGACTCCGCCCTTCAGGTCGACCTTCTTCTCTAGGCGCTTAACGACATTACTTGCCTCATCACACACGACAATAGAGAGCGGCACGCCTGCCTGCGCCTTCGCGTCATCGCGGCATGTCACCTCGACCTCAAAGTCAATTCGCCAATTTCTCGCCGAGGTATTCGCGAAAACATCCGTAATCTGCGGACCCTTGCTCGCGAAGATTTTCGGCACAGTGAGCGAGCCAGCCCCCATAAAGTGTTGCCACATACTCCCAATTATCCACTTGCCGTGATCCGTGCCCTCACCGCTAATTGTGTAGTAGAGGCGCAAGTCGTTCTTCTCACCAGGCTTCACATAGCGCGAGAGGTCAATAAAACCGCCTGGACGCAACACCTCGCCGACCTTTTCGCCATTCACGAAAACAACAGCGTCGCAAAGAACGAGTGTCTCAAACTCGAGTCGCACGAAGGCATCCTTCCACTCGGCTGGAGCATCAAATGCAACCTGCTTCCAAGTACCACCCTCCTCCAACTCAGAACGGCGCGTCTTGCCCTCGGCTTGTCGCCAGCCGCCGTTCCACGCTGCTATTTTCTTCCATTTCGCCTCATCTGGCGCGGCAAGTGTCGCGTTCACGCGTTGCGTTAGCCAGTCGATCTTCAGGAGGTCGACCTGCGGCAAGTCTGCCGCGAGGATGGGGAATGCCCCAAGGAATAGAAGAGCCACAAGCGACAGAAGTGCCGCGCCCTTAATTCGATTTAGTTTCTTCATTTATTCTCTTTCTTTCTTTTTATAGTTCGTTACTAGAAATTCATATCTATGCTTCACTACCAAAACTACCTCACCATGAGCAGTAGTCCAAGTGGCATATATTCGAAGCACCCGATGTCTGGAGCAGTACCGACGATGCGGTCGCGGAATGCCTTGCCATTTGCGTTACGCTGCAGGTCTTTCGCGCCAGCCATCCAAGATAGGAGCACTCCCGCGTCGCGCAATGGCGATCGCCCACTCGGGATCCACGTGCCCTCCTGAAAATTCGGCTCTTTCGTTCCGTTGATGACCGTGTCCGAATATTTATCCTTCGTCGCTGGATAGAGATAGCTGTGATCCATACACTCCGACTGCACATAAAACCCCGCGACCGCCGTCCCATTCGATGAGAGGTTGTTGGCGAACACGCAGTTCGTCACCACTGCGAAGGACGAATAGGCATTGAACAACGAGACAATCACCGCGCTGTCACCCTTCGTTTCGTTGCGGTTGCCGACGAACGTGCAGTTTTCGAGGCGCATCATAACATCCGTCGTCGCATCCTTATTCCCCTTGCAGAGAACCGCCGCCGAGCCCTCGCGACCATCCGTCGTGATACCTGGCTCCGCCAAGATGGCGTTGCCCTCGAAAAGTGAATTGCGGATAACAACCTCGCCGTCGACCACATTCGGCATAATGTGGAGTGCACCGCCACCGCCCAGAGTCTTTGCGACGGTGTTACTTCGAAATATGCACGAGTCAATGACAAGGTTTGAGATTGTGCACCACTGGTTTGCCCACGAGAACGCTCCACCGCCAAGCTTGGTGTCCGTAGTGGCCGTGCCAAGCGCCGCGTTGGAGAGGAATGTCGTATTCGAGACCGTCACGCGAAAGTCCTCGGGCAGCGCAAGGTTGACGGTCGAATCATACCTCAACCCAGCACCGCAGGTGCCAGTTTGGTTACCCTCAATCCAGCAGTCGAGTACCGTCGGCACATTGTAGACGCCCGCGCCACACTGGTTAATCCCGACACCCACGCTCGTGTTGTTGCGCACCGTGCAGGCGCGAATCACCATCGAGGTCGCGCTATGCAGGACAGCCTCGTCCGTGCCCGAGTTCTGGACGTAGCCGAAGACAGCCATACCCCAGTTGCCCTCGATTGTGCAGTTAATGAGCTCGCCACCGTTATTCAATAGTACGGCACCCGTCGCGCGCGCCGCCGCGTTCGAATTGCACGAGATGACGCAGTCGACAACACGCGACATCGCGTCCACGGTGAAGGTCGAGTTCCGCGTCGAATTCAGCGTCGCGCGGTTCCATGTAACGACACAGTTCGTGACGATATTCATCGCCCCACCCTCCTTCGGTGCCTGTAGCCCGCCCATACTAATCGCGGCGGGACTCTGCCCGACGGTGTCAACGCAATTGGAAACAGTCAGCGAGGAGATAACACTACCAGAGCCTTCCTGCAGAAAGATGCCAGAATGGGTTCCCTGTCCGTCCAACACGACATCGCGCGCATTTCCAGTCGCGCCCCTAATCGTCACGCCAGCAGGAAAGCCGCCTCGATCTTCCGTCACCAGGTAGGTGCCAGCGGCAATGATGAGCGTGTCATTCGTCTTCATCTTTCCACGCGCCGTCGCGAGGGACGCGAATGCCGTCGCCTCGGTCTGTCCGTCCGCCGTGTCGTCGCCAGATGGCGAGAGATACCATGTCGTCGCGTTTGCCGCAAAGGACAGCCCGAACGATGCCGCGATTGCTAGACAGAATTTCGTCATTCTCTTCATATGCTGCTCCTTTCCTTACTTTCGGTTTTTACATCCATATTGAGGTTCTGCCGCGAGGACAAGTTTCGCGTGCTTGGCGTAGGTGCGACGCGGGTCAGCCGCGTAGCGCTCAAGCGTCCGCCGCCCTAACTCGTCCTCGCTGTCGCCGAGCCGGAATAGCGCCCGCGCCAGACAGAGTTCGCGCAACGCAAGAGTCCGCTCCCAGTCGCCCGCCTTATTCGCATAACCTGGCACGGAAGGTGGCGCGACACCAACGGTCTGCCAGCGTCCGCCAATGCCTGCTCGGCGCAGGAGCTCGGCAAGTGCCGCCGCGCCGCGCGGATCGCCAATCGCCTCCAGTGCCCGCGCCACCGCGCGGAAATGCGAATAGTCGCTCGCCGCGCTGAGCTGCCGCGCTTTCTCTACGAGCACGGGCACAGCCTGCGCCGCCCGACAGTTCCCAAGTGCGATTGCATAGCTATCCATCCAACTCACACTGCGATTAAACTGGTCCATCCCACGGAAGTTCCACCCTTCGTCCCAATCGGACGATGCCAGCCGCGCCGTCAACACATCCGCCCCGTCGTCCACTCCAAGAAGCGCCAGCACATGCGCGTAGACGAGTTTCGCCGCGCTCCCGTCTGCCGCCGCCGCGTAGGCGGTCTTCAGACGCGGCAATGCCCGCGCACGGTCGGTCAGCAACACGGGTAGTCCCTTGTAACCATCCGCCAAATCCCGCACCGCCTGATCGAACGCCGCGTCCGAGAGAGGAAAGTTATCTTTCTGACCAAGGTCTTCTGGACGCAACACGCCCTTCTCAACAAGATGTTGCTGGAGCGCGGGAACATCTATTCCGCGCACGGTCGTCCCGTCCCTGACGGACATCGCTGCTGCGACACCCGCCGCGTAGCCCTGATTCTGCACATCGGGCTGCATTCGAAGGATTGGCATCGCGTCACGGTGTGCACTAATGCCGAGACCAACAACAAGGAGTCCGTCGAGTCGCTTCGGCAAAAAGCACCGATAAGGCAGATTTACAAACATCGGCTCGTGACCTGGATCCTCAATGAAAAACGCGTCATCCTTGGTTTGTCCGTGAGTATCGAAGTTTGAAAGTGTACGCACGACTACATCGGGGTAGGTACGCCCGTTGATGACATCGGCGACGGACATATAGAATGCACCGACCAGTCGGCGACGCTCACGCGTACCAAGGACCTGCGCCTGGTCCCAAGTGGACGCAGGCAAGCTCAAGCGCGAACGGAGCGCAAAATAGAAAGCGTCCGCGACATCCGCGTCGTCCACAAAGCCGACATCGGAATTCGCATAAACCGCGCCAGGCATCCGCCGCGCCTGCCCCGCGCCTTGAACGGAAAGTTCGTCGTCCGTCACAAACTCGGTCTCCTCACCAGCCATCGCCGCGAGCGCGGCAGATCCTGTCGCATCAATTGCGCTACGGCAAGTGACAAGCCCGCGCGTGCCGTCCGCCATCACGACGACCACACCGACGAGCTTTCCGTCACGAACGACCACGCCATTCGCGGACGCGCCGAACCAAACTCCTGCGCCAGCCTTGCGCTGCTCGCGGCGGAACCACTCGCTCTTCGCCTGCGGGAAGACCCTCCCAGTCGTCCGCACGCCCGCGTCAATCTCTGTCGTGAAGCCGACTCGGTTGCCGTGACAATAGTAGCCAATGAGACCATCCGTCATCACCCCGCCCTCGATGTAGAGGTAGTCAATGACGAGCGTTTTCGCACCCTGACGAGCGGCGGCAATTGCCGCTGGTGCCCCACCCGTGCCCGCGCCGACAACGAGCGTGTCGACTTCAGCAAGCGTCGGCAGATCATCAGACACGGGAATCGTCCCCTCGGCATTCACGAGATAACTCGGTAATTCGCCGCGAACCTCGCCAAGCGTTCCGTTGAGAGCTTTTGCCCCCACTGCTGGCGCAACAGCAAGCGCGGCACTTGAAGTTGTCTTCGAGAGTTGCTTCGTCCGCGCGGCGGCGACACGACCAATCCGTGCGCCGACACGCTGTGCGATGCCTGGACGACGAAATGCCTTCGCCGCGTCACCAGTTAGCCCTGCGAGCGGACCAAGCACGAACACATCTTCAACATGATTCACGCGAAAGCACCCGAGGTCAACGGACTCCGCATTCTTCCACTCTGAAGCCGTCGCGGCGGTTTCAAATCTGTCGGGCGCATCTACGAGCGTAAGCGTATCTGCCGCGTCCACAAGTGTCGTCGTGAAGGTCATGTCACGCGCAACCTGCTCCGCCGCCGCGAATGACCGTGCCGAACCGTCCGCCATCGGAATCTTTAGTTCGCAGTCCCAGAGCCTCGCCTCAAAGTCCTTCGGGAACGGAGGGTCAAGCGGATTCGGTGCCGTGACTGGACGCGGTGCAGAAATCGGGGCAGCCGAAACGATACCTGCTCCAGACGGTGTCTCGCCTGAGAGGACAACGCGGCGAAACGAATAGACACCCTTAGGGAACGGCGCGGTATGCCCGCCAGCGCGACGCGCGGCAAGCGCACGCGGTGTCGCGTCGATGAGAATCTTCGCCTTCACAATCTGCCGTCCGCTCCGATTCGCCATCACCACGCCCGCGAAGTGTCCCTCGGAATCACGGAGGACATCGCAGACCGCAGAGCCCGTCAGGTAGGGTACGCCCCAACCAAGCAACGCCTCATCAAGCGCACGCTTAACGCGAAACGGAGTCGTCTCAGTCGCCAACCCAGTTTCGCCTGACTCGGACGGCGCAAACATCGCTCGATAGGGCGGTTCACGGTCGTCATCGGCGGGGTCACGCACGACTCGCATCGTGCCCGCGATGTCCTCGCCGAGATAGGGACGCGGCGCAATCAGGAAGACCCGCGCGCCTAACGCGTGGGCGGAAATTGCCGCCCCGACACCAGCCGAAGTACCCCCAACGACCACGACATCAACTTCGCGCACAACGGGCACCTCCGCCGCCACGACGGATAGCGGAGAAAGGAACAAAAGAGACAGTAGAGCCCCAATCGACGCAAATGCCGCGCCAACTGAACTAACACTCCCAAATCTCTTTATTCCCGCGAACAAAACCACCCTCCTACTTGATATGCGTCAGCGAAATATCGTCAATCATCCACTTGGCAGTGCCGTCACCTGCGATCTGCATAAGACTGTAGCCGCGCAAGAGCCGCATGTCGCCGAGCGGGATTGTCACGCGAGGACCAGACTTGAATACACCATTATGTCCCTTCACGCTAATCTGGCCCCAAGCGTTCGTCGCAGGGTTCGTAGGTAGCGGCAACATAAGGTCTATCTTACACCACCGCCCCTTCGGCAAGGCACCAATTGAGATTGTCTTCGCGTCACGCGCTTCATTGCGTACCGTGAACTCTTCGCCGAAGTTAATCCAGTAGGCGATCCAGTAGTCGCGGCGATGCTTCGGGTCAATACGACTGCCGATATCCGAGCGAATCTCGCCGTTCATCTCACCAGAGAGCCGCTTGACGGATATCGACCAGAGAATCCACCCATTCGTGATGTTCGGGTCGCCCTGATAATGAATCCGCTCATGCCACGAGTTCGCCCGCTGAACACGCGAGACAGGCTTGAGCTGTGAGAAGTCGCACATTAGCGACTTCTCACCCGTCGCCGCGTCAATATTTGTGACGTAGCGACTCTGCTCATTCGTCGGATTGCTCCCCCAGTTGTCATAGATGTTCTTCGGCATCCCGCCGCAAATCGTCGACTCGAAGTCCTGCGAGAAGATGACCTCCCCCTTCGCCTTTGCGGCGACGGGGAGGGACACAAGTGACAGCAGGGACGCACCCAACAGAATAGCCAGTTTATTCATCTAAGGCACCCCCTTACCAGAACGTGAACTCGTAGGGATCGAAGGAGATGCGGTCGGGGTAGAGCTTGAGCTCATCGAGCGTCGGGTCAGCGACACGCTTCGCGCCACCTTTCGACTCACCCTCAATGAGCGCGTGGAGCGTGCAACCCGTGCGGCCAGCGACAACCTTAAACGCGAACACATTCTCGCCCTTCTTAAGGTTCACCTTCACCTCAAACTTCGGATAGTGCGCACCGTTCGTGCTCCTGAACACTTCTTCGCCATTTACCCACATCTTCAGACGCCAGTCCATGCCGAGCTTGATGAGCGCCTCGCCAGCCTCCTTGCGGACGACCGTCGCGATTGCATAGACGCACGGCGATGCCGCCGACTCCCACGCGCCACCAAGCTTACGGAAGTCATAGCAACCATTCGCGTCAGGCGCAAGCGTCGGACGCCAGTTTGTCGTACCGCCCTGCGGTAGCGGGAAGTCGATGTTCGGATTGAAGTCGCCAGCAATGGCCATCTTCTCGCCCTCTTCGCACCAGACCTTGTCGAGCATCTCAGCCTTATCCTGTCCCGTCGCGAATGGACCGAGCGCATAGACCGCTGGTAGTGGCTTAAGCGCGGCAACGCCCTGCTGATAGAGCGCACGGCGCGTCCGACGCTCACCCGGCGCGAAGCCGAGATTCGTCATCACCCGTCCGTAGAGGCGGTCGACATGCTCTTCTGCGTAGAGCGCGATACGCTCAGACTGCTTCCAGATGAGTTTCGCCATCTCCTCGTTGTTCTTGTCAACACCTGTCAAATCGGGTTCGCCGTTATAACGCGTCGTGAACGCGCCGCGCGGCACCATCAGGAATACGACCTCACCCGAGCCGACGCGCACCGTCTTCGCGAGCGCACCATCCACGAGCTGTGTCTCAATGTAGTCCGACCAGCGCGAGAGCGAAGGTCCAATGCAACGAAATGCCGCGTCGTCCGCAGGTAGCGGCGCACGCCAAATCTTCTCCTTAGCGCCGACCGTGAGCCCCGCCTCAGCCGCGAGACGCGCGTTCGCCTCGACGAGAATCCGAGCCCCCTTCTTGGCCTTCGCCTTCAGTTCAGCCCATGTCGCCTTCGTATTCGCGCCAACATAAATGGTCTCGCCAGGTGCCGTCACATCACTGCCTTGAAGCGCATTCGCGACAACTGCACGCGCGACGACCGTTGCCGCAGGGTCGACACCCACGCGTCCTTCCAAGTCGAGCGAGCAGTAGGTAATCTTGCCCTTGCCCGAGAGGAACTCGAGAACACCCGCGTAGTTCATATCGAACTCGCCGTCAATGACGCTACGATAGCCGACAGCGGACGGGATCTCAAGCACCATGCCCGCGACCATATGCCGACGACCGCCGCGAGGACCGCGTGACTTCGTGTGGTTCATAAGAGGACCAAAGCCCGCGTCACCGTAGTCTGGCGCACCGCGCCAGTAGGCGAGTGTATCGTCCGTCACTTCCGTGAAGAGCGGATTCTTCTTGTCGCGCAACCAGAGGAGGCGCGAACCCGCGTCCATCGGACGAAGCCCGAACGCCTGCCAAGTTTCCGCATCCTGCGCAAGAACGAGGACCTTAAAGCCCTTCTCGACCTTCTTCGCAAGCGAATCAATCGGCATTTCGCACGCCGCGAAGCGTCCAATCACGAGTGCTTCCGCCTTGCCAAGCTCATCCAAGGAACCAATCTTGCGGTACTTCACGCCCAGCGTCTGAAGAATCTTCTCGCTCGTTCCCTTCGGATCGAAAAGCGCGACCTGCTTCTTCGTCGTGATAGGCGCCAACTTCGCCTTCGGGTAGACCTCGACCTTCAGCGTATCAGTGAACCAAGTCTTCTCACCCTGCTTGAAAGTAAGCGTCAGGTCATACGCCGTCTTCTTCGCGACATCGGGGGCAGTAAAGCTGAACGGACGAAACTCTGTGTTGCCCGTCACGACATCCGCTGTCACGGTCTTCGTCTCACCGTTGAATGTCGCTGTCGCGGTGAATTTACCCGTACCGCGTCCATCCCAGCAGAACACCGCCTGCTTAGCAATCGTTTCGCCCGCATAGTAGGCGTGCGTGCGGTCATAGTGATCAGGCGCACCACCGATGTAGCCACAGAAGTCCTGGTTGCCGAGCTGGTAGGTGTCGTAGGACGGGTTCGCCCACGACGGGCGCTTCCCCTTCGGCGACTCCTTGAGCTCAAGTGTGGCAATGCGGTCAATCAGATAGCCGTCGCCCTGTTCAGAACCGTAGCCGAGGAGGTTGAACCAGATAATACCGCCATTTTCGCCATCCGCCCTCCAGCGCGAGTTGGAGTTCCAGACGAAGAGCCGCTCGAGCTCCCAGAAGTACGGCTGGTGCCAGAGTGTCTGGGAAGCCGCCTTGCTGCCGTGAATATGGCGCATCGATGCACCTGCGAGGAGGTTCGTCTTGAGCCACTCCTCAGGCTCCGCGCCATAGACGACATCACCGAAATACTGCGCGAGGTGCTCCGTCGCGACATACATTCTATCGCGGTCGTAGTAGCAACCGAGGTTCGGCTGACCGACCTCCGAGCCGTGCCACGGATATGTCCCCTTATCCTTCCACTGCGACATCCACTCGGTACGTTCCTGTAGCGGCGTCCAGTTGAGATAGATGTTGCCAGACGAGAGGTCACCGTTCGGACCATCGGCGTGGGAGTAATAGAGAATGTTCGGATCAATCTCACGACCAATCTCACGTGCTGTGTTGATGGCAATGTCGCGTGCACCCTTGCCGACGCCCTGACCGATGCCCTCAGGACCAAAGCTGATGTTGCAGATAATCATTTGCGCGACATAGCACGCGAGGAGCGACGGATGCCGCCGCAGGCGACGCAAATTCCACTTCCAGAAGTGGCGTAGCTGGTCGGCTTGTTCCTTGTTGTTCACGATGTCCAACCCCGCGATGTTGCCCATATCGCCAGGCGAGACGAAGAGGCCCATACCGCGCTCGTCGAGCGCGTCCATGTAATCCTCATCCATAACGACGATTGTATCCGTGCGGTGATTCTTCGTAAGCACATTGTAGCCAATGTCGTAAAGGAAGTCGAGTCCGTTCGCATTCGTGTTATAACCGTAGCAAGTCCTCAGACGCACTTTGTGCCCATTCATCATCAAATCCTTGCCATCGCGCCAGATTTCACGGAAGCCGAAGCGCTGCGTCTTATCGGCGAGGTCTCCAACCTTAACCTCAGCCGTATAGAAGTAGGGGTCACGGAGCTCCCAGCATGTCGGGTTCTTCCACGCTTCGCCGAGCGTGAACGAATTGATGCCGCCCTTCAAGTCGACTTTCTTCTCAAGCTTCTTGACGACATTGCCCTTCGCGTCGCGCACAGTGACAGTGAGCGGCACGCCTGCCTGCGCCTTCGCGTCGTCGCGGCATGTCACCTCAATCTCGAAGTCAACGCGCCAATTTCTCGCCGATGTATTCGCGAAGATATCCGTCACCTGCGGACCCTTACTCGCAAAGATCTTCGGCACAGTGAGAGAACCTGGCCCTACGAAGTGTGACCACATTCCACCAACCGTCCACTTACCGTGAGTCGTGCCCTCGCCTGTGATTGTGTAGTAGAAGCGCATATCGTTCTTCTCGCCAGGTTTCACGAACCGCGAGATGTCAAGGCTACCACCTGGACGCAACACTTCACCGACCTTTTCTCCGTTCACAAAGACGACGGCGTCGCAGAGGACGAGTGTCTCGAACTCGAGTCGTACGAAAGCATCCTTCCACTCGGCGGGTGTATCAAATGTGACCTGCTTCCAAGTGCCGCCCTCTTCCCATTCGGAGCGGCGTGTCTTGCCCTGAGCCTGCCGCCAACCATTGTGATTGGCTGGCATCTTCTGCCACTTCGTCTCATCTGGCGCGGCAAGCGTCGCATTTACGCGCTGGGTCTGCCACTCGACTTTCGAGAGGTCGACCGTCGGCAAGTCTGTTGCCGCATCCGCCGCGTCGGCGGGAAGAGCCCCAAGGGACAAAAGGGACACTAGCGACAAAATCGCCGCGCCCTTTATTCGATTTAGTTTCTGCATTGTATTCGCTTTCTTTATTGTTGTTGTTCGTTGATAAAAATTCATATCTATGCTCCGCTCCCGCAATTACCTCAGTATGAGCAGTAGCCCAAGGGGCTGATACTCGAAGCACCCCATATCAGGAGCGGAACCGAGGACGCGGTCACGAATCGCTTTCCCATTCGCATCGCGTTGCAGGTCTTTCGCACCCACCATCCAAGAGAGGAGCACGCCCTTGTCGCGCATCGGCGAACCTCCGCTCGGAATCCATGTTCCCTCCTGAAAATTCGGCGCCTTCGTTCCGTTGATGACCGTATCACCGAATGTCGTGGAGGACGCTGGATAGATGTAGCTATAAGCAACCGCGTCGGACGACGAGCTAAGCCCCGCCGTCTCCACCATCGCTCCATCGACCTTCTTCAGGTTGCAGGCAAACACGCAGTTCGTAACATAGGCAATTGGCGAGTACCGTCCCGTCAAATACACCGAGTCGCTTTTGCCAGACTCGTTGCGGTTGCCGACAAAAGTGCAATTTTCAATGCGAATCGTGCCTCCGCCAGAGATTTCTCGCGTATCGCGCGTAATGTGCACCGCCGCGCCTGGCAAATCCGTGCCAGCGTTCAACTGGGCGTTCCCCTCGAAGAGCGAATTCCGAATCACAACATTCTCACCGACAGTGCCTGGGCAGATGCTGATTGCGCCGCCGCCACGCCAATTGTCGGAAGCTCGGCTCACTGTGTTGCTCAGGAACGAGCACGAATCGATAACCACATTCGAAATGACAGTAGACCAATGTCCCCACGAAATCGCTCCGCCAAATCCCGTCGTCGCCGCGTTCGCGAGAAATGTCGTGTTTGAGACCGTCACACGAAAGTCCGCTGGCAGATATTTGAGAATTTCTGGATGGTAGTAGATGCCAGCGCCCGTCTCCGCCGACCCGCCTTCAATCCAGCTGTCGCGCACTGTAGGCACATTGTAGAGGCAGCGCCCCGTGTTGCCACGAATCGTGCAGGCACGGACAACCATCGAGGTTGCGCTCGCGTCCGATACATCGGCGTAGATAACCGCGCCGTCGCCAGAGCTCGTCCCGCCGACGTTGTTGGTCATCGTGCACCCAATGAACTCGCAACGATTTTGGACATACGCCGCCGAGCCGTTCTTCGTCGCCGTGTTCCCGACGAATGTCGTGTTCGAGACCGTCACACGGAAGTCCGCAGGGAGAAGTGCGGCCTTGTCTTTCTCAAAGTAGAGCCCAGCACCGTTATCCGCCGAAGAACCCTCAATCCAGCTGTCGAACACCTGCGGCACATTATAGATGCCGCGCCCTGTGTTATTACGGATTGTGCAGGCTCTTACGACAATCGAAGTCGCGATCGCACCTGACTCGCTTGAGAAATTACCATAGACACCCCTGCCCGCATTGCCCTCAATCGTACAGCCGACAAGCTCGCCGCCGTGATTCATCCGAACGACTTCACCGCTCTCGCCCGAAGTATTCAAGTTATTCTCGAAGATACAGTCGACCGCGCGACTCGTCACATCGAGGCTCAAGATATACTGACCATTATTGCTGTTCGCCTTGCAGCAGGTAAAAACGCAGTTGGTGACAAGCTTCGTCTTACCGCTATCCGTCGGCCCTTTGCGGTCGCCCATATGGATGCCAGCGGCGCGATTAAGGTAGGTAAGCGTCTCGTAGGCGTTTGAAACGGTCAATGAGGAGATAGTGATGCCGTCCGCGCTCTGCACTTCCATGCCGACGTTCGCGGCCTGTCCGTCCAGCACGACATCGCGGGGATTGCCCGTTGAGCCCTTGAGCGTCAGGTCGGAGGTGCCGATCGAGAGACGCTCCGATAATTTATATGTACCTGGCAGGATCAGGACGGTGTCACCCGCCTTCGCCTTGGAGATTCCCTTCCCAGGAGTCGCGAGGGCAGTTTCTTCTGATGTGCCATCCCACGAGTCGTCGCCAGTCGTTGAGACATAGTAAGTCGTCGCGTTCGCCGCGAGGGACAAGGCTACCACCGCCAAAGCCGATATGATTTTTAGTATTTTCATCTTTGGTCTCCTGTTGTATTGTTTAGTTAGTTGTTACCTCATCATTAAACAAGATAATTCCGCACGGCTCAGAATAAGCCGCGCAAGGCACGGGGAGTGCCGCGCCAAATGCCGCGTAGAAGCCCGCTACAGCGTTGATACAACGGGGGGGGGGGGGGGGGACTAGAACTTGCGAGCAAGCCGCCAGAGCGCGCCTAGCACGCTCTAGCAAGCCGTCTACAGCCCCGCGCAAAACTTG
>CAVLAC010000023.1:0-20923 GCA_963661055.1 bacterium | reverse complement strand
TCCATAAAGTATCCTTTTTACCTGAAAATGATGAGTTTGCGGCCGAGGTAGTTCCAAAGGAGCACGGCGGCAGTGACGAATATCTTTACGAGGCGGTAGTCAAACTCAAGGACAGCTACCCCGAGCCACATCCCAAGTTCCGTCCAGAGGAGTCCGAGCGCACCAATTATGCCAAAGACGAGAAAGGCTCCGACGGACCGCCCTTTGCCCCTGTCTTTCGCCTGTGTAAAGACGAAGATAAGCGACAAAATGTAGTTAACCACAAGCCCTGCGAGGAATCCGCACACGGTAGAAAGGTAGACTCCCACAGCAAAAGACTTAAAAAGGAGCTCTTGCGCGGCAACGAGCACCCCGAAGTCCACGAGGAACGCAACGCCCCCGACTACGGCATAGCGCAGGAACTCCGCTACAAGTGCCGCGAACGCGGCAGTCTTGCCTTCACCTACTTGCTGGGGGGGGGTATCTACAGAGGCAAAATCACACAAAAGCGTGCTTCTAGTGGCACACTTCACGCCAACGGACCCTTCTGCCGCGCGCGGCACTTCCGTCTCAGGCATTTCTAACCTCAATCATTTGACTTATAGTATACCATATTTCGCCCCATTTTGCAAATCGAGTGCCGCGCACGCCCTTACTTACTGCGGCGGTTCTCGGTGACGCGGTGTCCGTTCTTGTCGACATAGACATGGATACTGCCCCAGGGTGTGGGCACATCGCCTTCCATCCATTCGAGTCCGCCTAAGTTTGGCTTGACCTCATAGGTCTCAAACCCAGCAGAAGTTGGGACTACCCCAAGGTAATACTTGCCAAGCAAGTAGGCGGGGCTCGCGCCCCACGCGTGACAGAGGGACTTCCCGAAGCGGCGGCCATACATCGCGTAATGCTCGTCGCCCTTTTCTGTCGGATTATAGAGTTCCCAGAAACTCGTCGCCCCCAATTTCAGCATACCGCCCCAGTAGCTCTTAATCTCCTTAAGAACTTCCGTTTGCTTACCGAGTGCACACAGAGCCTCAAGCTCATAGAAGCGCATATAGGGCGTTTGAATCTTCATGACCTCATCATTGAAGATTACATTCTTGATGACACTTTCCCGCTGTGCCGCGTCAAAGTAGTCAAAAAAGAGCCCAAACATATTCGGATAGCGCGTAACCATCGGGTCGGTGCGTCCGTCATTGTAAATCATATGCATAAGAGCCCCCTTCTCATCATTCCAATAGCGCGGCACAATTTCCGCTCTGAGCTTGCCCGCCCGCTCCCGCCACGCGGCGGCCTCCTCTTTCGCGTCCACACGCTCCGCAACAGCGGCGGCGGACTCGAGTGCCCGCACGAGGAGCATTTGCTCAAAGCTCGTCACCCCGCCATAATTCGGGAGAGGTTTCGGTGCCCAGTCAATGAACATCCAGTCCCCCTTCTGGTCGGCGGGGCGTCCGTTCTCATCGAGCCGCCCAAGGGCAAACTCGAGAAGTGACTTGAGGCGCGGGAAAACCTGCCGCGCGAAGTACTTATCGCCCGAATAGAGCAAGTACTTATCCACCGCGTCAAACCAATAGAAGGTATAATCCATAATGCTATTAAGGTGGAGTTTCACGGGGTCTTTGCCGCGCAGTGCCCACAAGGTATCGCGGCATCCGTCATAATCGCCAATGATGTAGTAATTCATCAGGAAACTCTGCACAGCATCGCCGCTCCACACCCAATGGTCACGCTTTATGCCCTCAATAAAGACTTCGCGGCATGTGAGCTCGAGCGTATAAAGCGAGACATCCCAAATGCGGTTAATCTCGGGGTCATTGCAACGAAAGCTACCGCGAACAGGCACATCCTTCCACTCATAGTCCATTGTGAGCGACCCTATCGTGACACCTCCCGAAACAGGGATAACATGCACATAACGGAACCCATGCGCAATTTCGCGGCGGTATTCGGGTGTCGTCTTTACCTCAATCTGTTCCCATCCGTCCAGGGCACCCCAATCGGTTGAGACCAGTTCCTCGGCATACATCTCAGGTTCGCTCTCGGCATAGATAATCCGTACCGCCCCCTCGCCCTTCACCTCTAGAAGGCGCAAGTAGCCATAGGTCTCCTCGCCAAAGTCCGCAATAAGATGATTGCCCTTATAGGTTTTTACCCATTTCGGCGGTTTCTCCTTCGTGGGTAGGCGCTTAAGTCCAGGCGGGGTCGTAGGGTCTGTAAAGCGCGCACTCGTATCCACAGGGAGATTATTCGACATATCCCACGGGGTCGTCCAGCCGACCGTCCATTGGGCATCCGAAATAAGCGTCGGACCCTTCACCCAAAGAGCGGGCGGACGCGCCGTGTTCTGCACGCGAAGTTCCATCCGCCGCGCTGTCTTCGGCAAGAGGAACTTGCCGCCGATGACGGATGTCTCGTGGTTGCGTCCGTCGGAGTCTGTCCACCAGACGGAGAGGTGTCCGTCCGCCCGAATCTCGAGGGGTTCATCTGCGGTGAGGTGGAGTCCGTCGCGGCGGAAAAGGACGCGTGTTTCGACGGGGTAGAGCGGCCACGAGGGGGTTAGCCGCGCGCCCCAGCGGAGCCGTTGGCTTTGGAGTTCGTTGCCCCACCAGATTCCGTAATCGCCTGGATACCACATCCATTGTGCCGCGGAGGTCGCCTCTTCGGCGTGGGCGGGGGTAAAGAGTGACAGCAGTGCGCTTGCCGCGAAAAGTGCCGCGATGAGTGTTGTTTTCTTCGTGCTCATTCTTAGTGTTCCTCTATAAGAATGCTAGAGCCTAACCCACAAAAAGGCTTGGGTAATGCGCGAATAGTCGTGCGTGTAAAGTCCCGTGCCCGAGGGCAGGCAGAGTCCGTGGCGGAAGAAGACTTCCGCCGCTTTACCTCCGCAAAAAGGTACATCCTTGAAGACGGGTTGCATATGGAGCGGCTTCCAAACGGGGCGCGTTTCGATATTTGCCGCTTCCATGCATTCCGCAATGACTTTCACATCATTTGGATGGTCAAAGATGGCAACATTCATCCAGTGATTCTCGGTGGGCATAATGCGGTCTTTGAGGAAGCTCTCATAAAACGCGGCATTTCGTGCGCGGCGCTTCAGGATTTGGGGTAGCTTCTCGAGCTGAGCGAGCCCGACGGCCGCGAGCAAATTGCTGAGGCGGTAATTGTACCCGACTTCGCGATGTTCGTACCACGCCACGGGCTCGCGGCTTTGTTGCGAGAGTTTGCGGCAATGGTCCGCGAGTTCCTTGGAGTCCGTCAAAATCGCGCCACCCCCCGAAGTCGTGATAATCTTATTGCCGTTAAACGAATAAACTGCCGCGAGACCGACGGACCCCGCAGGGCGTCCCTCAAAAGTCGATCCGACGGCTTCGGCGGAGTCCATAATGAGCGTCACTCTCGCTTGACTACAAAGTTCGCTTAGGCGCGTATAATTGCAGGTCTTGCCATAGAGATCCACGCCAATGACGAGCGTGCGGGCACGGTCTTCTACACTAGCGAGTGCCAGTTTGAGAAAGCTACAATCAATTGTGCCTGACTCATCACAATCGACAAAGATGAGTTTAGCCCCCCGATGATAGGCGGGGCCCACCGTGGCAATAAAAGTGAGCGTCGGGGCAATAACGGTCCAATTCTCGTCCACCCCGAGGTGCGCCATAAGAAGGTCAAGTGCCGCGGTGCCACTCGAGACGGCGACGGCATATTTGCGCCCCGCTTGTTTGGCAATCGCCGCCTCAAAAGCGTCCACTTGCGGACCGCACGGCGCGATATAGCCCGATTCAAACGCGGCTTTTATCGCCTTGCGCTCTTCTGTGCCCACCCAGGGCGGCGAAAGGTAGATTCGCTTATCACTTTGCATTCTCGACCTCCATATCCTTCTTAAGCGCCCAGCCCGCGCGGCGTCCGTCATCAAGCCGCACCCACTCGCCCGACACTTCCGTCACGCGGCACTCCTTAACGGACGCCGTGCCCAGAACTCGCGCTTCGCGGCGTGGCGCAAAACGGAGCGAAATGAGCGCGGCATTCGCGTGCGCCTTATCGCCGAGATTGACCGCGACGCGCGAAGGCGCGGCATTCGTTGTCGGCGCGACATAATTTAGCGTAATGCCAGGCGCGGAAGCGACCTTATATTCCTTCTTCTCTAAATCATAGTACGGAATCTTCACGGCGGGAGTTCGCGCCTTGCCATCCGCCCTAGTATAAAGGCGATAAATGAGGCGACTACGGCGGTCATCTTGAAAGACATCTGGCAAAGCGCCGCGTGGGATGTAGCCGCTATAATTAACTTCCACATCTAGGGCAACAACATCATTCGTCTCAACTTGGGTCATAGAGGCGTGGGGACGCACGCTTAGCCGCGTGGCCACAATGCCCGTGAAGTCCTTTGGGCAATTCTCAAGCGGCAGAGGCGAAATCTCAAGCACAAGCGGCTTTGTGGGCAAGGTAAACGAGCGACTCGTAGAGAAGAACGAATTCCGCCGCTGGACGCGCTGTTCATAGTTGCCACTAACCTTAAAAGCGACCTTGCCACTAAAGGGTGCGTCGCAGCGCACGGGAATGCTCACGCGGCGAATGACGGAATTCGTATCGGCACTTTCCAAGTCTGTCATTGCTTCGCCGCGTCCGAGCCCAATAAGCCCCTCGATAGGCGGTGTCACGAGATTTAGCCCTGAAAGCGTAACATCCTTCGGGGTCTCCACACTCACGATAAACGCGAATGGCTCGCCCACACGAACCTCGGGGCGGTCCAAGGCGACCGTCGCCTCCAACTCAGGCTCAGGTATTGAAAAGCGCTTAAAGCCCATATTCTCCTGAAGGCGGTCCATTTCGCGCATCATCTTATTCATCTCTTCAAAAGGTGACTGGGCGAAAGCGGTGCCCCCAAGAGCCAAAAGAAGTGCAAAGACAAAGAAGAAGCGTGCCAAACGCGACAAAAGAAAGAGCACAAGAACGAGAGCGGCAATCCCTCCCAACAAACACGCGAGGCGACCCTCCCAACTATACTTCAAAATGGGCTGCAACGCCTGCCGCCACGCGGGCAATTCTGCCGCGCTATCACCCGTCGCCAAGGCGCGTGCCGCGCGAAGTCCGCGCCGAATGGTGGGTGTTTCGCCAATACGCCACTCGAGGGACTCATAAATGGACTGCGCCTTTGCCCAGTGACCGTCTAATAACTCGCACGCGGCGGCATTGAGTTTGGCTTCAGGGAAGTCAAACGCGGCAAAAGCGTCCGCTGAGGGCTTCGCGCACGCCCGATTCCACGCGAAAAGTTCATCGTCCGAAAGTGCCGCGCCCGAGTGCCAAGGGCTCGCCTCGAGATTGATGAAGAGTCCGTCGGGATATGCCGTCGCGGCAGTTTCGGCATCAAGTGCCGCGAGGGCGGCTTGTGAGCCCACTTTGATATGGACGGGCAACTTCTGCGTCTCGATGGTATTCATCGCCCCTGTCTCTTTATTGAGATACGAGAAACTCAAGGCGGGGAAGTCATAGCTCCCTTCGCGCATGGGACGGACGCGATAGACGAGCCGCCGCGCTGTATCGACTGTCTCGGTTTTTGCACTGCGGTCATCGATCTTCCAATAACGCGCATCCACGACGGAGGACAGGGCGGGCGGATGAAGCGCGGCAAAGTCCGCGTCACCGAGGAAGTCCACCGTCAAGACGAGCGGATCTCCCACGCGGGCATTATTCACATCGAGGAAGGCACGCGTGACGAGTCCGTTGCCTTCCACCCCCTGAAGGGAGATGGCGGCTAAGAGACAACTAAAAATAGAACCTAGCAAGAACATATCAATTCGGCTTCACTTTAAAACGCACGGTTACCGTAGGATTTTGGTCAAGAAAATCGCGTGAGAGGCCTGGAATGGATTTCACCCGCGCGGCGGCGGCAAGTACGGTGTTATCCGCCGTCGTATCGCCCGAGCCTTTAACAAGGCGATAGCCCTTCACGGTGCCGCCAGGACCAAACTGAACCTCAAGGAACATCTCGCCGAGAGTATCCGTCCACGGGGGGCTATCCCACTTCGCGTAAAAGGCGTTGCGGATAAGTGAATTACACCGCTGACTCTCATTTGCCGCGAGTTGCGTTTTCGCGCCTGGACGATACCCCTGATTGAGAAGCTGTTGCCAGTTGGTGGGACGCTTCTCGGTGCGTCCGTTATTCTTGGGCGGGTCGCCCTGTTTAACTGCGTCCCGAATGGCCTTAAGCCGCGCTTCTCGCTCTTTGGCGAGTTGCTCCTTCGTCTTTTTGGGCTTCGGTGGCGTTTCGGGCTTGGGCTCCACTTTTTTGGGCGGCTCTTTCTTGGGCTTGGCAATCTGCTCTACCGCGTCAAGTTTGGGTTCAGGTTCTGGGATAGGCGCGGGTTTGGGTGCGGGCGGTTCGGGCTTGGGCTCAGGCGCAGGCTTGGGGGCGACCACTTCCTTTTCAGGTGGCGGTTCGTCTTCGTTCCCGTTCAAATTCTCGTGTACGACCACCGTCAAATCGATGGGGATTACCGTTTCTTTGGGAGAGGTCGTAATCTTGCCGACGAGGAAAAGCGCGAGGAATAGCACGACATGTATCGCGAGCGCGAGCCCCACGGTCTTCGCGTCGAACACATTCGGCTTCTGCTTTTCCACATCGTTATACATAAGGCTACTGTTCCACTGTCACGAGTGCCATACGACGAATCTTGCAGTCGTACACAATCTTCACGACATTCATTACGCTACCATAATCAAGCCGCTCATCGCCACGTACGAGTACGGGCACATCGGGGTCCGCCGCCGCGAGAGCGAGGAGCTCCTTTTTGAGATCTGTCGCGGTCGTGGGGTGATTATTCAGAAAGAGGCGGTTTTGAGCGTCAATCGTGATGGTATTCGCCTTCTTGTTCTTCGTCGGGAGCTCGTCCGTCTTCGCACGCGGCAGAAGAATCGAGACCCCCTGCTCGAGCGCGGGCAAGGTCACAATGAAGGTGACAAGCAAAAGGAAGGTGAGGTCGATAAGGGAGGTCATATCGACCGCCGCCTTCGGCCGCTCCCCGCGTACGCGTCTACGCCGCGACATACTTACGCACCCCTCCCTTGGAACTCGCACGCAATGCGCCCCATCAATTCGTCCGTGAACCCTTCCATGTCACTGGTGATATTACGGATAAGTCCATTGAGGCGGTTGAAGGCGATAACGCCCGGAATGGCGATGAGGAGACCGACGACCGTCGTCACGAGCGCGGCAGAAATGGAAGGCGCGATAGTCGCGAGATTTGCGCTCCCCGCCGTGCCCATATCGGCGAAAGCATCTAGAACGCCCCAGACCGTACCGAGAAGTCCGAGCATAGGCGCGAGGGCGACGACCGTCGCAATAACGCTCGAGCCCGCTTCGACGCGTAACTCTTCTTCATCAAGTGTATGCTCACAAGTGCCGCGCACAAGCTCAATTTCGCGTGCGGTTAAAGCCGCCGCACCAGAGTCCGTCGCCCCACGCCCCGCGAGTAAGGAACGCGCGTCGGGTGTCAAAATCTTAAGAAGGCGCTCGCAGGTCTCCTTATAAATGCGCTCAATGCCACTCGTCCCTGTCGGACGCCGCGTGAGGTAGTGGTCAAGGACGTCCCGCCCCTCAGAAAAGTCGCGCAAAAACCGCCGCGTCGCCGTCGCCGTAAAGCGCAATTCACGGAACTTGCCAATAATCGCGGCAACCATAATGACGGACCCCAAGAGCTGCACCTCGACGATGCCTTGCCCCATCAGATTGGACGAGATGAAGCCGTCCACGAGAGAGTTTGCGAATATCATTCTTTTTCTCCTTTATATTCTTTGTTCTTGACTGCGGAGACTACCTGCCCTTCGGGCGGCAAATCCTTTCGCGTAAAGCCACAGGCCTCCAGCACCTTATCCGTCGTTTGGAAATGTGCCTTGCAATGGTTCATAAGCCAAGTAGGGCCATTCTTCTTGACCATTTCCTCGGCGACTTCACGAACGCGTGGGTCGCTTGAGCCAATCGGGATTGTCGGCGCGGGGGTCTCAGAATCGGCTTTAGGCTCGCCGTAGACCTCGAGCGTCATCTTTTCCCGTGCCCGCAAGAAGATTTCACGGGCAATGACGGAAGCCGCCGCGACCGCAATGTCACTCTCGGCTTTGTGATGCTGGTCAATAACAATCTTTTTCGCTCGCGGCTTTAGGGCTCGCGTGATGACCGCTTCCGTCGCGGCAAATTGGTCAATGACGACACGCGGACAACTCGGTTGCTTCTCTAACAAATCCTCAATTGCCGTCGCATGTGCCCACGCGAGGAGGCGGTTGATATTGCGAATCTTCGCGTAAAGACGATTATAGGCGGCGGGATTTATCTGCACTACCGCATAGCGCGACGACCCAAGAAGCTTGCGAAGTGCCGCGCCAACCGCGAACACCGCCTTGTCGGACATCTGCTTGCAGTCCTTCACGCCCATCTTCTTCATTTCGACGGAAAGCGCTTCATCCGTATAACACGCGCAAACAACGAGTGGACCAAAATAATCGCCCTTGCCCGATTCGTCACTACCCGCGTGTGGGGCGACGGATTCAGGGTTCAAAACTTCCTCATAGCCGAGCGTCGCCTGCCCGAGCACCTGCGGCTCGAGCACAAACAAGACAAAATCTTCCGCCTTGCCACCCTGCACGCAAAGCTTGCGCTTGCCGTGCTTTTCTTTCTCATAGAGTGTCGCGTTAAAATGGTCGCCCTCTATCGAATAAAGCGCATACGGAACCTCACGGCGACGATAATTGCCCGTCACAAAAATCCCCAGCAGAAGTTCCTGTTGGTCATTCGTCAACTCAAAGGTGTAGCAGGCTTTCTTGGGTAAAGCCGCCGCGCTATGTTCAAAACTGTCTGACTCGAAGTTCATTGCCTATCATTATACCAAATCTGAGCCCTAACGGGAACTAGTTCGTTTAATTTCCTTGGACGGTTCAAGGACGACAAAAACGGGGCAGTGGTCGGAACAGTCCTTCGAAGAGAATGTTTTTGCCGCGCCTAGGGGCTTCCAATTGCGATAAAAGATGTAGTCTAAAGTGCTATCGCCCCATTTGCCGCGCCCAATGTAAGTGGCGCGCTCCTTGGGCGAAAGTGACTCAAGAGGATTCGTGAACTTCGCCTTTTCTAGGAGCGCAAACATCTCTTCCGCGGCGAATTCTTCCTTCCATTTATCCGCATTCATATCGCCGACAATGAGAACGGGCATCTTATAGGACTTTGACGCTTTTATAAGTTCCGTTATGGCGCGCGTGCGCTTCAGGCGGTTCAAGGCGCGGTCAGCCTCGGTGCGCTGTCCGTAATTGGACTTCAAATGCACCGCATAAACCCGCGCCGTAACAGCGGGCGCGACGACAATATCCGCCTGAGCATAACCGCGCGGCGGGGTATCAGCTTTCGCGCGTTGCCACTTTGCCCAAGAGCCCCTCGCCACAGGCAAAGTCGTCGCGATTACATCCTGTTGCATATCAAAGCGATCACGCCGCCGATACGCCGAAATGGAGGCAAGCGTTAGATTGGTGCGCCCAATCGCGGTGAGGAGACCTTCCGCCGCCTCACGATTGCGCATTTCGTTGAAGCAGAAGATTAGGTCATTTGTTCCGACGGGGTCGAGGTCTCGTATCGCTTCCGCGAGCATTGCCCCCGATTCGCGAATCGTCCGCGCCTCGACCTCAGGTTTCGCACGGTGTTCGGCGCGGTGGGACGGGAACCAGTTGCCATTCCATGTCCCAACAATAACCGCCGCGAACACTAGCGCATACTGAATCATTGCGCGAGAGGCTTAATAACAGGTGGAGGTTCTTTGTTATAGACGCGCGAGAATGGCGGGACGGAATCCTTAAGCCAGACATTGCCGCCAATTTCGCTGTCGTGCCCAATCGTCGTCTCGCCGCCCAAAATAGTCGCCCCCGCATAGATGACGACATTATCCTCGACATTTGGATGGCGCTTCACGCCTTTAATGAGGGCACCTGTCTTCGGGTCTTTCTCAAAGGAGAGTGCCCCCAGCGTCACGCCCTGATAGAGCTTAACATTGCGTCCGATAACCGTGGTCTCGCCGATGACGACACCCGTGCCGTGGTCAATGAAGAAGCGCTCGCCAATCTTTGCGCCTGGATGAATGTCGATGCCCGTGCGCGAGTGGGCGAGTTCGGACATTATGCGCGGGATAATTGGAATCTGCAAGCTATAGAGTTCGTGAGCGAGCCGATGCACGGTTATCGCGTATTGCCCTGGATACGCCACAATAACCTCGCGCTCAGATTGTGCTGCGGGGTCACCTTCATAGGCCGCCGTAATATCCGTCACGAGCTTGCGCCGCACTTCAGGCATTGCCGCCCAAAAAGAGTCAACCTTGCGTGCCGCGTCCGCCTCAGGCGAAACATCCTCAATAAGCCGCAAAAGCTCCCGCGAAATCACTTCCTCGCGGCACGAGCAGTCGCCGTACACCCCCGGATAGAGGTTCTCCAGTAAATGATTCAGTAATAAGGCTACGCGTTGAGTTAGTGTCATAATCTTATTCCTCCGTTACCGAATACGGCAGAAAGCCTGGCATTGCCGCGAGTGAGACAAAGAACAGCGTCAAGACGGCGGGGCTCCGCAAGGGGCAATCGCCAAAGGCGTGAATGAGTGTCGCGAGTGCCGTAAGCAAAATGCAAAAGACGGGCGCGGGCAAGACGAAAATCGCGACAGGGCGCGGCGGACTCTCCTTTTTAGATAAGAACCGCGCCGCATTCATTAGCGCCTTCCACGCCTTCGCTATCGGCATAACCAAAAGAACCACCATCGCGGCGAGGAGTCCGAAGCCGACCGTACCGTGTTCCGCCAAAAGTTGCAAATAATCATTGTGCACATTGATGCCGCCAATCATCTGAATCTGCCGCAATTCTTTTTCCGTCATCTTCGGGATACACAGGTGCTTATAGCCCCAGCCGCCGCAGCCAAAGAGGAAGTTCTCTTTCCAAATCTCAGTGGCTACTCGCGCATGGTATTGTTGGCGCCCTGTGACGCGGTCGAGAATTACATAGGTATTGAGCGTATTTACTTCTTTTTGGAAGTTGCTCGGCATCCAGATAATCACGCCAATAACAAGAACGACCATCGAAAAGATGGATATCGCGAGAATCCGCACGCGCTTAATGCGGGACATCTTCTTAAAGAAGCTCGCGTAAGCGTGGAAAACAAAGATAACGGCGAGCGAAGTCGCGAGAAGAATTGCCGCACGCGAGAGAGTCGCCAGTGCCGCGAAAAAGCAAAGGAGTGCGGGAATGAGCATCAAATGCCGCAACCAAAACTTCACATACGGTCTTTGCACCCGCGTCGTGGTGCGCTTATCTTCAGCGGCTATATTCCAGCGCCAAAGAGCAATGGAAAGTCCGAAGAGCGTCGTGAAGTAGTCGCCACCCATATTCGGATAGCCGAAGGTCGAGAAGAAGCCCTCCATAACCTGTTCCGTCGCCCACAACGGGCCCGTCGCTTCCGTTGCCGTCTGGATAATCCCGAGAAGCGCGAGTGCCGCGCCGTTCCAGACGAGAATCTCCAACAAAAACCGTTTGCCGCGATGGACGAGCGCGTGCTTGACCGCGAGCATAGCCGTCAGCGCAGGCAAAAACCACAAGAATACATTCAGGTGGTGCGCCCGATTGACGCAGTAAGGGAGAAACGGAACTGGCGGCGCGGGATTGACGCCCCCAATCGCGATTTCCGCATAATCACAGACAGGGCAAAGTCCTTTATTAAGGAACGGAATCACCAAAAGCGCAATAAAGATCACGACGAGCCAAGTAAGCGGATCTTTCTTCATTGCCTTCCAAACCCGCTCCCGCGCCTCAGAGGTCGGTTCACCCATATGCCGCTGAGGGAAGCAAATCATCATTTCCAAAAGAAAGACGAAGAGCCACGGAATCGTCGGCATAAGCATATCGCCGCGCGTACCACCAAAAATCCACGCGAAGGCGCACGCAAGTGCCGCGATAGCGAGCGTTGCTACATTATCATAAAGAAACAACATGCTTCAATACCTCCTCAACGGCATTTTCTTCCGCGACCTTACCGACAAGCTTGCCCTTCTCATAAAGAAGGAACTCGCCCTTGCCTCCACAAAGCGCGACATCCGCATTCTTCGCCTCGCCAGGCCCATTTACGACACAGCCCATGACCGCCACATGCGGAAGTTTCTTGCCTTTAAATCCTTCCGTATGAGCGAGCTTCTCAAGGGCTTCCTCAACTTCTGCCGCGATCTTAAAGAGGTCAACCTGCGTCCGTCCACAAGTCGGGCACGAGGTAATCGCGGGACCCGCCGCACGAAGCGAGAGCGCACGCAGAATTTCCGTCCCCACACGCACTTCCTTCTCAGGCTCTGCCGTCAAAGAGACGCGCAAGGTGTCGCCAATGCCTTCCGAAAGCAAAATGCCAAGCGCAACCGAATTGCGCACAGTGCCTGGCAGGAATGTGCCCGCTTCCGTGACGCCAATATGCAAGGGGCAGTCGGTTTTCTCCGAGAGTAGGCGGTAGGTGGCGAGGGTATCCGCGACATTTGAAGCCTTCGCGGAAATAACGACATCATAAAATCCCTCATCCTCAAGTAGCTTGAGGTGCCCGAGCGCCGAACGGCAGAGCGCCTCGGGCACAGCGAGCGTGCCCGCACGAACTTCGGCATCCAAATCTTTCTCGAGACTCCCAAAGTTTACGCCAATGCGAATCGGGACTTTCGCCGCCTTTGCCGCGCGAACTACCGCCTGCACACGGTCGCGTCCGCCAATGTTGCCAGGATTAATGCGCAGGGCATCCGCCCCCGCCTCAATTGCCGCGAGAGCGAGGCGATAATCAAAGTGGATATCGGCGACGAGCGGAATCGGGGATTGCTTTTTGACTTCCGCAAGCGTCTTTGCCGCGTCCGTATCAGGCACGGTGAGGCGCATAATGTCGCAACCGAGTTCCGCACAGCTCTTCACTTGTGCCGCGAGTGCCGCCGCGCTGTGTGGGTCGACATTGCACATCGACTGCACACTAATCGGCGCGCCGCCACCAAGCGCCACGCTACCAACTTTAATTGTTCGTGTTTGGCTTCGAGGTGTCATTTGTCGTACGCTCCTCTATCGCGGTGTTGGGCTTAAAGGTGTGAATGCGCCAACTGCGCAGGCTATCCTTGAAGATTAGAAACGCCATAAGCCCCATAAGAACATACATAAAGGTCATCGAGAGTGCCCCAATGACTTTATCGGGCACACGGCGACGGAACACGAGCGCAATGAGCGCGAAAAGAATGAGCCCGCCATCGAGTACGGGAATGGGCAATAGATTCACCACCGCCAAGTTGACATTGAGGAAGCGCAAAAAGCCAAGTCCATCAAAGAAATCGCGGCGCACGGCGGCATAAATGCCTTCCGCAATCATCACGGGTCCGCCCAAAGCTTTGCCAGTCGCCGCCATTTCCTTCGGCGTGACGAGTCCCTTCAGAACACGAAAGATACTCCCCGCGTCCCACGCCAATTGGCGGAGCGGATTGCGACTGGGCATCCACATTGCCGCGCCCGTCGTATTCGTCTCACTAAAAGCGAGGATAAAACACGCCCCCGTGACCGAATCGCGCTTGGGGGTAATCGTAAGTGTCTTTTCTTCTTCGCCGCGCTGGACGACGAATGCAGTTGGGGTCTCGCCCACAATCTGCACTTCCGTCTGCATCTCAACCCAAGTTTCAACAGGGCGTCCGCCGACGGAAAGTATCTTATCCCCCGCGAGAAGTCCGCCTTCTGCCGCAGGGCCCTTCTCAGGCACCGCCCCGATAACGGACTTTAATTCACCAAAACGAACGCTCGGGATAAGCGCGAGGATAACCGCGAGGACAACTGCCAGAACGACATTCATTGCGGGCCCCGCCACGGCGACAACGAGTTCTTTCCACGCGGGAATTCGAACCTTCGGCGCGGCACTTTCACTCTCCCCGCCCTCAAGTGCTTTCGTTCCCTCGGGGTCAACATCGGGAATAGAGACATAGCCCCCGAGCGGAATCCAACTCAGGCGATATTCAACGCCATTTACGGTCTTCTTCCAAATCGCAGGGCCAAAGCCAATCGAGAAACGCTCCACCCGCAAGCCCAGCTTAAGCGCGGCAATGAAGTGTCCAAACTCGTGAATCGCAATCGCGAGCGAGAAGAGGAGCAAGCAAAGGACAATATAAGCAACCGTTATGAGAATCGACATAGAACTCGTATCGCGCCTTAGAATGCGTTCTTAATCTCTTCGAGCGAGGTCACCCCCACAAATTCGGCGACCTTCGCTCCGTTCGAGTAGCAGAGGAGTGTCGGGATGGACATTACACCAAACCGCGCCGCCAATTCGGGGGCTTCATCGACATTCACTTTGACGACCGTCAAATCAGGCATCGCGGGCTCAATTTCGTTTGCAATCTTCTCGCCCATCATACGGCACGGACCGCACCATTCTGCCCAAAAATCAACGAGCACCTTGCCAGTGGCAACTGCCGCCGTGAACTCATCATTCGTCTTTACTTCTTTGTGCATGTTTGCCCCTCCTTGGAGTCCTTCACAAGCCACCCAGCGGCGGCAATTTCATCACGAAGCTTATCCGATTCAGCCCAATTCTTCGCTTTGCGGGCTTCCGCACGCTTCGCGAGCAGGGCTTCAATCTCAGCTGGAATCGCTTCCGTCTCTGTCTTGCGTCCGAAGAAAATAATACCGAGCACTTCGTCCATCCGCGCGAAGACATCGCGCACCGCGCCGCCGCCGTGGGCATTCGTTTCACGCACGAGCCCAAAGAGCGCGGCAAATGCACGCGGCATATTAAGGTCATCATTAACCGCCGCCGTGAACTCCTCAAGATACTTCGTCGCCCACTCAGGTGCCGCGCCCGAAGTCGTTTTATCGACACACGCGTCAATTCGTGCGAGAGCCTTACGCGCATCCTCGAGCGCGTCAAAAGCGAAATTGAGCCCCGTACGGTAATGGGCGTTAATAAGGACATAGCGAATCTCGCGTCCCGTCCAGCCCTTCTCAATCAAATCGCGCAAGGTGAAAAAGTTGCCGAGCGACTTGGACATCTTCTCTCCGTTCACCTTCAAATGCGCACAGTGCATCCAGCACTTCACGAACGGCTTGCCTGTCGCCGCTTCGGCTTGGGCAATCTCATTCTCGTGATGGGGGAAAAGGTTATCAATGCCGCCTGTGTGCAAGTCGAAGGTCTCACCGAGATACTTCATGCTCATCGCTGAGCACTCAATATGCCAACCTGGCCGCCCGCGTCCCCACGGCGAATCCCAGCCGACAGGGCCATCACTCGGTTCCCACGCTTTCCAGAGCGCGAAGTCGCCGACATTTTCCTTATCGTACTCATCTGCCGCGCAACGCGCTCCCGTGCGCTGATTCTCAAAGTCGATGTGCGCGAGTTTGCCATAGGCGGGGAAGGCGCGGACATTGAAGTAAACCGAGCCATCCTCACTCTTATAAGCAACGCCCTTCTCAATGAGCCTCGAGACAAGCGCAATCATTTCAGGAATGTGATCCGTCGCGGCAGGATACACCTCAGCGGGCTGGATATTGAGCTTCGCAAGGTCGGCAAAAAACGCGTCCTTGTAAGTTTTCGTATAGTCCGTGAGAGGTGTGCCCGCACTGTTTGCGCCACGGATGGTCTTATCATCGACATCCGTCAAGTTCATCACTTGGCGAATCTTCATTCCGTTGAATTGAATGACGCGGCGCAGAATATCCTCAAACGCATACGCGCGGAAGTTCCCGATGTGCGCGAAGTTGTAGACGGTCGGTCCACATGTGTAGAGCCGAATTTCGTTGCCAACTAGCGGATGGAGCTCTTCGAGTGAGCGCGTAAGCGAATTGAAGACTTTCATTAGGGAAATATTTCCTTTTATTAGATGTTGAGCGTCGTCTTGCTCCAGGGTTCCTTGCCCGCGAGGAGCGACGGGGTCGTCATATCCGAAGGCACGGGCAAGCCCAAGAGCTGCAACGCCGTCGGCGCAATGGCGGAAAGCTTCGCGAGCGGCGTCAAACGCACGCCTGGCGCGTCATTCGCCACATAGAAGCAGTCCACGAGATTGAGCGTATGCGAGGTCTTCACGAGCCCCGTACGGTAATCAAGCATCTGTTCCGCATTGCCGTGGTCGGCGTAAATGAGAATGTGCGCGTCAAGTTCCAGTAAGCGCGGCAGAATCTTGCCAATGCACTCATCCGTCACCTCGACAGCCTTCGCCGCCGCCTTCTCATTGCCCGTGTGACCCACCATATCGCAGTTCGCATAGTTGACGACGATAAGCCCATACGGATTATTCTCCAAGCGCCGCAAAAGCTCGTCCGTCACATTGTAGGCATCCATCTCAGGATGGCTCGCGAATGTCGCGGGGTCAAAGCGGCTCTTAACTTCCACCTGATCCTCGCCTTCCGAAGGCGTGGTGGACTTGCCATTGAAGAAGCTCGTCACATGACGGAACTTCTGCGTTTCGGCAAGGCGCAACTGGCGAATGCCCGCCTTAGAGACGACTTCACCAAGGAGGTTGTCCATACCGCCGCCCGCGCCCATCGCGCCAAGCAGGTAGTCCGTAAACTCATCCCAGTAGCGCGTGAAGCCGAGGAAGGTCACCTTCGGGCGGGCGCAACGCTCACCCGGATAATCATCAAGCACAAATGCCTGCGTGAGCTGAATCGCGCGGTCCTGGCGATAGTTGGTGTGCATAATGACATCACCATCCTGAACACCCGCGTAGTCGCCAATCACATAACACGGAATGTACTCGTCGGTCATCGGCGTGCCGTCGGGAGTCTTGCCGGTCGCATACTCATTCTTGACAACTTCCTCAATCGTCGCCGCCTTTTTGCCCTTGCAACCAACAATGCAGTCATAGGCTTCGCTCGTCAACTTCCAGTTTTTGACGCGGTCCATACCATAGTAGCGCCCCATCGCCGTACCAATCTTGGCATTGCCCACAGCGGCGAGCTCTTGTTTCAAACGCGCGATGTATTCCATCGTCGAGCGCGGCGGTGTATCGCGTCCATCCAAGAACGGATGCACCACAATGCGTCCCTCAGGGAACTCCGAGCGGGCGCGGCGCATCAGCTTGAAGAGGTGCTCCTGGTGGGCGTGCACGCCCTCATCCTGCAAAAGCCCAAAGAAATGGAATTGCGAATTGTTCGCCTTCCACTGCGCAATAAGATTCTTCCACTTCGGATTCTCAAAGAGTTCGCCCGAGGAAAGTCCGTCGTCAATGCGCTTCAACTCCTGGACAACAATGCGTCCCGCACCCATATTCAGGTGACCGACTTCCGAGCTACCCTGGTAGCCATCAGGCAAACCCACCGCCTCGCCACAGCAATCGAGCAAACAATGCGGATAGCGTGCGCGAATTTCATCAATCACGGGTGTCTTCGCGTCAAAGACGGAGTTGCCGTCCTTACGCGGGTTAACGCCCCATCCATCACGGATAATTAGAACTACTGGTCTCATTTTGATAACCTTTCTTCTAGAAAACTTCCTTATATTATAACATATTTTCGGCAGAATTACGAAACGCCGCGCTTTGATTCACGATAGAACGCGACGAGTTCCTTGACCTCAGGGAGCTGCTCGACATCATTTTCGACGCGCTCCAAGGCCTGCGTACGGTTGAGTCCGTCACGATACAAGAAGCGATACGCCTCCTTCAGAGCCTGAATCGTCTCACGCGAAAAGCCGCGCCGCATAAGCCCAACGACATTAGGGCCAATTACCTTGAGCGAACCCTCGACCATATCGCCCAGCATATAGGGCGGGAAGTCCTGCCGCACTTTTGCCGCGCCGCCCACCATCGCGTGGCGACCAACATGGCAGAATTGGTGAATGCCCGTGACACCACCAATGATGGTGTAGTCCGCCAAATGCACATCCCCCGCGAGTTGCACCGAGTTGGAGCAAATGACGTGATTGCCGAGCACGCACCCATGTGCCGCGTGGCAATACGCCATAAAGAGGCAGTCGCTACCAATGACGGTCTTCTCGCCGTCCGCCGTGCCAAGGTGCACCGTCGCGAATTCGCGAATCACCGTACGGTCGCCAATTTCCACATAGCTAACGGAACCCTCTTGATATTTAAGGTCTTGCGTCTTCATACCAATGAGCGCATAAGGGAAGATTTGGCACTTCTCACCAATTGTGGTGTGCCCATCAACAATCGCGCCCTGCCCAATCGTCGTACCCGCGCCGACTTTGACATTAGGACCAATATGCGCGTAAGGTCCCACCTCAACATCAGCACCCAATTGAGCACCGTCTTCAACTATCGCAGTAGGATGTATCTTTGACATTTCTTCTTTTACTCCTTACTTTAAAGATTCTTGCGTACAAGTACGCCGCCGAGCCCCAATGAGGCTAAAACTGGCAACCAAATCAAAATCTCGGGATGTATCGCGTAAGAGCGGTCAAGGCTCAGCATCAACATCACAAGCAAATAGTACCCAAGCGCCACGGCAAGCGAAATCGCCATACCAATGGAACTTTCCTTGCGCTGGGCACGGATTCCGAGCGGAATGCCGACAAGCACAAAACAAATCGAGGCACACGCGAAAACAAGCCGCTTCGAGAACTCCACCTTCGCACGCGATAGAGCCTTGCGTTGCGCCTTAATCGTCACGGCATCAACGCCCTTAGCCTTCATCTGCTTAATCGCGGCACTTTGCTCCCGTATATTCGTGAGAAGCTCAAAAAAGCGGAGGTCTTTAATCTTCTTTATATATTGCGAACTCTTGAGCGCATCCTCAATACGATACGAATAATTCTCGACCGTCATCATGCCAGGCGTATTCTCGTCCACGGGGTCAACCGTCATATTGTGGAGGTCGAGAATCACATCGCGTCCATCTTCCGTCACCCGCGCCTCTTTCGCCGTGATAAACCGCCGCACTTTCGGATTCGAGAAGTCTACCGCCCGCACATCCTTAAGAAGATTCCCTTCCCGCGCGGCAAAGTAAAGCTTCGCCTTCGGGAAGTCGTCAATCCACATACCAGGCTCCAGCACATCGAGGCTCGTATCCACCGAGACCTTCGTCTTCAAGTTGCGCCGCACCGTATGCCCACGCGGCACAATCTCATTATTAATCCACGCACCCAATAAGGTGCAGGCAAGCGCAAAGATGGCGGGATACTTGATGACGGAAAGCAAATTCACGCCGCACGCCCTCATCGCGGCAATTTCGCTATCCGCGCTCAAACGCGAAAAGACGAGGATGCCCGAGACTAGCAAGGCGAGCGGAATCGTCCATTGCATCGTCTCTGGAAAGCTCACCGCCGCGAACGACCCCACGAGCGAAAGCGAGACACCATCCAAGATAAGCCCCACAATCTGCACCATAAGCCCGATTGTAAGGACAAAACTCAGCACCAAGAACGCGAGCGTAAAACTCGACAAGAAGGAGCTAAATACGTAGCGTTCTATCGTCTTCAATCTTCAACCCTCAAGAGGAAGTTGTTCTTCTTGCCCTGCTTAAGGACGGCAAGCCGCCCTTCCACAAAGTCGCTTTCTTCCAAGACGCGCTTATCATCGACTTTCGCTCCGTTCAGCGAGAGCCCGCCCTGCTGCGCCATACGCCGCGCTTCGCCATTCGACTTGAACATCCCCGCCGTCGCCGCGACGGACCATACCGTCTTGCCGAGAGCTTCGGACTTCTTGACGGACGCACTCTTTACATCCTTAAAGATGGTCTCGAGTTCTGCCGCGCTCTTACCCGCCTGCGAGCCACCAAATAGTGTCGCCGTCGCTTCTTGCGCCTTCTTGAGCCCCGCCTCACCATGAATGAGCCGCGTCAATTCTTCCGCGAGCGCCTTCTGAGGAATGCGCGCCTCGGGATGTGCCTTCATCTCCGCCTCAAGTGCCGCGATCTCTTCGAGCGAACGGAGCGAGAATACCTTCAGATAACGGATCACATCCGCGTCCGCCGACCTGAGGAAGTACTGATACCAATCATAGACACTCGTCAGCGACTCATCCAAGAAAAGCGCATTGCCTTCGGACTTGCCGAACTTGCGTCCCGTCGAATCAAGGAGGAGCGGGAATGTAAGCCCATACGCCGATTTGCCGCGCATACGCCGCACGAGATCCGTGCCCGCCGTGATGTTGCCCCATTGGTCGGCACCACCAACTTCCATTTGGCAGTTGTAAGTGTCGTAGAGGTGCAAGAAGTCGTTGCCCTGAAGAATCTGATACGAGAACTCAGTGAAGGTGAGAGCCCCTTCCCGTGCCTCAAGACGCTTCTTCACACTTTCCTTCGCGAGCATCTGGGGCACACGAAAGTTGACCGCGATATCCCGCAAAAACGCAATCGCGCTCGTATTCTTGTACCAGTCGTAGTTGTCGACCATAATTGCCGCGTTGGGTCCGTCAAAGTCAAGAACCCGCGAGAGATTCTCACGAATGCCGCGCTTATTTTCCTCGACCTGCTCCACCGTCTGCATATTGCGCTCAGCGGACTTTCCGCTGGGGTCGCCAATAAGCCCAGTCGCACCGCCGACAAGCGCAATTACCTTGTGCCCCGCCATCTGGAAACGCTTAAGCACCATAATGGATACAAGATTCCCCGCCTGCAAACTGCGGGCGGAAGGGTCAAACCCACAATAGAGCGTCAGCGGCTTCTCAAGCGCCTGCTCAATCTCAGGATCCGTCAGGGACTCCACGAGTCCCCGCGCATTCAACTCTTCAAACAAGTTCATAGTCCCTATATTATACCATATTTCGCCCCACGCGTGGGGCTCAAACTTCAAAAACGCCGCTATTTCGCGTGGCGAATCGCGGCGCGTTGGGCGTAGGCGGACTTCAGGTCTTTCACAAATTGCGCGGCAGTTTTGCTGACCCACTTATTATCGGCGCTCCAGTAGCCAATTGCCGTGGAGCGTCCCGCCGCGTGCTCAGCTTCCAAGAACCCCTCAATCGCCGCGAGATAGCCCATATTTAGCGGGGCGGAAGGGACT